>JAXIHJ010000080.1:0-7411 GCA_034189755.1 Planctomycetota bacterium
GCGTTGCGGGACGTTGTCCGGCTGCGGGCGGCGACGGCGGCGATGAATTACCTTCGAATTGCAATGCTCCCGCGCTGAGCGCAAAAAAAAAAGCCGCCGCTCCGGCGACCGCTGAACATCCCATAAGTTACCAATTATACCGGTTCAGAATTCATCCTCGTCGGACTCCATTGTATCCTTCCAGAGTTCGAGGTTTTCGAGGTAGACGGCCGTGCCGCGTGCGACGCAGCTCAGCGGGTCGTCGGCGACCCGGACGTCCAGGCCGGTGGCGTTCGAGAGGACCGTGTCTATGCCCCGCAACAGCGCCCCGCCGCCGGCAAGGCTGATGCCGTTGTCCACCAGGTCGGCGGCCAGTTCAGGCTCGGCCCTTTCCAGCGTGCGGGTAACGCAATCGATTATCGCGCCGATGGGTTCTTTCATCGCCTCGCGGACCTCTTCGGACGAGATGATGGTCTTTCGGGGCAGGCCCGAAATCATGTCGCGTCCGCGGACCTCCATTGTCGTTTCAGTTTCCATCGGTGCGGCCGAGCCGATCCCAATCTTGATCCGCTCAGAGGTTTGCTCGCCGATCATCAGGTTATAGGTACGTTTCATGTGGGCGGCGATAGCCTCGTCCATGTCGTCGCCGGCGATGCGGACGGACTCGCAGACGGAGATATCGGCCAGTGATGTAATGGCCACTTCCGTCGTGCCGCCGCCGATGTCCACAATCAACGAGGCGGTCGGCTCGGTGATGGGAAGTTCGGCCCCGATCCCGCAGGCCATCGGCTCTTCCACGAGATACACCCGGCGTGCCCCGGCCCGCTCAGCCGAATTCAGCACGGCCCGCTTTTCCACGGCCGTGATGCCAGACGGTATGGCGATAACAACCCGCGGCCTCAGGCCGAACAGCGACCGCCGACGGTGCACCTTCCGGATAAAGTAGCCGAGCATCGCCTCGGTAATGTCGAAATCGGCGATGACGCCGTCCTTCATCGGCCTAATCGCACTGATAGACCCCGGAGTCTTGCCCAGCATCTCCTTGGCGACCAGCCCGACGGCGTTGCCGTTTTGCAGCACGCGGTTGGTGCCGCGCTTGACAGCCACCACCGACGGCTCATTCAGGACGATCCCCTGACCACGGACACAGACCAGGGTATTGCAGGTACCCAGGTCGATACCCATGTCCATGGAAAACAGCCCAAGTATAGGGTCAAAGATCATGCCAAAGTTGTCCCTGAAATTATTGCCCCGTCGGTTGCTCAAACGGCTTGAAAAGGCTTTCGAACGTCAGCCCGTAGCCCTCCGGCGGAGGCGACAGAAGGCTCCAGATAACGATACCGATCGTTACCGCTAATGCAAGGACAGCGACGATCAGCAGCAGTGTGTAAATATTCGCCTGCGGCTTAACCTGCACCACTGGCTCTTGCGACGGTAGTTGTGTCATGGTTGACGTCTCCGGCTACTTTAAGCTCGTGGCGACCTTGTCGCCCTGTTTTACGGCCAGGCGTTTATCCAGGACAATACCGGCGGCCTGGTTGGTGTCCACCTCCTGAATTCTAAGGTGGGCCACGAACTCGGCGCCGCGATACACGATTAACTTCATACCGGTTTTGAGGCCCTTGGCCGAACCAACGTTCACACTGGCCAGGTCGCCTCGAACGGCTGTAACCGTCCCTGATATCTTTACGGACGAGCGAACCACTACGGCCCCGGCTGGGGCTTCGTCGCTGGGCTTGCCCGTCGCCTCCAGCTTGCGCTCCAGCACCCGGATTTGCTCCTCACGCTCAGCCAGTTGCTCATGACGAACGCGGGCGACCTTCTCCAGACGCTCCACTTCAGCCTGGGTCTCCCTGAGCAACTCGCCGGTCTGGCGGTTTTCCTCGGTGATCTTGTTAATCTTTGCCCAGGATTCGTTAAGCTTGGCTGAGAGCGCAGCGTTGCGTTTAAGCTCATGATCGAGATTGACCCTCAGCTTTGCCAAATCCTCGTTAATGGAGTTGATCGACAGTTGGAAACGGGTCGCTTCGAGTTGCTTTTCGGCCAGCAGGCTCTGGAGCTGCTGGACTTCCTTCCGCTTGGCGAGGTTGGTGTCCGCAGCCAGCTTCACGGCCCGGTCACGCTGCTGAATGAGGAGCTTGTTGGCCAGTTCCGCCTGGCGCAGTCCCTGGGCGTACATCTCGGCCCGCTCTGTCTCCTGCTCGTAGTAATAACGGTAGTTCGGCGCCACGGTTGCCTGCGTGATAAAGACAGGACAGGCCAGCAAAATCAGCACCAGCAGGACCACCACGCATATTTTCGTCAAGATATTCACCGTGTCTCCTTATGCCCTTCGGCGCTGCACATACAAATAGCGTCTTGACTGCAAGTTATACACCCCACATCCATGCAGGGCCATAAAAACAGCCCTTTGGGGGCTGATTGTATTTTCACGGCAAGTCAAGTCAAGCAAATTTCCTGCGGCGACCGGCGGGTTTAATCCTTCGCGCCCGCGGTGTGCAGTTTCCGTCGTTTGGGTCTCCGGGCCGGACGCGAGGTCGCAGACGGCTTTGCCGGCGCCATTTCTGCTGGCTTTCGCCGAGCCGGTTCGCCGCCGAAGCCGTAGTCCGACAGCAGGTTAAGGATACTCATTCCCGCAGCGACCCGCACGATACCATTGGGCGACGCCAACAGCGGGTGAAGCACGTCCACCGCCTCTTCCTGATTCATCCAGCCAAGCGAGATTGCCGCCAGGGCCTGAAGCGAGCTTGCGTCGGCAGGCGTTACCCGGCGGGCCTTTTCGGGGCCTTCCAGAAGCACCGTGTCCGGGTCCTGTACCGCCTGAATGCAAAGCTCATAGCCGCCTTCGTCCACCACGCCCAGCCGGGCCAGCGCCCCGGCGGCAGCCAGCCGCACAGTCGTCGGATGACGCTTGGAAAGCAGATCGCTCAAGGTCTGCACTGCGCGGGGCGATTGTGCGGCTACTTCCGGTATAGCCTGGATCGCAATCAGGCGGTCGTCCAAATACGGGGTCCGCTTGGTGTAGGATTCGAGAAGCTCCCTGCTTCGGGCGTCGCCCAGCATCGCCAGGGACTCGACGATTTGCAACTCTACAGCCGCATCGTGCTCGTCGCTCTGAAGCGTCTTCAGTGGGCCGATCGCAGACGGCTCGCGCATCCTGCCCATTGCCTGGGCCGCACAACTGCGGACTAGTTTTTCCTTATCGAACAGCAACCCGCCCAGCTCACCGGCGTATCTATCGTCGCCGAGGCGGTATAGGGCATAGATAACGGCACAGAGCACCCGCTTGTCAGGCTCGTCGGTTTCGGCCATCTTCAGCAGCGTCTTTTTGCCCGGGGCGTATTTTACGTCGCCGAGCGCCATGGCTGCGGCGTAACGAACCGTCGGGTTGGGGTCGCTCAGGGCCTGGGTGAACAGACCACCGGCCTGGTCCGCCACTGTCTCAGCCAGGGCCTCAATCGCGCGTGATCGTGTTACCGGGTCTTGGTCCTCCGCCGCCTGACGAATAGCCGTTCGCGCATCGATATAGGCCCGACTCGCATCAATGCCGGCGTTTCGGTTCCCGTTACAGCCGGCAAATATAGCTGTGCCGGCTATCGCCAACACCACCAAACACCAAGCCCCTATGCCATGTCTCACGCATTCACCTCTTTTTTAACTTTCAAGCGTCTCCAGCCTAGCATAATTACCATAGCCACGGCAACCAAACCGACCGTTACGGCGAAGACGTCGCCCGCAAGACTGTACACGCTGAGTCTTGCATCCACAAGCACTTGTGGTCCGTGCTGGAGTTTATAGTCTTTATCGTCCCCCGGCAAGCCATCCAATAAGAGAGTTCCCGCCACCATTTTTCGCCGGCCTTGCTGATTCACCACCGCCACAATTCGCCCGTTGGAGTCAATCGAACCGCTGATGCCGGTATTGACCGCCCGCACGACAGGCACGCGGTTCTCCACGGCGCGGAAACAATATTGAACCAGATGCTGCGCATGTTCGGTGCTGGCGTGCTGCCGCCTGTCGGACCATTCCCAGACGAACCAGCCGTCGTTGGAAAGATTCGCAAGGATATCCACGGTTTTGCGGCCGTTCTGAACAACCATGGCCCGGCAGACGCGGGCGAAGGTGCCTTCGTAACAAATAGGACTCGCCAGGCGCCAGACCTGCCCGTCGCGGGCCAGTTTGAACCGCGTCAGCCGTCGCCCGGGGGCTAACTGCTCCATTACCGCCGGCACGAAACGCCGAAGCAGACGATACAGACCAGGCCAGGAGCTTTTAAACGGCACATACTCGCTAAAAGGTACGAGGTGCATCTTGGCGTAGGTCGCGGTGGGCCTGGCGCTGCGGTCGAACCACAGCGCCGAGTTCCGCCGCAGCCAGCGGTCCGAGCGGTCGACAGGGGCGGGGTTGCGGTGCAGCGTGACAGCGCCGGCAAGGACCGGGCAGGCCAGCCGCCGCGAAAGGACGCCGAGCATCTCGGCCTGCTTCCGACGGAGGTCCATCTCCCGCTGAAGATTACCCCGGATGACGGCATCGGAGTACTTGCCTTCCCAGACCGCCGGGCCGAATGTGCGCTCCGCCAGCAGCCGCAGGTCCGCGCCGCGGAGCTTTGTCAGGTCCATATCAATCATTTCCGGGTTCAGGTCGCCGGGCAGCATTGTTTCCGGCCAGATGACCAGCTCGGGCCTGCCGCCGCCGGGCCTGATAAAACCTTCACTGGCCCGGATATGACTCTGGAGGATCTTATCAGGGCCGGCGGACCGCCCGTGGAGCGAAATCGGAAAGGCCTGCTGGACGATCCCGATGATCGGGCCGCGCTTCTGCGTTTGCTGGCTCAGCCGCCAGGTGCCGTAGCCCAGTAGCGCAGCGGCGGTCAGAGCCGTTGCCATAAGGCTGATGAAAATCTCGTGTGCCAGGCGCGCCCCGCGGCGCGAGCGGACAAACAGCGGGTGCACCATCAAATCCACCATCGCCCCGTTGACCATCGCGACGAAAAACGATACGCCGTACTGGCCCGTTACGTCGGCGATCTGAATCAGCCGGGTTTGGGCATATTGGCTGTGGGCAAGGAAGAACCACGGAAAGCCGCCGATGACGTACGCACGGACGTATTCCAGCGATACCCAGACTATCGGCAGGACCAGCCACATCGGCCAGTTTCGCCGCAGGCTCGCCAGAACGATCACCGCCGCCAGAAACCAGTACGCCGAAAGGTACACAACCGACGCCGCATAACCGGCCAGCGTGATCCACGAAAGCCAATACAGGTTCGCCGCCCAGAACACCGTTCCGGCCAGCGTCCCACACAGCAGGGACCAGCGGCGATGCATGCCGCCGGCCAGCGCCATCGCCCACGGCACCAGCGCCACGAAACCCAGGAACCAGCAATCAAAAGGCGCAAAGGAAACGGTCAGCAGCACTACCGAAAGCAGGTTCAGCAGGGTTACGCTCCACCGACGGCGCAGCTCCAGCCGCTGCTGGAATATCTCCAGCGGTGGATTGGCCTCGATGACGCTGGCTGCGAGCTTCACCTTGGCCGGGTTGACACCATGACGACGCCGTACCATCCGGTTCTGGCTCCAACTCCAAAAACCCCTCGAAGGAGCCGGGGGGTTTGAGCGTTAAGGCCGCTATTTTGCAATATGATACAAACACCAGTCAAGCACCGTTTCAGAGCGTAGTTCGAGGCCCTCGAGGACAGCACGCCCTTTACATCGCAGCCGCATCCGGCGTACCATGGCCTGCATGTGTGCCTTGTCCAACCATCCGGAAGGTCTCAGACGAACGGTGCGAAGCGTGGTTCTGCTCGGTGTCCTGCTGGGCAGTGTCGCCGTCGCGTGGTGGCTGGTTCGCAGCCGATCAGGCTATCAACATCGCGGGGCGGACATCCTGGCCCAAATCCGCAGCCGAGGCCTGGATGCCTTCTGGAAAGAAGAGCAGGCCATCGAATGGTTTGCGATTCGCTCCGATAAAGAACTCATCGGCTGGCGTGCGATGGCGCGTTTTCGCCGGCCTGACAAGGGGTTCGAAGGCATAAGCATTGCTTTTACCCCGAAAGGTTCGATACGCAGTTGGGAACACTGGAGCCTGAACGCCGACGCCACCGAAAACAACTATCTTGCCGGACCCCTCCTGCCCGGACCGGCCGGCCTGATACCCCTGCCCAACACCAGAATACAACTGGCCGACGGCAGGATTCTCGTCCAGCAAAGAATTAAAGGCCGCAAATATCAAAGTCACGTCGACGTACCTGATAATTACCTGCCCGAAGGCATGTTAACCCTCGCCGCCTCAGCCGTCGCACGCGAAAAAACCTCGGCGACATTTCAGCTTGTTTTTAATGAGACGCCTCCCCGAAGGCAAACCACCTATCTCGGCCTGGTGGAGATGGAATATGCCGGCCAGGCTGCAAGTGAGAACAATGGCGGCTGCCGGGTGACTTTTCGGTACTCCGGGCGGCGTGAGCTTGCCTTTACCTACGTCCTCGGCGCCGATGGCCGGGTGCTGCGCGTATCCCACCCCAAGTACGACGAGGCAGCCGTCGGCCAGGAAGAAATCACCAAGGCCTTTCCAAACGCCCCGCTGCACCTTAAAAACCTCTGCAAGATGCGGGGGATGCGCCTTACGGAGCAGGTGCGCAAACCACGGGAAGATACTCGGTCAAAAAATTCCCTCCTGAATATCTTATGAACCCGTATTAAGGCTACTGCGGAACGGCCTCGGCGTTTTGCCGTTTGAGCCGCTCGGCCCGTTCGAGCAGATCGGCGTCGCTGCCGGGTACGTAGTCGTCAAGTTTGTAGTGCAGGTACCGCCGGTCGTGGTAGGTCCACGGCGCCATCGCGCTTAACAGGTCCAGAGGCGGAATCTCATACCAGGGCGGCGTGATATTCGCGTGAGTTTTGATCGTTTTGTAGCCGTCCTTGCGGAGGATAATGTCGTAGTCGCCGTACCACGTGAACGGCATCTTCAGGGGAGTTCTGCCGACCTCCACGTCCGAGACGAACACCAGTGCACCGTCCGGCTCGGAGGTAATGGTCATCTCACGCTCGACGCATCCGGCAAGGCACACCGCAAGGCATGTTGTAAGGGCCATCAGGTTCCTGTTCATACCGGATAGTATTACCCGCCGCTGAGAAACGTTACAAGCTGAAAATTTGTCCGCAACCGGAGGACCAAAAAACTCCTCTGCTTGTCAAGACAGTCCGGCACGTGTGTACGTTATCGGCCATGAAAGGCATATTCGACATCGCCGTTCTCAGCGGCACACCGGCCGGTTGCGCCCAATTCCACCCAATTGCGCCCAGTTGCGCCCAATTGCGCCCGATTGCGCCCAATTGCGCCCAATTGCGCCCAATTGCGCCCAAACCGTTTTTTGCGTAAGTATCGCATGTAAAAACACTTAGCTATTTTTGGGGTCCCCAAAACCACCTTTTTG
>JAXIHJ010000081.1:0-9270 GCA_034189755.1 Planctomycetota bacterium
TCAGAGCGGGAGACATTACGAAAAGCCTTTGAATACAGGTGGAAAATGAACATGCCCACAGGCTACGGTCCGTGGGCATGGTTTGGTGAGAGAGCGTTTAGATGCGTTACTCTCACTGGAGGCGGCGGGAATCGAACCCGCGTCCCGTGACGTTTCAGCATCGGCGTCTACGTGCGTAGTCCCTGATTTAATCTCACCCGCGCGACCCGCATGAGACACGGTTCGCACGGGCCAGGGCGACATAAGTCCCGGCCGGGTAACCGCCCCACTTCCAGCCGGCAAGCCCGCTGATCGTCGTCCTTTCGAGCCACGCGGGCAAAGGCCCGAAGGACGAGCCGCCTAATTAGGCAGCCATTGCCAAGTTGTGATTGGCAAGTAAAGTTAGCCCAAGGTGTTTAACGAGGCCGCCTTGGAACCTCGGCACGCAACCGATACCTCAACTCGTCCGGTCGAATCCAATTCGCCCCCGAAGATGAGGCTTACAAGGGAGCTTCGACTACCTCTCACTAAGATCATTATAACATATATCGGATAATCCTTCCATACGTTTAGCGATGCTTTTGCCGCAAAAACCGCTTGTCCCCATCGCCGATTTGACACATCATAATCGCTTCTTATCCACCGATGCCGAAATTAAAGGAATGCCTTTATGGCTAAGGCCAAGTATCTCCTCGAAGAACAGCGCGAAAACTGGGGCAGCCGTGCGGGTTTTGTTCTTGCGGCGATCGGATCTGCGGTCGGGCTTGGTAACCTGTGGGGCTTCCCGTACAAGGTTTACGACAACGGCGGCGGTGCGTTTCTGATTCCCTACCTGCTGGCGATGCTTCTGATAGGCATTCCGCTGCTCATACTGGAGTTTTCGCTGGGCCACATGACGCAGCGCGCCGCTCCGGACGCTTATCGCGGCATTAACCGCAAGGCCGAGCCGATCGGATGGTGGGGCATACTGCTGGGTTTCATCATCATCACCTATTACCCGGTTATCCTTGCCTGGTGCGGCAGCTATCTTGTCGAATGCCTCAAGGGGATTTTCAGCGGCGGGGAGCTGCCCTGGGCGGGCAAGGGGCTTGAAGGCGTCCGGAAGGCCAGCGACTTTTTCTACACATCCTACCTCCAAAAATGGACGGACCGGCAGACCGCAGGCGGGATCGAGCCATGGGCGTTCGGAAAGCTGGTAACGCCGATAATCATCAGCCTGGCCGTAATCTGGATACTGATGTATCTCTGCATTTTTCGCGGCGTCAGGCTGGTCAGCAAGGTGGTTATGTGGACGGTGCCGCTGCCCTGGGTCATGCTATTGATACTGACCGTTCGCGGTCTGACGCTGCCCGGGGCCGCCGAGGGGCTGAACTTCTTTCTCAAACCCGACTGGTCTGAACTGGCCAAGCCGGAAACGTGGCGATGGGGCTTCGGACAGATGTTCTTCTCCATGAGCCTGGCGTTCGGCGTGATGATTACCTACGCCAGCTTTCTGCACCGCAAGAGCGACATCAACAACAACGCTACGATCATAGGTCTGGCCGACATCGGCACGAGCTTTGTGGCCGGAATTGCTGTCTTCGCCACGCTGGGGGCGATGGCCTATGCCACCAGCCAGGCCGGCCAGCCGGTGGGCGTGGAAAACGTGGTGGACGGCGGCGCGGGACTGGCGTTCGTTGCATTTCCGTATGCGCTTGCCCAGTTGCCCGGCTCGGCCTGGTTCGGCGCGATATTCTTTATCGCCCTGCTGACGCTGGGGATCGACTCGGCTTTCAGCATTACCGAAAGCGTGCTGGCATCGCTGGTGGACAAGACCGGCTGGAACCGTAACAAGACACTCATCGGTATAAGCGTAATCGGCATCTGCATGGGCCTGGTCTACTGCACCCGTGGCGGGCTGAATTGGCTCGGAGGCATCGACGACTTCATCAACAGCCCCTGGGGCGGTATTGCTCTTGTGGGGCTGCTGGAGGCTGTCGTGGTCGGCTGGGCCTATCGCATCAGCCGGCTGAGGCAACACGCCAACGAACGCAGCGACTGGAAGATCGGCGTCTGGTGGGACTGGATCATCCGTTATATCGCGCCGGTGCTCCTGAGCGTGCTATTTGTCTGGTCGCTGCTGGATAAGGTTTCCGGCACGAGTAATTTTCTCAAGGATGATAACGGCCGTTGGATTTTGCCGACGCTGGTCGGCCTGATTGTCGCGGTAGCTGCGCCCGGGCTGGCGGTGATCCTTGGCTTGATCCGCTCTCCGGGCGCGGATACGCACGCCCAGCATGTCGGCCAGAAGTGTATCGGCCGAGCAAGCGGTCTCTTGGCCGCGGTGCTTGCCCTGGTCGCAATTGTAGGTATCGCCTGGGGCTTCGACCTCGCCCGCCATGCGAAGGTCGCCGACGTTACCGGCCGGGACGTTGCATCGGCGATGGTGTTCTGGAGGCCTTTAGGCTACGAGACGCCGCGTGTGCTGGTGGTGTTGGCAATTGCGGCTTTGGCTGGCCTTTCGGCCACAGTGATTGCCTCATCGACGATATCGCAAGCCGAGAAGACCGACCGGCGTCCCAGCGGTTTTGCCCGCCTGTCGGCCGGCCTGGGTGTCATGAGCGTCGGCGGCGCCACCGGCGTGCTGCTGGCGATGTTAGTCCTGCTTCACAAATCGCCTGAGGCTGCTACGGCGGTAACCGCCTCTTCACTCGCCGCCGATGAGGCACATCATTTGTCACCGCTTTCACTGGCTGTTCTCGCGGGAATGCTGGGGCTGCTGGTCGTCGGCCTGGGCTGGTGCTTTTATCGTGCACTCAAGGCTTCCGGCGCCGCGACGCCAAGTGCGCCGCAGACAGCCGAGCGCATGGATGACTGATTGAAACCGGGTTACCGGCGTCTCCGGGACATTGCACGATCGATTTCACGCTGCTGGTCGCGTTTTTTAATCGCCTCTCGCTTGTCGTATTGCCTCTTTCCGACGGCCAGGCCGATTTCGCACTTGGCCCAGCCACGCTTGAAGTATATCACCAGCGGAACAAGCGTTTTGCCTTTCTGGCGGACGTGCACCTCAAGCTGGCGCACCTGGCGACGGTGCATAAGCAGCTTGCGGTCGCGCGTGGGGGCATGTTGCATGCCCGGCGCAGCCTGCGGATAAGCGGCGATGTTGGCGCCTACCAGAAACACCTCCCCGTTGCGGATGTGGGCGTAGGCTTCGTCTATCTTGGCTGCTCCGGCGCGAAGCGATTTGACCTCCGTGCCGGTCAGGTCAAGCCCGCACTCCAGCACTTCCAATATGTGATAGTCGTGCTTCGCTTTGCGGTTCGTGATGCGCGGTGCGTGGGGGCTGGATTGTTTGTTCTTCTTCGCCATAGTCACGAGTTTATTTCATTTCGAACACGGCGGTATAGCCACCATCGCACCAGGCCAGCGGGTTATCGGCCCCGGCAGGCAGCGTCAACTGCTCATGGACGAGGCTCGCACGGTCTGTGTGCTTTTGCAGCCAAGCGGTTACATCGGCACACTCCTCAGGCTCGATGCTGCAAGTACTGTAAACCAGCCGCCTGCCCGGCTTGACGAATGCCGCCGCCGCTTGCAGAAGCAACTGCTGGTCCTTCACCAATGTCGCCAGGTGCTCTTCGCTGAACCGCCATCTCGCCTCGGGCCGGCGTGAAAGCACGCCCGTATTGCTGCATGGCGCATCCACCATCACCAGATCGAAGCTTTGCGGCTTCAGCGAGCCGGCCTGCTCGGCCAGATGCGTCTTTACAATGCTATCGTCCATGCGGCGGCAGTTATCCTCAATGCGTCGCAGTTTTTCGTGCGAGACGTCCACAGCCGTAATCGACCCGCGATTCCGCATCTGTTCAGCCAGGTGCGTGGTTTTCGTTCCCGGCGCGGCGCAGAAATCCAATACGTCCATGCCGGCGGCGGGGTCGGCTGCGTGGACCACGGCGGTAGCGGTCGGATCCTGAGGCTGGACCCATCCTTCACGAAACGCCGCCAGTTTCGTGACGTCAGTATGCGCATCCAGCACCACGCTGCAACCGTTGCTGTGCGGTTGCGCCTCTGCGCCGTCGGCTGACAGGCTCGCCAGGACCTGCTCCACGTCGGCCTTGAGCTTGTTAACCCGCAAAACCACCGGCGCCCGGACGTTGGCGTGCATGGCCGGCGAGACGGCCTTTTCCAAAGAGCCGAACCTCTCGATCCATCGCCGACCAAGTATCGCCGGCAGGGAATACGCCGCAGCCAAAAAGCCGGCAGCGTCCGCCGACGGGTCTGGAAACACCGCCCGGTCCAGCGTTCGGTGCTCGGCCGGGGCGATGGGAATAACATTCGCCGCCGGTGTCGGAGCAGCCGAAACCAACTCCGAAACGCTGCGTGCCACCGCCCGTAACACGCCGTTGACAAACCCGCTTTGGCGCTTGTGGCGAAATTGTACAGCCTGCCTGACCGCCTCGTTGACCGCTGCGAAGCCGGGCACGCGCTGCAAGAACAGAAGCTGGTACAACCCAACGTACAGGATTTCTCTCAGTGGGCCTGGCAGGCACTTGTCGGGCTGCTTGAGAAAAGTACGCAGCACTGTGTCGAGAGTTGCTCGGCGTCGTACCACGCCCAGGGTCAACTCGCGCGCGAGAGACGCCTCCGCCAAAGTTGGATGAAGTTTCGCCAATACGCGGTTCAGGTGTGCGGTAACATTGCCCCGTTGGTCGCGAAGCGCCCACACCGCGATATCCCGCGCGTTAGGTTGTATTTCATTCATGGCTGTCCACTAATCAGGGCCGGCTGGACCGGCACGGACAGAACCGGACCGAATGAAACAATCGCCTCTTGTTACACGATAGCCGTTGATGAAATCTCTCCAGCTCATCAACTTTTTCCCGGCCGGCTTAATCTCCAGGATTCGCAACCGGCCTTTGCCGGTCGCCACGGCAAAGTCCGAGTCGATGTGTCCCGGCTCATTCGATTCGGCGGACGGCTCGGCCGAGGCGCTGGCGATGACAAGCTGCACATCGGCGGCGCGTCGGGCCTTGCGGCAAAAAATCGTCTGCCCGCCCGGCCAGGGCCACGTGCCGTGAATCAGGTTTCGCACTGTTTCGGCGTCGGCGGTCCAGTCTATCCGCCCGTCAGCCTTGGTCAACTTAGGTGCGAACGTCGCCAGCAACTCGTCCTGCCGGCGCCCTTTTGCCCGGCCGGCCGACAGGAGTTCAAGTGTGTCGCACACAGCCTCGGCGCCGACCTCAGCGAGCCTGTCGCGAAGCTCCAGGGCAGTCTGCTGTGGGTCTATCTCTACCTCGCGCTGCACGTAGATCGGCCCGGCGTCTATGCGATCCACCAGCAAAAAGGTAGTTACACCCGTCCGTTTATGGCCGCGGATGATAGCCCAGTTCACCGGAGCCGCCCCACGCAGCGCCGGCAGCAGCGAGCCATGCAGATTAAAGGCGCCCCACGAAGCCGCCCGGCGAACATCCTCGCCGACAATCTGCCCGAAATCCACCACGCAAATGGTGTCCGGTTCAAGTTGTCGAATGGCCGTCAGCGACTGTTCGGCGTTGATGTCAGGCTGTTCTACGATTCTTTCAGCCGGGATTTCCAGCTCGCCTGCGGCAGCGGCTACGGGCGTCGGCTTCTTTTTGCCGGAAACTTTGCCGCCCCGGCCGGCCGGACGCGCAGGCTGAGTTATCACACAGACAATCTCGTCGCCGCCTGCCGCTATCGCTCGAAGCGATGGAACCGCAAATTTACCGGAACCACAAAACACAACCCGCATGACTCACCTCGGTTTAGGGACTCTTAGCCTATTTTGACGCTGAGGCGGCGGACGACAAAGGAAAAAAGTCGTGAACCTGTGAACGCGAACCAAGTCCTAATAAACTCGCATTCGCCGTGGACCATAAAACCGAGAGGAGATCAAAGATCAGGAAATCCGCGCAGCACCTCGCCGAACAGCCACGGCTTCGAACAAACCCGGTTCCACCCAGGCCGCTCGATTGGGCCTTGCGATGCGGTTGGCTCTACCGTGCAACTATGTCGTACTCGCCCGGATGCCGCTGTTTCAGCAGTTCGACGGCATGTCCTCGGCCGGTCTTCTCAAGATAGTCGCAATACATCTTGAGGTAACCCCTGGTGTGGGTTGGCCCGCCTTCCTGCATCACCGTCCGGAGCGGATCCACGTTGCAGCCGGGGCGCTGGGTGCGCATCATTTCATCGTGCCACTCGTTCAGGTAGTAAACAGCCTGCCTGCAAACGTCCGGCTGTTGCTGGGCCAGGTCTTTCTGCTCGTGCGGGTCGGCCTCGATATTGAACAGCATTTCCGTCGGGAAGAGGTGATAGCCGTCGTGATAGGTGCGGATATACATCCACGGCCCAAACCGCACCGCCCGCTGGCAGACGTGCGCGCACTGGCTTACGACAATATATTCCCGCCCGCAGTCCTCGCCGCGGAGCACTGTCGGCGCGTAGCTTTGCCCGTCCCAGCTGTCCGGCGCATCGCAGCCGAGCAGATCCGCCAGCGTCGGGCCCAGGTCGAGATTGTAATGCAGCCCCTCGTCCACACAGCCCGACGCCCCGCCTGGCCAGCGAATGATCATCGGTATCCGGGTAGTGGCCCGATCTGCTGTGCTGTGCTCGCCGTAGATGCCCAGCTCGCCCAGGTTCTCGCCGTGGTCGCCGCTGAAGATGATAACCAGATCGTCCATGACGCCGACGGCTTCAAGTGCGGCAAAAAGCCGTCCGATGTGCTGGTCCATGTAGGCTACGCCGCAGTCGTAGCCGTCAATCATCTTGTGAAGGTCGTTCATGTCCCTTATCTGCCCGAGATAGCGCGGATACTTCGGGTCGTAATCATCGGTGTACATTGCCAACTCCTGCGGGCCGTGCGGGCAGACCTTCTTGCGCTGCTCGGCGAGCAGCTCCGCGTTGAACCATTCCGGCAGCGGCTCGTCGGCGAAGGGGTTACCGAACGCCTCCGGAGCGCGGTAGGGAGTGTGGGGGTCCCAGTAGTTGACGTGCAGGAACCAGTTGTCCTGCTTTGCGTTCTGCTCGATCCACCTCAGCGCCGTCGGCGTAATATCCTCAGCCGATTCCATGCCCCCCTTGCCGGGATTGTGCATCTCCCGGAAACCGGCGTAGAAAGTCCAGGCTGAATGCCGCTCGGCGAATGGGCTGATGGTGGTGGTATGCAGGCCCGCCCGGCTCAGCACAGCGGGCAGGCTTTCGCTGTTAAGCCGGTCGCGGAACTGGCGAGGCTCGCCTTCCAGCCTCACGTCCGCCGCCGTGCCGCCATGGCCGACCACGCCGCTGTGGATGCCGAACCGGCCGGTCATAAGCGCGGTCCGTGAAGGCAGGCACGGAGCGTCGCTACAGTGGTAATGCTCGAACCGCACACTCTCGGCCGCGACCCGGTCGATGTTCGGCGAGGTGTTGCGGTGGTAGCCGTAGCAGCCCAGATGGTCCGGCCGAAGCGTATCGGCGTCCAGATACAGAATACGCATCAGTTTACTCCTTCGTCAGCACGGCGATACCGCGGGCCAATGCCGGGGCAGAGCCGTTTTTCACCATAGCTCCATATATAAAACTAATTTCTGATATTGAAGATACAGCAAAAAATGCGTTTTAACAGAGTTAAAAACCAAGTTCCCCCGTTTTTCTCAGACCGTATGCCCGTCATCCCGGACTTCCCGGAGACGCCGGCTGCGCCCTGCGCGAAGCATCAATGTCTGCATCGCAACCCACTTCAATGGAAGTGATGTTATTAGCCCGGAAAACGCAAATTTGCTATATTGGCGGGTGCTCTGTGCGAGTAAGGGAAAATGCCCGAAATCGTTCGTCCATTCAATATCATGGCCAAGCCCGTCTGCGGGATGTGCAATCTCGATTGCGATTACTGCTATTACACATCCAAGCCTGAGGACCTGTATCACGGCGTGGGCAAGTTCCTGATGGATGACGACGTGCTGGACAGTTACATACGGCAATACCTCGAAGCGATGCCGGTGCGATGCCAGTTCGGCTGGCAGGGAGGCGAGCCGACACTGGCGGGGCTGGATTTTTTCCGCAAGGCCGTCGATTTTCAGGACAGGCACAAAAAGCAATCGCAAACCGTTACTAACGCCTTGCAGACCAACGGCACGCTGCTGACCGATGAGTGGTGCGAATTCCTGGCTGAGAAGAAATTCCTCGTAGGCGTCAGCATCGACGGCCCGCCGCAATGGCATGATAAATTTCGCCGCGATCGCGCCGGCGGCCCGACTTTTCACCGCGCCTGGGCAGGGCTGGAATTGATGCGCAAACACGGCGTGGAGTTTAATGTCCTGGTTACTCTCAACAGCGCCAACGCTCCACACGGCGGTGACGTATACAGATACTTCGTCAACCGCGGGGTTCGCTATTTGCAGTTTATTCCGATTCTTGAGCGCCTTGCCGACGGCGGGCCGGCGCCATTTGCCTGTAGTGGGCGACAATTCGGAAGATTCATGCTGGACGTGTTCGACTTATGGGGCGACCGCGACGTGGGCAAAGTTTCCGAACGATTTATCGATAGTGTGATGCACACGATTATCTACGGAAACGCCTCTCTATGCTGCTACAGCCCGCGATGCGCCGACGCACATGTGCTTGAATTCAACGGTGACCTTTATGCCTGCGACCACTTCGTGTTCAAGGAGTGGCGCATCGGCAATATTATGAAAAAGCCGCTGGCCGACCTGGTGAGAGACCCGAAACTTGAGGAATTCGCCAGGCTGAAGACCGACCTGCCGACAGCCTGTCAGCATTGCGAATTTCTGCGTTATTGCCACGGTGGCTGTCCGAAGCATCACGTACCGATCGGCATTGATCCGGCTCGCGTAAATCATTTCTGCGAAGGCTACAAGATGTTCTTCAGTAACGCGCTTGGGGAATTGAAACGAATCGCCGAGTACATAAAACAGGGCAGGCAGCCACAACCTAAGGAATCGCAGCCTCCTGCCCCAAACACACCCGCGACTCCGTCCGCCAAGGTGAAACCGCCCGGCAGGAACGACCCCTGCCCGTGTGGTTCGGGGCGAAAATTCAAGCGCTGTTGCGGGCGGAGAGCTTGATGCCGGCTGCGCTACGTCCTTCGGAATACGCCCGAGAGGACTCGAACCTCTGACCTGCGGTTTAGGAAACCGCCGCTCTGTCCTGCTGAGCTACGGGCGTGTGCAGCCGTTCTCCGACAACAACCCGTTCTGTGCGATGGAACGCCTCTGGCGGGTGGCCGGGCCGGTTTTTCACAAGAACCGGGTATCAATGTCGGCGCCTTCTTGCAGGCTCTCGTCGCGGTCCGGCGGC
>JAXIHJ010000082.1:0-40105 GCA_034189755.1 Planctomycetota bacterium
ACGGAACGCTTTTGCAGGCAACGGGTTAGCGAACCACTGCTCAAAAACCCCAATGTTTGAAAAATTTCAAAAAGGCGGTTTTTGGAACCCCAAAAATAGCTAAGTGTTTTGTGCTGTGCGGTTTACGCAAAAAACGGTTTGGGCGCAATTGGGCGCAACTGGGCGCAACTGGGCGCAATTGGGCGCAATTGGGCGCAACTGGGCGCAATTGGGCGCAATTGGGCGCAATCGGGTGGAATTGGGCGCGGCCAATCAGCTACGCATAAGCGTTGATTCGCCTAATCGTTTTCCGCCAACATGCTGCGGAGCAGGGCGGCGAACTGGCGGACGGCCTGGCCGCGATGGCTGACTGCGTTTTTCTTTTCCGGTGCGAGTTGTGCGGTTGTACAGCCAAGTGTGGGCACGAAGAACAGCGGGTCGTATCCGAATCCGTTCTCGCCGCGCGGCGCATGGGCGATTCGCCCTTCGATGGCGCCGGATGTTTCGATGATGACTTGTTTGCCGTCGGCCAGTGCGAGATGGCAGACGAATCTGGCGGTGCGTTTTTCATCCGGCACGCCGGCCAGGTCGGCCAGCAGGCGAGCGTTATTTGCATGGTCGATTGTTTTTCGATCTGCGTCGGGCTTGCAGTCGTTAGCGGCGTAGCGTGCGCTTCTTACGCCGGGTTCGCCGTTCAAAGCGTCCACCTCCAGGCCGGAATCATCCGCCAGGCACCATTCGCCCGTGGCGCGGGCGTAGTAGGTGGCCTTGTCGCGGGCGTTTTCGGCGAAGGTTGCGGCGGTCTCGTCCGGGGCGGCGATGTCGCCGAATGACTCCAGGCCGACCATCTCCACCGGCAGCTCACCCAGCGTATGTATGATCTCACGAAGCTTACCGCGGTTGCGGCTGGCTAGTACGATCGAGCGAATCCGTGTCATTCTGCTTTTTCTTTTTGGGTATGTGCACCGGTTCACTTTTGGCGAAGACGCGTTCGGCCTCGCCCTGCTTGTTGATAATCGTTACCGTTATCTTTCGGCCGTTGACCGCCAGGAATGGATAACGCCGCTTGACGGCCTCAATTCGCGGGTCATGAATTACAGGCTTAACTCTCGACCCTTCCTTGACCATCTGAACGGCCGAGTCGGGAAACGACCCGACCGTTACCGTTGACTGCGACGGGCCGTGATTGTAGTACGCCTCTTCGCCCTTGTCCCTAAGCTGCCTGCAGTACATTACGGCGAATCGTTTTCTGCCGTAATAATCCGCCTTAGGCTCGTCGTAGAACGTGGCGACGACGACGGTATACGCGCCGTCGGCGTTTTGGAGGTTCCATTCCGGCGGACCGATGTCGGAGCCGGGCAGCGGCACGACTATCGCCTTCTTGAACGGGCCGATCCCCGCCGGCGTGACCCAGTTTTTCGCCTTTTTCAGATTGCCCCGGCTGGCCTTGTGGCTTCTGTATTTGCCCCAGTACAGCTCGCTCCGCCCGTCGCCGTGGACGATAAACAGGTCTTTCCATTTCGCCAGTTGTTCCGTGGACTGCTTGTAGTACTTGGCCTGGCTGATGTGGGACGGACCTGAAAAGGTATGCAGCAGTATGGTGTAATCGGACTGGCCTGCCGGAGGCTTGTTTGCCAGGTTGCAGCCGGCCAGCACCGCCGCAAACGACGCCGCCAGACCGAGCCAACAGTTGCAGGTTCGTAATCGGTTCATCGCGTCGTCTCCTGCGAATCGTCAGCCGTCATCCTGTTTACGGAAGACCGAAAGTTTATTCGATTCCGCCCTTGCCGATAAGCACGTTCAACAGCGTCCGCTGGAAATGCAGGCGGTTCTCCGCCTCGGCGAAAATCGTACCACTGTGTGCCTCGAAGACGTCGTCCGTAATTTCCAAACCTCGTTTGGCGGGCAGGCAATGCAGGACAATCACGCCGTCCGGCGCAGCGGCCAGAAGATCGGCGTTTACCTGGAAGCCCTTGAAGTGCTCGGCTCGCTGGTCTTTTTCGGCCTCCTGGCCCATGGAGACCCAGGTATCGGTGTAAATGGCGTCGGCCTCGGCTACGGCTGCGCGTGGGTCGTGTATTATCCGGAAAAACTCTTCCGGCAGCGCGCCGACGAATTCGTCTTGCAGTTCGTAGCCTTCGGGTGAGGCGAGGATGAATTTCACCTTCAGTTTTGCGCAGGCGGCGGCCAGGCTCAGGGCGACGTTGTTGCCGTCGCCGATAAACAGCATCGTCCGCCCGGCGAGCTTGCCTGACTCTTGCTGCACCGTCATCAGGTCGGCCATGGCCTGGCAGGGATGAGAATAATCCGTCAGGCCGTTGATCACCGGCACCGGGGCGAAGGTGCCGAGCTGCTCGACATACTCGTGGTTGAATGTGCGGGCCATAATGGCGTTACACATTCGCCCGAGCACGCGGGCGATGTCCTGGACCGCTTCCCGGCTGCCCAGCCCTATGTCCGCCTGCGACAGATAAACGGCATGCCCGCCGAGATGCGTCATGGCCGTCTCGAAACTCACTCGCGTCCGCAGCGACGGTTTCTCGAAGATCATCGCCAGCGTTTTGTTCCTCAGCGTTGCCGGCAGCTTACCGGCCTTGAACGCCGCCTTCTCGGCAATCGCAAGGTCAAGCAGCTTGTTCAGTTGCTCGCCTGTGAAATCCTTGATGTTAATGAAGTCCTTTATCATTTTTTCTGACGCCTATTTCTGTATCAGCGTTCCCACGCCGCGGTCTGAGAAGATTTCCAATAGCAGAGAGTGTGCCAGCCGCCCGTCGATTACATGCGTCCTGGCCACGCCGCCGTCCAGCGCTCGCAGACAAGCTTCGACCTTCGGCAACATGCCGCCTGAGATAGTACCGTCGGCGATCAGCTTTTGTATCTCCGCCTCGCTAATCTGGCGGATCATGCTTTCGGGGTCGTCGGGTTTTCGCCGGATGCCGTGCGTGTCGGAAACGACAACGAGCTTCTCCGCCTTCAGTGCCGCAGCCACCTCGCCGGCGGCGGTGTCGGCGTTGCAGTTGAGCTTGGCGCCGGTGCGGTCCTTGGCCAGCGGCGCGATGACAGGTATCGCGCCGTCCCGGCAGGGTAACTCTATCAGCTTGACGTTGACGTTCGTAACGTAACCGACGGAGCCGAGGTCTATCTTTCGAGCATCCTGTTCGAGGAAGAGCTTCTCGCCGAACAGCACGCAACTGCCGAGCGTATGCAGTTCCATCACGCTGGCGCCCAGGGACTCGAGGGTCGTGGTGATGTGGCGGTTGATCTCGTTGCACAGCACGTGCTCGACGACGTTCAGCGTTCGCTGGTCGGTGTAGCGCCGGCCCTGGACAAACTGCACCTGAAGCCCGCTGGCTTCCATGGCGTTGGAGATGGCCTTGCCGCCGCCGTGAACGATGACGGGTCTCATGCCAACCGTGCTCATAAACACGATGTCCGTCAGCAGGTCCGTCAAGGCGCGCTCGTTGTCCATGACGGCCCCGCCCGCCTTGACGACGACCGTCTTGCCGCGGAAACGCTGGATGTAGCTTATCGCTTCAATCAGCGTATTGGCCTTGGCGATTGCCTCTTCCACAGGCTTCTCCTGAACTGGAATCAAGAAGGCTACCATGCAGGCGGCGGACTTGTCAATCGGCGATACGCCGCAACAGGAACCGCCGACTGTTCCGGCCTGTGATTTCGATTTGAATTTGCCATAGCGGCCTGGGCAGGGCCTTTTCGGCTCGGTCGGCCCATTCGATCAACGCCACGCCGTCGGCAAGCATTTCTTCCAGGCCCAACGCGCCAAGTTCCGCCTCGGGGTCTGCTGTTCTATACAAATCGACGTGGTAGACGGTCAGGCTGGCGGCATATTCTCGAACAAGCACGAACGTCGGGCTGGCGACCAGGCGTTCGTCGGCCAGTCCAAGCCCGGCTGCGATGCCTCGGACCAGGACGGTCTTGCCCGCCCCCAGCTCGCCCACCATCGCGACGCAGTCGCCGCGGCTCAGCCGGCCGGCGAGTCGACGGCCCAGCGCGACAGTGCCGCGAACGCTCTTTGTCTCAAACGTTTCCATCTTATCGAAAGCCAACGGGAAACCTTACGTTTGATGTTCCCAGCCCTCCGGCACCAGTTTTTCATCCGTACCGTCAGGCAGAACCAGGACGAGCGACTGCCTTTGTGTTATCGTCCCGACTCGCGTTACCTTGACGGTAAGAGGGTTATACTTGCAGAGCCGCTTAGCCTGGTCAGCCGGAAGTGTAAACAGCAGTTCGTAATCTTCACCGTCTGCGAATGCGGCTTCTAGCGCCACGTTCGGATGAATCGGCACGTCGGCGGCGATGATTTTAGCCCCTGCGCCGGAGGCCTTGCATATATGGTTAAGGTCCTTCGCCAGGCCGTCGGAAATGTCGATCATGGCGTGCAGGTCGTAGTTTTTCGCCAGCGTGCGGGCCTCGGCGATTCGCGGCGTGAAGTTCAGGTCTCTGCCGGACCGCCAGGCCCCGCCGAGCGAGCCGGTCAGACAAATCGCATCGCCGAGCTTCGCCCCGCTTCGCAGAACGGGTTCGATGTCGCCGTCTCTGGCGAACACCGTTGCACTGACAGCGAGCGGGCCGGCCCAGGCCGCGACGTCACCGCCGACCAGAGGACAGCCGAACTCGTCGCCGATGCGGCGCAGACCCTTGTAAATCGCCTCGGCGTCGCTGCGTGTCAAACCCTTCGACAGAGAAACCGAAGCCACCGCGCCGAACGGCACGGCAGCCATCGCCGCGACGTCCGAGAGGTTGCGTGCCATCGCCTTTCGGCCGGCGGCTTCCGCGCCGTGGGTGGCGAGGTTGAAATGCACTCCGTCGAGCACCTGGTCGGTCGTTACCAGCAGCTTATCCGAGCCGCAGAGAACCACGGCACAGTCGTCGCCCGGTCCTACCAGCACAGTCGACGGATCGAACCCGCCCTGCCGGCAAACCCAGTCGATGAAATCCGATTCGAGCATGGCTAAGTGAGTTTTCGCCGCCAGAAGGCCAATTGCTTGCGGAGTTGTTTTTTGCCGCCGGCGCCGTCTGTGGCGTATCGCTTCACGACGTTTACCGGGCCGAGATGGTTGTAGACGTCCTTGTCGATTTTGCCCGCGGCGGCCCGGAGCGTCTTCAGCGGCAGCTCGGCGAGTGTTTTGCCTTCGCGCTCGGCCCGGCTAACGAGCTTGGCGATAATCCCATGTGCGGTGCGGAACGGCACGCCCTTGGTGACGAGGTATTCCGCCAGCGCCGTCGCATCAAGGAAGCCGGCGTCCAGATCGGCTGCGATGCGCTCGGTGTTGAACTTTGTCGTGGCTGCAATCTTCGCCGCGACCGTCAGTGATTGTTGCATTGCATCGACGGCTGCCAAGGCGAATCGCTTGTCGTCCTGCATGTCGCGGTTGTAAGCCAGCGGCAGGCCCTTCAGCAGTGTAAGCAGGCCGACCAGTTGTGCAATCGCGCCGGCCGACTTGCCGCGGACAAGTTCCAGCGTGTCGGCGTTTTTCTTCTGCGGCATCATCGAGCTTCCCGTGCAGTAGGCCTCGTGCAGTTCGAGCATGCCGAACTCAGTCGTCGAGTAGATAATCCAGTCTTCGGCCCAGCGTGACAGGTGCACCGCCAGCATCGCGCAGTCGAAGCACAGCTCGGCCAGGAAATCCCGGTCGGAGGTTGCGTCGATGCTGTTTCGGCTGAACTTCTCGAAGCCCAAAAGCTCGGCGGTTCGCGTGCGGTCCAGCGGCAGTGAGCTGCCGGCTACGGCCCCAGCGCCCAGCGGGCAGACGTTGATCCGCCGCCGCGCATCGGCCAGGCGCTCGGCGTCGCGCTGTAGCATTTCGACGTAGGCCAGCACCGCATGGCCGGCCAGAACGGGCTGGGCGCGCTGAAGGTGCGTGTAGGCCGGAACGATCAGATCGCCATATTTTTCCGCCAGGCCGGTCAGCGCCCGCTGCAAAGCGGCGATGCCGTCGCGCAGGTTATCGACCGCGTCGCGCGCCCAGAGTCGCAGGTCCAGTGCGACCTGGTCGTTTCGGCTTCGGCCGGTGTGCAGCTTGGCCCCGGCGGCGCCCACACGGTCGATCAGGGCCTTCTCGATTACCATGTGGATGTCTTCCAGCTCGACGGGCATCTCCAGCCGGCCGGCCTCGATTGCAGCGGCGACGGCCAGAAGGCCCTTTTTAATTCGGCCGAAATCCGACCGCGTAACAATGCCGACCTCGCTCAGCATCTGCGCGTGCGCGATCGAGCCGACGATGTCGTACCGCCACAGTGCCTCATCAACGTCGAGGCTGGCGAGAAACTTTGCCGTCGCCTCGTCGGCGTCGGCTTTCAGGCGACCGTGCCAGGATTTTTTCAACCGTTTCGCCTGCTTCGGTTTCGCTTTTTTACCGGCCATGATGAATCTCCTTCGCAGCGCGATGGTAGAGGCCCACACCACGTCTGTCAACGGCGCAACACGTACATTGACGATGGGGTGGTGGTCTACGATGAGTTCGATGCCTTCCGGTTCGACCTCTAAAACACGCGGGACCTTCGTCGCCGAGATAATCGCCAACGAGCGTCTTTGCGACGAGCATTTTCTCCTACGGCTTCGCGTTGCCGCGACCGGGCGCGGGCCGACTGATTTTCCGCTTGGCGTACCAAAATAGTTGCACAGCCATGATGACTATGCAAACGCCCTTCCACACCAGCAGCCACCACGGCCGCCACCACATACCGGTGTGCACTTCCACAAAGTCCGAGCACCCAAAAGCGGCGAAGTTGGCTGTGGCGATATATTTGGTCCGGTGCCGCCCCGGCCACAAGCAGGAGACAAGAAAGCAGGCGGCAATGCCGAGCCAGAAAATGCCTTCGACGAGATTTGCGGTCTGCGTGAAGCTGTCTAGCGAAGAGGCAAGCATTGCTACCATGTTATTGCCAAATACCGAACCAGCCAAGGACTTCAACAGAAAGACGCATGGAAGCCGTTGCCGATTCCGTTGACGGGTGGGCATGCTCGCTCTAGGATGTTTTTTAATGTCTCCCGGTCGAACCTTGAAAACACGCGGGACCTTCGTCGCCGAGATAATCGCCAACGAGCGTCTTTGCGACGAGCATTTTTGCCTGCGGCTTCGCGCGGATGAGTTTCCGCCGAGCCGGGCGGGCCAGTTTGTTCAATTGCAGTGCTGCCGACCGGCGGAGCAAGGCGGCCTCGGCGAGGTGGACTGGCCTGAAGGTAAGTGGCCTAAACTTGCACAGCCGGAACTCACCCGTCGCCACCCGCTGCTGCGCAGGCCATTTAGCCTCGCCGGGCGGCGGGACGTTCAGGGCGGCGTAGAGCTGGACGTTATCTATCGAACCATCGGAGCGGGCACGGCCCGGCTGGCCGGGCTTCAGCCGGCCGAGCGGCTGAGCGTGCTGGGGCCGCTGGGCAACGGTTTTACCCTCGGCAACAACAAGCCCGCCGCCGTTCTGGTCGGCGGCGGCGTGGGGATACCGCCTCTGCTCTACCTGGCCGAGGCGCTCGCGTCGGCCGGCAAGGACGTAACGGCCTTTGTCGGCTCGCGCAGCGCGAACCTGCTGCCGCTGGAGCTTGTTGCGGACAAGCCGCCTGATGCCAACGGCAAGCCCGCCCTGTGCATACGGCAGTTCAGCGCCCTGGGCATCGAGGCGGCCGTTGCCACGGACGACGGGACACTGGGGGTCGAGGGTTTCGTCTCCGGCGCCTTGGCGCGATGGCTTGGCCGGAAGACGATTTCGCCGGGCAGCCTTGTGGTCTACAGTTGCGGGCCTGAAGCGATGATGGCCGCCGTCGCGGATACCTGCATCGCCGCCGGCATAGAATGCCAACTCGCACTGGAGCGATACATGGCCTGCGGCATGGGCACATGCCAGTCGTGCGTGGTGAAAATCCGCGATGAAAGCGAACAAGGCTGGAGCTTCAAGCTTTGCTGCACCGACGGGCCTGTCTTCGACGCGAGGGACGTTCTGTGGTAATAACGAACAGTATCGTCACAAAGACCACCAAGACCAAAAGAGAAAAATCTTTTTCATGATTTTGATATTCTTGGTGATCTTCGTGATCTTTGGGGTCTTTGTGTTACGTCTTCAGGATGTCTATCATCTTTCGATATTCCGCCAGTAGGAAATCCGTCCCGCGTTTGTCGGTGATGTGCGAGAAGCACAGCGGTTCGTCGGTCGGGATTTGGCGGTGGACGTAGAACGCCGGGTCGATGCCGGTCTGCTCGAGTGCGGCGGTCCATTTTTCGTAGTCGAAGTGCTCGTCCCACGCGTCCATCCGCGCGCCCAGTCGCCAGGCGGCCTCGATAGTCGCCGCGACGCGGCGGTCGCAGCGACACAGCAGGGCCTCCAGCAGGCTTCGCTCGATCCGGTGAAATTTGAAGTTCACGGGCGAGCGGCGTGAAAGCTCTCGCAATCGCCGGCGGACGGCGAAGAAATAATTCGGCTCGCGCATCGCGCACCAATGCATGGGCGTGTGCGGCTTGGGCACGAACCATGATACGCTTGCGTCAATCGCCCCGCGCCGGCCGTCCACTTCTTTTCGGGTGTTAGACAGTCTCAGGCAGAGCTCGAAGATGGCGTCGATGTCGGCGTCGGTTTCGCCGGGCAGGCCGGCCATGAAGTACACCTTGACCTTCTGCCAGCCTGCTTCGTAGGCGGCACGGACGCCGGCGAGCATGTCCTGTTCGGTGATGTTCTTTCGTATAGCCCGCCGCAGCCGCTCGCTGCCCGCCTCGGCTGCGATGGTCAGCCCGCCCTTGCGAACCGTACTGGTGAGCTTGGGCAGTATGCGAAGCTGGCTGTCGGCGCGAAGCGACGGCAGCGAGATCGAGACGTGCCGGCCGGCAAATTCGGCGTTTAGACGCTCGATGAGTTCGTCCAGGTGCGGATAATCGCTTGTCGAAAGGCTCAGCAGCGATATCTCCTCGTATCCGGTCGCCGCGACGGCTGACCGTGCTGCATTCAGGATTTCGTCCACCGTTCGGCGGCGTACCGGCAGGCGCGTATGACCGGCCTGGCAGAACCGGCAACCGTGGGGGCAGCCTCGCATGATTTCTATGGTTACGCGCTCGTGGACGGCCTCTGAAAGCGGTACGAGCGGGCTGGCAACAACCGGCGAATCGGACATGCTCGGCAGGTGGGCGCGTTGAATTTGACGAGGCACGTCGTTTCGCAATCGCTGCATGGCCGCGAGCTTGCCGTCGCTGTGATACTGCGGCTCGTAGAAACGCGGCGCGTATGTAGCGGGTATGGTGCGTGCGGCTTCGAGTACGATTTCCTCGCGCGCGGCGTGTTGGCGTTTCATTCGCCCTACAAGCTCCGCCAGCGCAGCCAGCGGCCGCTCACCGTCACCGACGAGGAACAGGTCGATAAACGGCGCCATAGGTTCTGGGCTGTCGGCCCACGCGTCGCCGGCGATTACCAGCGGGTCCTGCTCGGTTCGCCCGGCTGCGTGCAGAGGCACGCCGGCCAAATCCAGCATCGTCAGCACGTTCGTGGCGCACATCTCGTAGGCCAGCGAGAAGCCCACAACGTCGAAGTCGCGCACGCGGCAGCGGCTTTCCCAGCCGAACAGGTCCAGGCTGCGGCTTCGCATTACCGCCTCGGCGTCGGGAAACGGGCAATACGTCCGGTCGCATGCTACGTGCGGCATGTCGTTCAGCATGTGATATAAAAGCTGGCTTCCGAGGTGGCTGATGCCGATGTTGTAGGCGTCGGGAAAGGCCAATACGACGCTTACTTCAGCCGATTGCACGTCGCCGCAGCGGGCGTTGGTCTCCAGGCCGATGTATTGCCCAGGCCGGCTGACCCGCGGCAAAAGTTCACTGCTGATTGTCCGGCCGATGTTCTCCATCCAATTTCGCCTTCCGGCGTGATATCATTGATGTGGTAATCCATGAATTGTACGAATTTCACGAAAAAACGCGGCGACCCTGACATGGTGGAGCCGCCGCGTTTATTTAATTCGCAATCCGCAATTCGTCCCGCTCGCTTCCGCTCGCGGCTAGTAAATGCAAAATTCGTAATTATTAAAAGTCTTCCCCGCCCTGCGTCGGCTCGCCGCCGGCGGGCATGGCGGGCTGGGGCATCATAAACATCATCGCTGCGCCCACGGCTTCCTGAATCAACTTGTTGGGCACATAGGCTACCACGCGAACGGCGTTTGCCTGTACGCCGGCGCCGATGGCGATTGGTGTCTTGGTGGTAATCTGGATCGGCAGCATCGCCTCTTCATTGTCTTGCATGACCCTGGTGCCTTTGAGGATCACATCGAAGAGGTTCCCGACGTTCAGCAGCATAATTCCCGTGGGCTTGTCGGGCATGTATTTAAGCGCCTCGGCGAGTTCTTCGCCGGCGGGTATAGTCCCGCCGCCGGCGGCGGTCTTTAGCGCCTCGGCCATGAAGGCCTGCGAGCCGCCGAACGTTACGACTACGGCATTTTCGTCCGCGGCGGCTATAAGCAGGCGGACGCCGTCCTCGCCGAGGACCTTTTTCATTTCCGCCTTATCTTCCTCGTCCATCTCGGCCAGTTCCGGGTGGGTGATGCTGATCGCATCGACCTGCGCTTCCCCGGCGGTGTCTGCGGCCTCGATGTAGGAAATCTTCAACTGCTGTGCGTCCTCATCGTCGACGAGGCTTTTGATAAGAGTTTCCGTTACCGCTGCGCTGTCGGCCAGCATGCCCTTGACGGTTTCGGCGTCCTTGCACTGGATGACGTAGGCCAGGCCGAAGAGGCCGCTGCCTTCCGGCGCTCCGCCGCCGACAAGCTGCGCGCCCGTAACCTGCTCGTTGAAGCCGATGGCCAGCTCCTTGATTTTCGCCTTGGTCTCTTCGGGGACCTCGGCCATCGACTCGTCAGCCAGCAGCTTATCCAGCAGCTCATCGGTCATTTCTTTTTCCTGCTCGCTGGTATTGCCGACGGCGCCGAAAGCCAGAACGTAGGGCAGGTTCGGCAGGCGGTTCAGCAGCTCTTTCGCGGTCGAGGTCTTGGCCTCGGCCATAGCCTTGGCGAAATTGCTGTCGGGCAGGAAGGTAATCGCCTCTTCAAAGACCAACCCGGTCTCGACGAACCGGCCGCCCACCGCGACTGACTGCATCTGGGCGATCATGGTTTTATAGAACGGAAAGACGCTGGCCAAGAACTTCGGCGGCCCCATCATGCCCGGGCGGGCCATCTGCTCCTGGAACTTGTCGAGCATCGTACTGTAGATCGGGGCGACGGTCTTCATATTGACCCACGCACCGATGTCCGACCGCACCAACAGCTCCGCCTCGTCGCCGGTCAGCTCCGTGGCGGCCTTCTGTTCAGCCTGCAGGACCGCGTCGAGCGCCTTGGGAGTAGGGCTGAGGATTACGTAACCGCCGCACTTGGCGGCGAACATCTCGCCCATCCGCAGCGAGACCTTGGTATAGTTTTCGGCTTCGACGCACGGATAGTTGCCGAAGACCTCCTTGACGCCCGTACCGGGCACGAACAGCACGAAGGGGACCTTCGGCTTTTCATCCGGCTGCGTGGCCGCCATGTCGGGCATCATCATCTGGATCAGGTCCACGCCGAACTGCTGCGGGTCGAGCATGACGGCTGCGAACCCACCCTGGGCGTTGAAACCTTCACCGAGCATGGCTGCGCCCTTCAACATTGCCAGTACCATGCCGGGCGTTTCGTCGCTGATTCCGAGCATCGGGGCCAGGCCGATCTCTTTCAGGAACGACTCCACTTTCTCAGTGGTGGCCTGGACGTCGTTGACCACGACAAAGCCCATCGTCCCGGCCGGGATGTGGCTGATAATCGGCTCGGGCTTCGGCATCGGCATCGGCGCCGCCTCTTGCGCCAGGGCGACTGCGGCAGCCAAAGCAACAAGGACAACAGCGAAGTACGTCTGTAGTAAACGCATGGCTTTCTCCTTGTAAAGGAACCTTAACTGATTGTCTCGCAGGGTAAGAACCCAGCGAAAATAATATCCGCCCGCCTTGGGCGATGCAACCTTGGCAGCTAAATTTTACTGAGGCGGGTCGGCGTTTAGCGGGTCGCCGGCCGTTGCAATCGCAGCTTCTTGTAGATACGATGCATCCGGACGCAACAGCCGCAAGGAGAAAACATGACGCCGACGGCTGAACCCGCCAGCCCGTCCGTAGCAGGCGAGACTCTCGTACCGGCCAAGCTGCTGGATGAGGACGAGATCGTTATCCTCGCCGTCAAGCCCAGCGGGTGGTTTGTGCTGCTGCAATCCCTGCCGGTGCTGGCGGTGGCGGTGGTGGTTGTCGTTGCGGCAATTCTCGCCGCCGACGTCTTCAGCATAGCCGTAGCCAAACGCACGGTGGTGTGGATATGTGCGGCGGCGGTGTGTTTGCAACTGCTGGCGGCGGGCTGCCAGTGGCTCGGCCGGCTATACGTGCTGACAAACCGCCGCATGATGCGCATCCGAGGCGTGCTGCAGGTGGATGTTTTTCAGTGTCCGCTGAGGTGCGTCGGGCGGGCGACAGCCTCGGCGACGCGGCTGGAACGATGCATCGGCGTCGGCAGCCTGTTCTTCGGAGGCGGACAGGCCGAATTGCCAGACGTCGCCTGGATTCACGTCGCCAGGCCGGTCGAAGTTCAAGACCTGATTAACGAGACGATTCGACGCATCAGGTAACGCCGCCGAATCCGGGCGGGCGGAAACAAGCCGAATGGCCGAAACCGACAAATACCGATTGGTGGTCGTCGCCGCGGCGGCTACGCTGACGGAGGCCGACGTAATCCGCGCCTCACTGGACGCGGCCGGCATCGATGCGATGATCCTCAACGAAACCACCACAAACGTCTTAAGCCATTTGAATTTTGCGATTAATCCAGGTGGAATCCGCATCGCCGTTTCCGCTCGGGACACCGAGGCCGCACGAGAACTGCTGGCCCATCATGGGGTCCATTCGGAGGAGGCGGATGAATACTTCACGACCCCGCAGGAAGATGCCCCCGCGCCGGACGACTACGCGCAAAAGGCATATTGGTCGGCTTTTTTCTCCTGGTGGCTGTTCCCGTTTATCATCATTACGCTGTACTGGTTCATCAAAGCTGCCAAGGCACATCGCAGGCGCCCTGCGGAACAGCCCGGTCGATTCAAGAGACACATGCTCATAGCCTTTTTCGTGGGCATACTCCCCGCCCTTGTATGCGCTTCGGCGTGCGTCGCGTTCCTGGTGCGAACCGGCCTATAGGTGGACGGCCAGGTCTGCCGTGGCCGGGTCGACCAGCTTGGCGTAGTCGGAGAAGACCATGAGAATCGCGTGGCGGTGGTCGCCGGCCTGGAAGGCAATCTCCCGGCACTCGGCGAGATTCTCGTCGACCAGCGTCGGCAGGCCGTACAGGTTGCCGAACGGCGGCGCGGCTCCGACCTCAACGTCCGGAAAGAGCTTGGCAAGCTCGGTTTCGTCGGCCAAGCGGACCTTCTCGGACTTCAGCACCTTCGCTACCTTGGCCATGTCCAGTTTGTAGCTCGCCGGCAGGACACACATGGCGTAGCCGTCGCCGGTATGGACGATTACCGTCTTGGCCAGTATGTTGCCGCTGACGTGTTCTTCGGCGGCGACCTCCTGGGCGGTATAAGCCGCAGGGTGCTCGTGCATTTCGAAGGCCGCCTTCTGCTTCTTTAGATAGTCTACAATATTCATAGCCGTTCCCCTTTCCGTCTGGAATTGACTGCCAGCCGAACTATCGTACATGGCGCAGGGCACAAAATTCAAGGCTTCTGCGGCAGTTCAAAACGAAGCCTTGGCGTGAAATCTATTTGCCCACGCAGAAGCGTGCGAAGATTCGTCCCAGTATGTTTTCGGTAACGATTTCACCGCTGATTTGGCCCATCTCAGCCAGGGCTGCGCGAAGGTCGACGGCGGCCAGTTCGGCGACGTCGGCAACGTCGTTGGCCCCGGCGAGCAGCCGGGCTGCCCGCTGAGCCGCTTCGGCGGCTGAAAGCAGGCACCGTTTCTGACGTGTGTGCAGGCCAAGCGACTCGCCGCCGCGCAACGCGGTCAGGTTCAACTGGTCGGCGAGCCTGCTTCGCATTAAGTCCAGCCCATCTAGGCGCTTAGCCGAAGTAGCTATAGCCGCCAGGCCCAGGGCCGACTCCAGCTTATCCAGGCGCAACCTTGCGACGGCGGCGTCGAGCAGGTCAACCTTGTTGGCCAGCAGCAACAGGGGCGCCCGCGGATTAGCCAGGCGAACCTCAGCCAGCAGCTTCAGATCGTCCCGGATACGGTGGTCGGCAAGATCGGCCACGAAGCAGACGGCGTCGGCCCGGGCCACTGCCCGGCGTGCGGCGTTGTCGGCGGCTGCGGCAAGCGGCTCGGCCGGCTGGGTAAGGCCTGCGGCGTCCTGGAGGAGTACGGCCCCGCCGTCCGGCAGTATCGTCGATGCGCTTAACACGTCGCGGGTCGTGCCGGCCAGGGCCGAAACAATCGCCCGGTCGGTCCCAGTCAGTGCGTTCAGGAGAGAACTTTTGCCGACGTTGCACCTGCCTGCGATTACCACGCGCGGCGTGTCGGCGGTTTCGCTGATGTCAGCGGCCTGGGCTGCGGTGTTACGGAGTTTCTCGGCCAGCTTAGTCAGCCGAGAGGCCAGCTTGCCGGGCTGATCGAGTTGAATGTTTTCCTCGGCCAGGTCGATAGCCGCCTCCACGCTGGCCAGCACGTCGGCGACCTGTCCGGCGAAGTCCCCGCACAGCCGGGCGACCTGCCCGGACAATGCAGCCATCGCCGTGCGAAGCTGAAAGTCGTCTGCGGCGCTGATGATGTCCGCGACGGCCTCGGCGGCCGATAAGTCAAGCCGCCCGGACAGAAAGGCCCTGGCGGTGAATTCACCTGCCTCCGACTGCCGTGCGCCTGCGGCGATCAATTCCGCTGTCAATGCCGTGGCTGCCGCGGCTGGGCCTGGAATGTGAATCTCCACTACGTCCTGACGGGTGTAGCTTTTCGGTGCGCAGAAGACATATGCCCTGGCGGGCAGTTCCGCCGGACCAACTCTGGCGCGTCCGTCCAGCCAGCGGAACCCGCCGGCCCGGCTGAGCCTGCGGGCCGACGGCATGAATACGGTTTCAGCCAGCGGGCCCGCCTGCGGGCCGCTTAAGCGCACGATTGCCCTGGCGGCTGAACCAGCCGCCGTCGAAATAGCGACAATCGTGTCATCCGTGCGAAACATCTTTTTTTATGTCTGATTCGTTGAAAACTTTCTTGAACCCTTAACCGGCAAATGTCATACTAAATAATTCAAGTAATTTAACAAGTGAAGAGGGCTATTGCATGGGAACGATGCTAGCGTCATTGCTTCGTCTCCAATCGATAGAGGGTAAACTGGCACGTGTCAGGCAAAGGCTGAAGTCGCGGCAAAAGGCCGTAGCCACCCAACAAATGCGGATCGACCAGTTTCGCGACGATTGGAACGTATTACACGAAAAATCGCTCACACGCCGGCAAGAAGCTGACAGTCTGGAACTGGACCTGAAAGACAAGGAAGCACAGGTTTCCAAGTACCGGACGGCGCTCAATACCGCCAGGACCAATAAGGAATACGCCGGCATCCTCACGCAGATTAACTCCCTCAAGGCCGACAACGCCAAGCTGGAAGACAGGATCTTAAAAATCATGCAGGAGGCGGACTCGGTTCACGCCGAGGCCGACGAGGTCCGGGCACGTATAGAGACGGAGGAGAAACGCCTGGAGGAAATTCATCGCATCAGTGCCGAAGAGATCGAAAAACTGGAGGCCATGGTCAATGAGCTGTCAGCCAGCCGCGCCGAGGCCGCTGCCGACGTGCCGCCCAAGGCGTTGGTTGTTTTTGACCGCATCGCCGAAAACTACGACGGCGAGGCGATGGCCGCCATCGAGATACATGGCCGAAAACCCCCGCACGAATATGTATGCGGGGGCTGTTTTATGAGCCTTAACCCTGAACATGCTAACGCCCTCAGGACCCGCGACGAAGTCCGCACCTGCGACAATTGTGGGCGGATACTCTACCTGGAACCGCAGGCTGAAGGCTCGCCGACGTCGTAGCCGTCAGGGCCGGGGGCCAGTTCAAGCTAAGTTCGTGCCGGCGGTGAATGAAAATGAGCAATGAGGCGTTGCGCTTAATAGCAAATATTGACGGAGGCGCACGGGGTAACCCCGGCCCGGCCGGCGCAGGCGTGGTCCTTCGCGATGCTGCGGACGGGGCTGTTGTTTACCAGGCGGGCTTGTATCTCGGCAAGGCCACCAACAACGTCGCCGAGTACCGGGCGCTGCTGGCGGCTTGCAAGACCGCCGGCGACTTTAACGCCGCGGAGGTGGAAGTATTCAGCGATTCGGAGCTGCTGGTCAGGCAGATGAACGGTGAGTACCGTGTAAAAAACGCCGGTCTCAAGCCGCTTTTCGAAGAAGCGCTCCGCCTGGCGGGGGTGTTCGGGCGTTTTACGGTTCGCCACGTCCGACGGGAGGACAACAAGGACGCCGACCAGCTCGCCAACCAGGCTATCAACCTGAGGCGCAACGTCGAAGACGCCGAATAGGATATTTGCCGGGCAGCCGTGACGCAACAATGGCGAGATTCTCACAACAATTCATTCAGCAGGTGGCCCAGGCGACGGACATCGTCGAGCTGATTGGCCAATATGTTGCGCTGAAAAAACGAGGCAGGGAATTCGTGGGACTCTGCCCCTTCCACGACGATCATAAGCCGTCGATGTACGTCGCGCCGGCAAAGGAAATTTTCAAGTGTTTCGCCTGCGGCGCCGGCGGCGGCGTGTTTCAGTTCGTCATGCGGTATGACAAACTTGAGTTCCCTGAGGCGGTGCGGACATTGGCCGAGCGGGCGAATATCCCGCTGCCGGCTGAAACCGAGACCGCTCCCGTCCAGGCGGGCATGAGCAAGAACGACCTGATGAATGTCTGCACCTTCGCGGCGAGGTTCTTCCGCTCGCAATTGCGGTCGGAGGTGGGCAAGGCCGCACTGGAATACGCGCTGAGCCGCAAGCTGACGGACAAGTCGATTGAACGTTTCGGCCTGGGTTATGCACCGCAATCTTGGGAATCGCTTCTGGCGGCGGCCCGCCGCGACGGGCTTAGCGAGAGCCAGCTCATCGCAGCGGGACTTGCAGTTCGCCGGGACAACGGCGCCGGCTGCTACGATCGTTTTCGACACCGCCTGATGTTTCCGATTTTCGACCCGACGGGGCGTGTTATCGCCTTCGGCGGTCGGGCACTCGACGAGCAGGAAACAGCGAAGTATCTCAACTCGCCCGACACCGTGCTGTTCGACAAATCCAGCCAGCTTTATGGGTTGAACTTTTCCCGAGAGGCGATCGTTTCAGCGGGCGAGGCAATAGTGGTGGAAGGCTACCTCGATACGCTTATGGCGCTTCAGTCCGGTCTGCCCAACGTCGTCGCGACGCTGGGGACGGCTTTGACCGACCGCCATGTACGGCTGCTGTCGCGGTACGCGCAGGAGGCGGTGCTGGTCTTTGACTCCGACGCCGCGGGCACAGCCGCCGCTGAGCGGGCGCTGGAGGTGTTCCTCTCCCAGCAGATTCACGTTCGCGTGGCGACGATCCCCGCCGGCAAAGACCCGTGCGACTTTTGCCTGGCCGCCGGCGGCGAGGCGCTGAAAAACCTGGCGGCCGAGGCCCCCGATGCCCTGCAATATGTCTGGGGCCGCCGCCTTGAGGCCATTAAGCAGGCCGGCCAGAACCTCGCCGATCGCCGCCGCCTGGTTGAGCAATTCCTGCAATTTGTGGTTTCTTCGGCTGCATACGGTGCTATCGATGCAGTCCGCCGTGGACAACTCGCCCAGCGCATCGGACACCTGCTGAACGTTCCGCCGATTGAGCTTCAGCAGCAGATGCGTCGCCTGGCACGTCGTATTCCTCGCCCCGGCCAAGCCGCCCAACCGGCCGAGCCGGACCTGTCCAACGAGCCGAGTACACTGGCCGAGCGACATCTGCTTGAGGTCCTGCTGAACAGGCCCGACCTGTTCGACGCCGTCGCCGAACGGGTTACACCGCAAGATTTTACATGTAAAGGGCTTGGCGAAGTTGCCGAGTGCGTCTGGTCGCTGGGCCGGGCCGGTGGGCTTTCGCTGGAGGCCTTGCTGGCCATGGATGAAATGTCGGACGGGGGGGCGCTGCTTACGGACTTGGCAGCCGACGGTGAGCGTCGAGGCAACTACGAACAAACAATTGCCGGGGCCATGGAACATCTGGCCTACCGTGACGGCAGGCGTCAGTTGCAGGAGCTGAAGGCCTCCGGCTACAGCGACGAGGCCTTGCGAGAGCTTGGCCAGCGACTGCAACAACCAGACGCCCGAAGAAAGCCGAGAATTACGTGAAACCGGAACCAAAACACTATAACCAGCCTTGATTTTCAGAGGCCATGTTTCGTATAATAGCCAGATTCGTATGATGTTAAGGCACTCTGTGTACCTACCGGGAGTTGGCGTATGGCGGATGCAACGGATGCCAGTGTCAAAAAACTGATTATCAAGGGCAAGCAGCGCGGGTATCTCACCTACGAGGAGATGAACAAGGACCTGCCCGACGAGGCTGTCTCTCCGGACAAGCTGGACTTGTTGCTGATGACCCTCGATGAGCTTGGGATTGAACTCATCGACGAGGCTGAGGCTGAGCAGAGGGGTCTGTTTGCAAATGAGTCTGACAAGCAGCAAAGATCCGGCAAAGCCAAATCGGCTGCAGAGGACAGTCGAGCCGACCTCGAGGCTGCGGTCAAGCGGATTGACGACCCCGTGCGGATGTACCTGACGCAAATGGGCGAGATTCCTCTGCTGACGCGCCCCGAAGAGATTGCGCTGGCCAAGAAAATCGAGATGACCCGCATGCACTTCCGCCGTCGCGTGCTGGAAAGCGATTATTGTATCCAGCAGGCCGTGGATATCCTCTCGCAGGTCTACGCCGGCGATCTGCCGTTCGACCGAACGATGAAAATCTCCACAGCGGAGAACCTGTCCAAGGAAACAATCACCTCTCGAATGCCGGCGAATCTTGAAACCGTGCGGAAGATTGTCGTCGCCAATCGCGAGAACTGGGAAGTTGCAAAATCGCCTAAGGAAACGGTGCACAGGCGTCGGGCGGCTGCAAGGTCGCTTTGGCGACGGTGTAGACGCGCGACAAAGCTGGTGGAAGAGCTTTCCCTGCGCACTTCTAAAGTTCAACCGCTGATGAAAAAGCTGGAACACATTTCCGCCAAGATGGACCAGTTGCAGCGGGCCGTCGCCAATGCAGCGGAAAACAAGACGCCGGATGAAGACTTGACGGTAATGAAGGAAGAGCTTGAGGGCATGAGCGATCTCGTGCTGGAAGAACCCGATACGCTCAAAAAACGCGCCAAGGCTATCCAAAAGGTCTTCAACGATTACGAACAGGCCAAGCGGGAACTGTCCGGCGGCAATCTGAGGCTGGTGGTGTCCATCGCAAAGAAGTATCGCAACCGAGGGCTTTCCTTCCTGGACATTATCCAGGAAGGAAATACCGGTCTGATGCGCGCAGTGGACAAGTACGAATACCGCCGGGGTTATAAGTTCTCCACCTATGCGACCTGGTGGATTCGCCAGGCTATCACACGGGCAATCGCCGATCATGCCAGGACCATCCGGATTCCGGTTCACATGATTGAGACGATGAGCAAGCTCCGGAATATCTCCAAGCGCCTCGTCCAGGAGATCGGCCGCGAACCCACCATCGAGGAGATAGCCAATCAGGCCGGCATGAGCGTCGCTGAAGCGCGGCGGGTGCTGAAAATATCACGGCACCCCATCAGTCTCGATCGGCCGGTCGGCGAGAGCGAGGACAGCTACTTCGGCGACTTCATCGAAGACGAAACGGCGGAAAACCCCGTCCAGTCGGCCGGTACCGAAATGCTCAAGGACCGGATCGAGGAGGTCCTCAAAACGCTGACCTACCGCGAACGGGAAATCATCAAGCTGCGGTACGGCATCGGCGACGGCTACACCTACACGCTGGAAGAGGTCGGGCGGATCTTCAAGGTGACCCGGGAGCGGGTTCGTCAAGTCGAGGCCAAGGCCATCCGCAAGCTTCAGCATCCGGTCCGGTCACGCAAACTGGAAGGCTTCCTCGATAGCCAGTTCCCCCCAAATGACTGAAAACGCCTTTACTACGGCCCGGCGCATATCGGCATTTTCGACTGGGTTTGTTGACCGGCGGGATTTCGATGGTGGTGTTAAAGCCGCTACGCTCTTGTGCCGATAGCCACAGTACAAGCCGGACTTCTTGTCGCTGCTAATGCAGCACACGGTTGGGGGTCGAAACGGCAGGAGATGTTCCTGTGCAATCTGTGCCAACCGATGTGCTGATCGTGGATGACGAATCCCAAGTCTGTAAGTTGCTCTGCAACGCGCTGAGCGAGGCGGGCGTGGCCTGTACAACCGCAACCGGGGGTCTTGAGGCCAAAAAACTCCTTAAGAGCGGTAGATTTTCCGTCATGGTCACCGATGCGTACATGCCGGACATGAACGGCCTGGACCTGCTGAAATACGCAAGCCGAAACGTACCTGAATGCCGGGTTGTACTTATTACCGGCGTTTCCAGCACGCGATGCCTGGCCCGGGCCATCACGCTGGGCGCCTACGACTACCTGCAAAAGCCTCTGGAAATGCGATCATTCGTTGAAACGGTCCAGCGGGCACTGTCAAAAGGCGCCCCTCAGACCCTGCCGGTCAAGGCGGCCCTTGCGATCCAGAGAGAAGGACAAGTTCGCCAATTGTCCCTGGAGGTCATTCGGGCCTTGGTGCACGCGGTCGAGGCGAAAGACCCATACACGCGCCGCCACAGCGAGCACGTTACACATTACGCGACCCATCTGGCTCGGCAGTTGAGCACCGATCCTGAGGTGGTCGAGGCCATACGCATCGCCTCGTTGGTCCACGACATCGGCAAAATAGGCGTTCCGGATCACATCCTCACTAAGCCGGGCAAACTCAGCTCCGAAGAGTTCGAGCAGATCCGGCGCCACCCGCTGCTTGGCGCGAGAATCGTGGAGAACGTATCCATGTTCTCGGTCGAGGCCCAATTGGTCAGGCATCACCACGAGTGCTGGAACGGCAGCGGCTATCCGGACGGGCTGACAGGCGAGACCATCCCCTTCGGGGCACGCATCATCAATATCGCCGACTCCATAGATGCCATGTTGATGCGGCGAACCTATAAGCCGGCCTATTCAGTGGAACAGATGCTGGACGAGATGGCCCGCTGTGCCGGAAGCCAGTTTGCCCCGGACCTGGTTAACGTGGCAGACAAGTGGTGCCGCGAGCATGTAGACGAACTGATTCTTCCGGGCAAGACTATCGAAGCAGGACATTTCCAACTCATCTACGGCAGCAACGTCGCCTGAGGTCGCCTGAGATGGACAAATCGCCTCAGGCGAACCGAAGCCGTCCCTTGCCAATTCCCTTCGAACTATTTACCATTCCGCTTTCGATTTTATTGTGGGACAACCACACCAGGCGAAGGGACAAAGACTCATGGCGACCAGAACGATTGCGGACCTTTTGGAAAAAGACGTAGCGGGCAGGCGGGTATTGATGCGCGTGGATTTCAACGTCCCGCTGGCCGGCGAGAAGATAACCGACGACCGGCGCATCCAGGCGGCGCTGCCGAGCATCCGGAAAATTCTCAGCTATGGCGGCAGGCTGATTCTGATGAGTCACCTCGGCCGGCCTGAGGGCCAGGTCCGGCCGGAACTGTCGCTCAGGCCCGCCGCCGAGCGGCTGGGCGAATTGCTGGGCAAGGAAGTCAAGCTAGGCCCGGCCCAGGTCGTAGGCCCGGAGGCTGAAAAGATGGCCGGCGCCCTGGCTGACGGAGACGTATTATTGCTGGAGAACCTCCGCTTCCACAAGGGTGAGACCAGCAAAGATGAGGCGGAGCTGGACGCCTTTGCCAAGGAATTGGCCGGGCTCGGCGAGGTATACGTCAATGACGCCTTTGGTACCTGCCATCGCAAGCACGCCAGCATGTACGGCCTGGCCAAGGCCATTCAGGCCGGCGGCGGACCGGCTGTCGCAGGCTTCCTCGTTGATAAGGAAATCAAATATCTCCACGAGGCCCTTGCCTCGCCCGCCAGGCCATTCGTGGCTATCCTCGGCGGGGCGAAAGCCTCCGGCAAGATCAAGCTCATCTCCAGCCTGCTTCAGAAGGTCGACCAAATCCTGATTGGCGGGGCGATGGCTTACACGCTGCTGAAGGCCAGGGGTGTCGCTGTGGGCAAGAGTCTCATCGAGGCCGACCATCTAGACCAGATGAAGTCGCTGCTGAAGACCGCCGGCCAGAAGATACTCCTGCCGTGCGACCACGTGGCTACGGACGATTTCGAGGCAGGCGGGCCTACCATCACCGAATGCTCAGGCATACCCGACAATCTGTTGGGCATGGATATCGGCCCGAAGACCGTCAAGCAGTTCAGTCAGGCAATCGCCGCAGCCGGTACAATCGTCTGGAACGGGCCAATGGGCGTGTTTGAGAAAGAGGCCTACGCCGCCGGCACAAAGGCCGTCGCCGAGGCCGTTGCCGAAGCAACCGGCGCCGGTGCGGTCAGTATAATCGGCGGCGGCGACTCAGCCGCAGCCGTCGAGCAGATGAAACTCGCCGGGAAGATGACACATGTATCCACCGGCGGGGGGGCGTCGCTGACCTATCTCGAAGGCAAGCCCATGCCGCCCATTGAAGTATTGGACGCCAGGTAGGCTTGCCGGGTAAAATATGACATCATTTCGCCAAGCCCACGGAAGGTTTTTCCCGTGGGTTTTGGTTACCCGAAACAGAAATGGGTGAACAAAAGGGAAATCCTTGGAAGCATCTTCCCGACGGTCTGCTGATAGCGCCGTCGCTGCTGGCGTGTGATTTCGCCCGCCTGGGCGAACAGGCCGACCAGGCCCTCGCCGCCGGGGCAGACTTACTCCACGTGGACGTCATGGACGGGCATTTCGTGCCCAACCTGTCCATGGGGCCAGGCTTCGTCAAGAGCGTACGCAAATATGCCGACTGCCCGCTGGACGTGCATATAATGGTCAATGACCCGGCCAATTACATCGAACGATTCGCCGAAGCCGGCGCCGACAGCATCACGTTTCACGTCGAGGCGACAGATGAGCCGGCCAAACTCGTTGACCGCCTGCACGAGCTGGGGCTGGGCGCGGGCGTTTCGTTCCGACCGGGCACCGGGCCTGATGTGCTGCGCGAGGTTATAGAAAATGTGGACCTGGTCCTGGTAATGACCGTCGAGCCCGGTTTCGGCGGACAGAAATTCATGCACGAAATGCTGGACAAAATCGCCGTTGTGCGCAGTATGCTAACGGATAAGCAGAGGCTGGAAGTAGACGGTGGTATCAGCCTTGAGACGGCCCCGATGTGTGCCAAGTGCGGCGCGGACGTGTTCGTAGCCGGTGAGAACGTTTTTGGAGCTGCGGATATCGGCGAAGCCGTCCGCCGGCTGCGGCAGGCCGCTGAAGGCGGGTTAACTTGAGCGAATGGCCAAGCTGTACGTGATTCCGACGGGGCGCACTACCTGGGAAGAGCAGGATCGGGTGGAGTCCGCTGCCGGTGCGCCGCTATGTGAGCAGGGCATCCAATGTGTCCAGGACCTTGCCAAGGAGCTTACCCCTCACAACATCCGCACGGTGTACGTCAGTTCCGGGGAGGCCGAACGACAAACCGCCAAGCTCCTGGCCAAAGTGCTGAAGATCAAGATGCGGCCGGACCGCGACCTGCGTGAAATTGACTATGGGCTTTGGCAGGGATTGATGCTTCAGGAGATTAAGCGACGCCAACCCAAGCTGTATCATCAGTGGATTGAGTCTCCGGCCAGTGTCCGCCCGCCGGGCGGTGAGACGCTAGCCGAGGCCGACCGGAGACTCCGCCAGGCCCTAAGCAGAATTGTAAAGCGCCAGAAGGAAGACGCAGCCTTGCTGGTGCTTAGGCCGGTGGCGCTGGGGCTGGTGCGATGCGCTCTTGCCGATGAGCCGATCAATAATCTCCCGCAGCACATGGACCGGAGTTTCAGGTGGGCCAGCTACGAAACGGACGGCGATTTACTGTGATTCCCAGCCGTCTGCGCAGGAGATAATATTAAATGGCCGAGCCACAATCAGAAACGTCCAAACCATACGATTCGGCCTCTTGGGAAGGGCCGGCGTTTCGCAGGAAACGCGAGGTGCCGGACGGGCTATGGATGCGCTGCCCTGCCTGCGAGGCCATGCTCTACCGCAAGGTCGTCGCTGAGAACATGGAGGTCTGCCCGGAGTGCGATTATCATTTTCGCGTGGCGGCCCGCCGGCGGATAGAGCAATTGACGGACCCCGAAAGCTTCGAGGAGCTTTTTGCGGACATCGCACCGGCTGACCCGCTTCAGTTCAAATGGCTCGGGCAGAGTTACGCCGACCGCACCCGCAAGGAGCAGAAAAAGACCGGTAACACCGAAGCGGTGATGACGGGCATCGCCTACATCAAGGGCCGGCGCGTCGCGTTGAGCGTGATGGACGGCGAGTTCCTGATGGGTTCGATGGGGTCGGTGCTGGGCGAGAAGGTTACGCTGCTGATCGAGGCGGCGACTGCCTCGTCGCTGCCGCTGGTTATCGTTTGCGTCTCCGGCGGGGCCAGGATGCACGAAGGGGTGCTTAGCCTGATGCAGATGGCTAAGACCTCGGCGGCGCTGGCGAAGTTCGACGATGCAGGCGGCCTGTACCTGTCGATACTGACCGACCCGACCACCGGCGGCACGACAGCCAGCTTTGCGATGCTCGCCGATATCATCATCGCCGAACCGGGCGCTCTGATCGGATTCGCCGGGCAGCGGGTCATCGCCAACACAATCAAGGCCGAGCTGCCGGAAGGCTTTCAGCGGGCCGAGTTCCTTATGGAGCACGGCTTCGTGGATATGATCGTACCACGGCATGAGCTGCGGAGCGAAATCGCACGGCTGATCGATTATTTGAAGCCGTAAAGCACGTCGAGATTTGCCGAACTACGATTTTTTGTGCGCCGTCTTGGCGTCACCTTTAGCCTCGTCCTCGTTTTTGTTCTCGTTCCGCTTGTGTTTTCTGCCGCCACGCCTCCGACGCGGCCTTTTCTTTGGCTTCTTTTCTTCCGTATCGGCCTTAGGCGGTTCGCCGGCCGGTTCTTCAGGGGCTGGGAGGTCTTCGATACTGGTGGTGGCGAGCTTTAGCTTGCCGGACGCTGCCGGCGCCTGCCATTGCCATTGGACTGTGCTGCCTCGGCCGTTTGTGCAGGTGATGCGAATTTCATCGCCGGCCAGGTCCGCATCGGCGTTGATGATGACGGTCTTGTCGGTCCGGCTTTCGATTTGGCATATTTGCTGGCGATGATGGTTCGCCAGATGATTCGCCACGGCGGGCGATACGGCGACGTTGACCTGGGTCACCTCCTCGTTGGCAGTTGCACGTTGGAGGTTGCGCATGACCATAAGGCCCAGTGATTCATCGGACTTGATCAGTCCGGCCCCCTGGCAGTACGTGCAGGTCTGGTAGGTGCTGTCCCGCAGCGACGGGCCAAGGCGCTGGCGGGTCATCTCGACAAGGCCAAGGCTGCTGATCCGCAGAACCTTGGTCTTCGCACGGTCCTGCTTGATCGCCTTGCGCAGCGCCAGTTCGACGGCGCGGCGGTTGGCCTCATTGCGCATGTCGATAAAATCGATGACAATCACCCCGCCGAGGTCGCGCAGACGGAGTTGCCGCACGATTTCACCGGCCGCCTCGATATTAATCTTGAGCGCCGTAGCCTCGGCATCGGACTGGTCCCGGTAGCGTCCTGAGTTGACGTCGATGGCCACCATGGCCTCGGTCTGATCGATCACCAGCGAGCCACCGGATTTCAGCATCACACGGCGGGAGGAAATCTTCTCGATTTCCTTCTCCAGGCCGACATCGTGGAATATGCCGTCGGTGCCGGTGTACAACTCGACCACGCGCTTGCGTCGAGGCACAATCACACGGAGGAAGTCCGTAACCTTTCGGGCGATCTGCTCGTTGTCGCAGACAATCCGGGAGATGTCGCTGTTGTAAACGTCGCGGATGGTGCGGATAACCAGGTCGGATTCCTGGTAGATTTCAGCCGGCGCCTTGGACGACTTGGTGCGCTGGCGGACTACGTCCCATAGTCGCATCAGATAATTCAGGTCGCGTTGTAGTTCCCGCTTAGGCCGGTCGACACCGGCTGTGCGGACGATTATCCCCATGTCACTGGGCAGGTTCATATCGGTCAGTGCGCTGCGCGCCTTGGCGCGGATGTCTTCATCCTCGACCTTTCGTGAGATGCCCAGCCGGCTCATTCCGGGCATCATCACAAGCAGCCTGCCGGGTATCGAAAGATAGGTCGTCAGCGTCGGGCCTTTGGTGCCGATGCCTTCCTTGGTCATCTGGACGACGACCTCCTGCCCGCGGCGAAGACATGCCTGGATGGACGGCCGATCGTGGCGGGCACGTTTGCGCCCTACCGATTCGGCGCCCTTCTGGCCCTTGGGGAAGTATTGGGGACTGACGTCGGAGATGTGCAGGAAGCCGTTCTTGCTCAGGCCGAAGTCAACGAACGCCGCCTGGATGCTCGGCTCGACATTTGTGACGCGCCCCTTGTAAATGTTTCCCACATGCGACGTACTGGAAACGCGCTCGATGTAAAGTTCTTCCAGGCTGCCGCCGCTGGTAATAGCGATTCGGCACTCCCGGCCTTCCACGGTGTTGATCAACATTTCTTTAGACATGGTTCACATAATAGCTTAGTTAGGCGGACCTTGCCACAGATTGGCCCGGTCCGCAATTATATTTCACATTCCACAGCGGTGCGGACCATCTCGGCCAGGTCCACCCGCGCATCCAGGTCCAGCAGCCTCAAGACCTCGCCGGGGCGGGCCCAGAGGTCGCCTTTCGGAACGAGCGTCACTCGGAGCAGGCCGTCTTGCAGGGTAATATTGCTGATGAGAGGCTTTAAGTCAATCTGTCTCGTGGTGGGGGACCTGCCTCTGGATGTGGTGTGCCGCTCGACCGGCCAGCGGTCCCTAGCGTGCAGCTCGCCAAGTCGCCGGCCGACCTGCCCAAGCCTTTCGGGGCAGACGTTCAGCTCATATCGGCATTGTCGCGTCTTTGGCGTTCGGCTGGCTTTGTGCCCAAAGGCCTGGAAGAATCGCAGGCCTCTCGGCGCGTGGGAATTCAGCCGGGCCAGCAGCAATTCCGGCTCGATCGGCCCGTCCAGGGACAGCATCAGCAGCTCGTCCTGCGAGGCGATGCCGACGGGGCGGGCGCACGGAAGCGAGAGGATCGGATGAGGGTTGAACCCTTGTGAATATCGCAGCGGCAACTGTGCCCTGGCAGCCACCAGCCTGATCAGCCGCATCATGTCCAGATGCGAGATGAACCGCAGGTCGCCGCTAACGGCCAGCCGTATCGCCCACCGCTGCGGTGAGTTTTGCGTCGTTCCTTCGCAGTTTCCCAACTTTTGCGTCCCCGCCAATTTCAGGTTATTGCGCAACCGCCTCCGGCAGGACCTCTCGGAGCTGCACACGGAGGTAGTTGAGGATTTCCTTATCGGAGTTAAAACTCATCACGCGCCGGGCCGCGTCCATGCATTGGGCCATGGTGACGGAGCGGATGATTTTCTTTACTTCCGGGATAGCCGACGGCGCGCAGGAGAATGCCCGCAGCCCCAAACCCAACAGCAGCATGGTATACACCGGATCGCCGGCCATCTCGCCGCACAGGCTGACCGATACGCCATGTCGCTGCCCGGCGCGGATAACCTGCTTGATCAGCCGAAGCACTGACGGATTAGCGGCGGTGTATAGCGAGGCGACCTTCTCGTTGCCGCGGTCCACCGCCATGGTGTACTGGATCAGGTCGTTGGTCCCGATGGAAAAGAAATCCACCTCTTGTGCGAACGCGTCGCACTGGAGCGCCGCCGATGGCGTCTCCACCATCATCCCGACGGGAATGTCGTTGCAGTGGGGCAGGTCCTCTTCTTCCAGGTCCTCGGCAACGTCTCGCACTATCATCTTGGCCTGGCGGAGTTCCGTCAGATTGGAAATCAGCGGGAAGAGCATCGAGACTTCCGCATCCACGCAGGCCCGGAGGATTGCGCGTATCTGCGTCTTGAACAGGGCGAGATTCTGGAGGCAGAAGCGAATACTCCGCAGTCCGAGGAACGGGTTGCGCTCGGGAGCGCGGGACCGGGACTGTGTGTACTTGTCGGCCCCGAGGTCCAACGTGCGGATAATGATAGGCCGGCCCTGGCATATTTCTATCACCCGGCGGTAAGCGTGATAGTGATCTTCCTCGGTCGGCTCGGTGTCGCTGCCGAGGTAGAGGAACTCCGTCCGATACAGGCCGATGCCCTGTCCGCCCTTTTCCAGAACGCCGTTGGCTTCGTTGGGAAATTCGATATTGCCCAGCAGCGTCGCCTCGTGTCCATCGCTGGTGATGGCCGGCAAGTCGCGCAGCGCGTCCAGGCTGTGGACGAAATCGACCTGTTGCTGGGCGAGCTGCTCGTACTTGCGGACTGTTTCTTCGTCGGGGTCGATAATGACCACGCCGCTGGTGCCGTCTATGATGACGATATCGCCGCCGGCAGCGTCAGCCGTTACGTCGTTCAGCCCCACCACGGCAGGCAGGCCCAGCGCGCGGGCGACGATGGCGGTGTGGCTGGTTTGGCCGCCGGCATCAGTTGCCATGCCCCGAACGTGCTGGCGGTCCATGTCGGCTGTCTGTGAGGGCGTCAAATCATGCGCCAGCACTATCCGGTCCTGTCTCAGGTTCGACAAAAGCCGGCGATGCTGGCCGATTAAATTCCGAAGCAGCCGCTTCTCAATGTCGTAAACGTCCTTGACCCGATCGGCCAGGTACTCCGGCATGGACAGAAAGTCCTTGGCGAAGTCGCGAAGCACCGTCGCGACGGCGTACTCAGCCGTTACGTGGTCGCCCGTGATACTGTCGCTGAATTTCTTCTGAAGGACCTTGTCGTCCAACAGGCCCAGGTGAAAGTCGAAAATGCTGGCGGTTTCCTTGCCGAGCCGCTTGGCGGTCTGCTTGCGGAGCTGGAGAATATCCTTGCGGGAGACGTCGCAGGCCTTTTTCAGGCGGGCCAGCTCTTCCTGCGCGCAGTCCGTGGGCACATGACGTTCGGGTATGTCAAATTCCTCGGTGTCAACGACCACAGCCGGGCCTATCGCCATACCGGGTGACACTCCTATACCCTTCTTGGTTTTCATGGGCCGCTTCTCGCAAAATTGCTCGAACGAAAGTTTTATTCTTCGCTAGAGACGGTGCTTGCCTCGTCCGGCTTCATTTCACCAAAGCCGTTTTCCACCAGTTGTACCAGGACGGCGGCAGCCTGCTCGGCGTCGTGGCCGTCCGCGACGATCTTCAGCACTGCGCCCTGCGTCGCCGCCAGCCTCATTACCGACATGATGCTCTTGGCGTCCACGGTGATAGGCCCGTTGGAGACCTCCACCTTGCTGGTATAGCCGTTGGCCAACTCCACGATCTGCATCGCCGGACGCGCATGCAGTCCGTACTTGTTGGGAATCGTCACTTCTCGTTCGATCGTGGTCAATTCAAAATCTCAGCCAACTCGTTTTTGCTGAAAACCTTCCAGGTCCGGGGCGACGCTAGGCTACTTCATCGGCTTCCTGGATGAGTTCAATGAGGTCTTGTTTCGTCTCACTCTGGCGAAGAAACTTGCGGAAGATATCCCGTTGGACGTTTTTGAAAATAGCTTCCATTGCCTGGAGGTGCTCGTCCGGGCCGTCCGGATTTGAAAGAAGCAAAATCACCGAATACACTGGTTTGGAATCAAGCGCAGCGAAGTCGACACCCTCGGCGGATCGCCCGATGGTGCCAACCGGTCTTTTCAGACCTTTCAGCTTGGCGTGCGGCAGCGCCACACCCTTTCCGATGCCCGTAGTGGCCTGCGACTCGCGGGCAATGACCGCTTTAACAACAGCCGCAACGTTCTTCCTGGCGACCGCTCCGGCTGAAGCAAGCGCCTCGACCAACTCTTCGATTGCCTCGTTCCGCGTCTTGGCCTTCAACTGCGGGACAATCGCATCGGCAACCATGATATCCGTCAACTTCATTCAGTGCTCCTGCTGTGATTCCTGTTGGGAACCGCCACTACGGGCGGGACATAAGTGTACCGAGTTCCGCCCAGTACCGCCAGAGACCACTGCCCGAATTTCAGGGATTTTAGAGGGGGTGCTGCCCGCTTCGCTGGGCCGTCTCGCTGTGGGGCGGGCCTTGGCGATGGCGGACCTTGTCCTTGTGTCGCCGGATCTGCTCGGTCATCTTGTCGAGACACTGATCCACACACGCGTACATGTCGTCGTCCCGATGCCTGGCCACGAAAGTATGCTTCCGTTTGGCCACCGCGACTATCTCGACGACAGGCTTGTCAGCTTCCATATCGAGAATGACCTCGATCGACTGAATCTTGTCGTAAAACCGCGGCAGCTTTGAGACTTTGCCTTCCACGTACTGCCTTATGGGTTCGGTAGTTTCCATGTGTCGAATGTTTACAGAGAAATTCACGCCGGACTCTCCTTATCCTGTGATGCCGGGAGCATTCCCTGCCTGGCCTGATCGGTTTCCGCCTTGCCGAGCTGCTGGCTGACAGGCATGATCACGCCGCCGCTGACCGTGAACCTCAGCGCATCGTCGATGCTTATGGGCAAGTCGATTACGTCATCGCGCCTCACTGTAATGGTATAGCCGGTAACCGGGGTCGGGCTGGAAGGAATGAAAATAGTCAGCAGGTCTTTACTGATCTGAGTACACAGCTTGCGCATACCCGGGCCGGTCACCAGGCCCACCGACCAGATACCCTTTCGGGGATACTCCACGGCCACCACCCTGGAAAACTCCAGCTTCTTCTCCGAGAGCAGGAAATCGGTCACCTGTTTGACGTGTGGATAAACCTGTCTTATCACCGGTGTGCGGTAAAGCGTCTGATCGACGAGTTTCCACAGGCCGCGCCCAACGAAGCTTGCCACGAATCGGCCGACGATGTAGATGCCGGCGATCGCCAGCGTGAAGCCTATCCACCCCAGGTGATAATCCTGCCAGGCCGCCTTGACCACGTCCCAGGCCTTGTCAGGCCCCCGCCAACTGAAAGGTGTTGTGCGCGCCGCGCCGGCCTGGACCACAAGCCACTGCACGCCGACGTTCATGTACTTGCCGAGGTAACTGTCGACAAACTTGAACACGTAGATGAGGATCATCACCGTGATCAGCGTCGGCAGCACCGCCGCCAACCCGCGAAGAAAAAATTGCCTGAAATCACTCATAAAACTCTTGGCCACAACCGGACTCCTAATTCGGGCAGTCGGGCGTGCGCCCCCGACAGAAGCGGATTCTAGCTGTTAAGCCCGGCTGCGTCAAGCGCCGGCGGCTGCTCGAGACGCGCACGCTTGACAGTGCAGCCGGTTTTTCGTAGGAGTAGACCTTTTTGCCCCCCCTGGGCTAATAAAGGATGCCATGAAGGTCTTTGTCGTCAATTGCGGCAGCAGTTCCATCAAGTACCAGCTGTTCGATATGACCGACGAATCGGTGCTGGGGCGGGGGGTCCTGGAGCGTCTGGGCACCGGCCACGCCAGGCTGCATCACACCGCCGACGGCACGACGCGCGAGATGTCTGTCGCTGCGGACGACCACACCGCTGGGATGAAGATGATCGTCGAGATGCTGGTCGACCCGAAGACAGGCGTGCTTTCAAGTATCGACGAGGTTGAAGGCGTCGGCCATCGTGTCGTTCACGGGGCTGAGGAAATTACAGAATCACGGCTTATCGACGAACAGTTGCTGGCGGTAATCCGCCGCAACGTCGAACTGGCGCCGTTGCACAACCCGCCGAACCTGGCCGGCATCGAGGCCGCCAGTGCCGCCATGCCGAACGCGCCGCACGTGGCTGTGTTCGACACCGCCTTTTTGACAACGTTGCCGCCGGTGGCCTACCGCTACGCCGTGCCGGAACAGTGGTACGCGAAGCATCACGTTCGCCGGTACGGTTTTCACGGCACTTCCCATCGGTACGTAACGCTGCGTGCGGCTGAGCTTCTCGGTAAGCCTGTCGAGAAAGTGAACCTGATTACGGCGCACCTGGGCAACGGCTGTTCGATGACGGCTATAGCCGGCGGCGTGGCGGTAGATCATTCCATGGGCATGACGCCCCTGGAGGGCCTAATCATGGGCACGCGCAGCGGGGACGTGGACCCGGCGATCGTACTGTACATGATTTCACGGGGCCTGAGCGCCGAAGAGGTGGACCGCGCTATGAACAACTCTTCCGGGCTGCTGGGTGTCAGTCAGTGCAGCAACGATATGCGAGACGTGCTTGCCGCCGCCGATAAGGGCAACCCAAAGGCCGCGCTCGCCGTCGAGATGTTCGCCTATCGTGTGGCGAAGTACGTCGGCGCCTACCACGCGATATTGCCGGCGGTGGATGCGGTCGTACTGACCGGCGGCATCGGCGAAAACTCCGTTCCCGTCCGCCGGGCAATCTGCCGGCGGTTGGTCGGCCTGGGGGTTGTCGGCGACCAGCAGCGCAACGACCAGACAGTCGGCGGCAAGGACGGACCAATCACCGCGGCCGGATCGGCAATGCCGGTTTGGGTGGTGCCGACCAACGAGGAACTGATGATCGCCCGCGATACACGGCAGGTTTTAGCCGGCACCGACGGGTAAGGCGGCTTGCACGTCGGTGAGAATTCGTTTGCAATCGTGCCGGACCACGCGTAAAAAAGCTCCGGACGCAGGGATTACTGCATAGAAAAAGTTTGGGAGTTACTCACATGCGCACTGAAACCAAAATTGGCGTCGCGGTGGGCATCTTCGTAGCCGTGCTGGCTGTCATCTACTTTGTCCTCAATTCCGGTCCGAAGCTTCCCTCTACGGACCAGGAGCAGGCCAGCAGGAACGCGGCGCGCGACGAAGAACAGAATCTGCCCGAATTCGAGACTGCCGCTCCGTCAACCGCCGAAGAGCCGGTACCGGTCATCCCGCGGGTAAGCGAGATAGCAGAACCCTCAGATGTCGATAGTACGCCTGCCCCGGAGCATGGGCCGATTATCCCGCCCCTCACGCCGCCAGGTGGGCGGGTCACTGCGCCGAAGATCACACCCGCGTCGACGGACGCCGGGGAAGATGCGCCGATAATCCCGCGCATCCGGCCATCGGAGCTTAAACCGCCAGCCGTCGAAAAGACCTACGTCGTGAAAAAGGGCGACGCCGGCTTCTGGGGCGTCGCCAAGAAGGTCTATGGAAACGGCAAGCATTGGCGCCTGATTGAAAAGGCCAACCCGAATGCAGTCTCCGGATTATTGCGACCCGGCCAAAAACTCATCATTCCACCGCTGCCGGAAAAGACCCGGCCGGCGGGGCTGGCCGGGTCCGTCAAGCCGGTCGGCACGGCAGGCCGAGAGCAGAGAATCTACACCGTCCAGAAGGGCGATGCCGGCTTCTGGGGCATCGCCACGAAGGTCTACGGAGACGGCAAACATTGGCGCCTGATTGAAAACGCCAACCCGAATGCGGTCTCCAGATCATTGCGACCTGGCCAGAAGCTTATCATTCCACCGCTTGCCGACCGACCCGTAGCTGTAAGCCGGCCTGTCGCCCTGGTCGCGAAGCAGCGTACCTACGTGGTTCAGGCCGACGATTCCGGGCTTTGGGACATAGCGGTTAAGGTCTACGGTGACGGGAACCACTGGGGGCTTATCGAGAAGGCCAATCCAAGCACCGTTTCGGGTCGGCTCAGGGTGGGACAAAAGCTCGTAATTCCGCCCTTGCCTGGTGCGTCCGACATCAGGTCTGAGCGGACAGGGCGAGCGACCCGAGCGCAACCGAGTGACGGTCGGCCTATACTGGACTTGGACTAATCCCGCCAGACGCTTTAGCAGGAAGGGCGTCTGCTTCACCAAGATTTAAACCATGCCCAGATTGGTACATAAGTATAAACCTTCAAGGCAATTGTCGGGAAGGTCCGATACGTATCGTAAAATAAGGTAGATACGCCGTGCCCAAGAAGGTCATTCGACTTTTTGCCGTGGGGGTGTGTCTCTGCGCTGCCGGTGCCGGATGCAAGAAGCTCAAGCAAGACTCGGCCGACAAGCGGCCCCTTGTTACACCGCCGCACATATCCGGGACGGTTGCCGAATACGCCCGGCTGCTTAGTGGCGACGAGTTGCCTGTTCAGGGCTACGGCGTGGTGGTTGGGCTGGGGACCAGCGGCTCGGCCGAGGTGCCGGCCCACGTTCAGGAATATCTCCGGCAATATCTGTTGAGACGCAAACTCGGCTGGTATACCCACGGCACCGAGGCGTTAATGCCGAAGCGGATCCTGCGGGACCTGGACACCGCCGTTGTTCTTGTGGGAGCGGCTATTCCGCCGGGAGCACCGGCAGGAAGCCGGTTCGACGTATTTGTCAGCGCGATGCCGCAGACGCAGACTACCAGTCTCGACGGAGGCATCCTGTGGGGGACCGAGCTGCGTCTGGCGGTAGAAGGCAAGGCCTTCGTGGAAGGGCCTACCTTGCCCTGGGCCGAAGCCGGCGGACCAATTTTCGTCAACCCCTTTATTGATCCGACAAAACCCGCCGAAGCCGGCAAGCTAAGAACCGGGCGAATCATCGGTGGCGGGATAAACAAACGGGACCGGCAGATACGGCTGCAATTGCGACGCCCGGACTACGCCAAAGCACGTAGAATGCAGCAGAGGATCAACGCACGTTTCCGAGGCGTCTGCCGCGTCGCCAACGCCAGAGATTCATCCATCATCGAGTTGAAGATTCCCCAGTCCTATCGGGACTGGCATGAGCATTTCCTTCAGTTGGTGTTGCACCTGCCGCTGCGAAGCGCTCCGGGCAGTCCGGAGCGCAAGGCGCGGGAAATCGCCGCCGCCATGGCCGAACCGACGGCCAATCATGAGGAGCTTTCACTGGTATGGGAAGCGATGGGGCGGCAGGTACTGCCGATTGTTCGAGAGTACTACACCTCCGGCAATGCGCCGACGGCGTTCTATTCGGCCCGGACCGGGCTGCGGCTGAGAGACACCTCAGCCGCCGAAGTGATCCTCCGATTCGCCACGAGCGCCAACTCTGCCTTGCAGATTCCCGCCGTCAAGGAGATCGGCCGACACCGCAGGATTCCACGCGGAATACCAACGCTGCGAAGACTCGTCGATGATGAGAACGAGCTGGTTCGCATCGCGGCCTATGAATCGCTGCTGAAGCAGGGCGATCAGGGCATGGTCCGCACGATCGACGTCTCCGGGCAGTTCAAGCTGGACCTGGTCAACTCCTCGCGCGGCTACACGATCTACGCCACGCAGACGTCCGAGCCTCGAATCGCCCTGTTCGGAAAGGACATGGCGGTGTCGCGCCCGCTGTTTTTCAACTCGCCGGATGACCTTCTTACAATCAACGCCCGGGCGGAGGATACGACGCTGACGGTCTTTCGCAAAATCCCTCGCACCGGCGGCTACAGCGATACGTTTCAGGTCGCCCCGCGAGTGGAAAAACTGGTCGTTGTGATCGGCTCGCTGCCGGAGCGGAACTTACGAGGCGAGATCAAAGGCCTTGGCCTGGCCTACAGCCAGGTCGTCGGCGTGCTGTATAGACTGTGTTACGAAAAGGACATACGGGCAAAATTCGTCTTGCAACCGCTGCCAAGCATCCAGAGAATCTATAGTCGGACTGCAACGGTGGGCAGGCCCGATACGCCGGATTGATAAACTCGGGCGCCTTGGTCATGGACGGCCTATATGTAAAAGGCGTTAAGGAGAGCGCAGATAAATGAAACTCAGGAAGCTCATTCTGCACGGGTTCAAAAGTTTTGCCGATCGGACAACGTTTGATTTTGACGAAGGAGTAAGTTGCGTTGTCGGGCCAAACGGCTGTGGCAAGAGTAACATTGTCGATGCCGTCAAATGGGTGCTCGGTACCCAGTCGGCCAAGAGTCTTCGCGGTTCGGAGATGATGGATGTAGTTTTCAACGGCTCAGCCGGCCGGCGGGCTGCAAGCATGGCGGAGGTTACGCTGGTCTTCGACAACGGCACCGGCGTGCTCCAGCCCAATGTCAAGGAGGATTCAGCCAACGGCGCTGACGGCCTCGTTTCCGTCTCTCGGCAGCTGTTCCGGTCCGGGCAGAGCAAATATCTCATCAACAAAACCCCGTGCCGTCTGAAGGACGTCCGCGAGATGTTCATGGACACGGGCATCGGCATAGATGCCTACAGCCTTATCGAGCAGGGGCGCGTCGAGATGTTCCTTCAGGCCTCGCAGGACGAACGACGCGCGATATTCGATGAAGCCGCCGGAATCAGCAAGTACAAGGCCCGCAAAGCGGAGGCTATCCGAAAGCTTCAGCGCGTCGAGCAGAACCTGCTGCGGCTGAACGATATCCTGGCTGAAGTTGAGAAACAGCTTCGCTCGGTCAAATATCAAGCCGGCAAGGCGCGAAACTATCAGACCTATACCGAAAGGCTCAAAGACCTGCGGTCGTTGTATTTCCTCGCCCAGTACCACAGTTTGAACCAACAGCGCACCGAGTTGCAGCGGCAGCTTGATGCCGACACCGATGCGCTTTCGGCGGTCAGTGCACGCATCGATCAGCTCGAAGCGGCCCGCAGCGCAACGGAGGTCGAGTCGGTTGACTTAGAGCAGGCCGCCCGCGGGTTACAGGGGCGACTTGCCGCGGTAAGCGGGCAGATTGCCACCTGCCGGGATCGGACCGAAATGCTCTCGGCCCGAGTCAAGGAACTCGGCGAGCAGATCGTAACCGCCGCATCGCGCTGCGAGGAGGTCGAGGCCAAGCTCGAAGCCGCCGACGCCGACATCACCCGGCGCCGCGCCGAGGCCGATCGTGTCGAAGCCGCCTCCGCCGAACTTACCGGCCAACTCGAAGCCGTCCATGCCGAACACACCTCCGGCGAAAAGGCCGTCGTTCATTTGCAGGCCAGGCTGGCTGACGAAAAGGCCGGCACTATCGACCTGTTTCGCCGCACCGCACAGCTTCACAACGAGATACACACGTTCGGCGTCCGCCGGGAAACGCTGCACGGTCAGGAGGCGCGCCTCACCAGCCGGGCCGAGGAAATAACCGAAACCCACAACGCCGCCGCAGCCGAGCGGGCCGGCGTACAAGCAAAGCTGGACGACGTGGCGAAAATCCTGGCCGAAACCCAGGCCAAGCTGGATCAGACCCAGCAGGCCGGGCAACGTGTCTTCGATGAACAACAGCAGTTTCAACGCCAACTTGCCGAGTCGCGCGAGGCCCGAAGCGCCCTTGCCAGTCGCATGGACGCGATCCGCGAGATGCAGGCCCGTATGGAAGGCATAGCCGCCGGTGCCCGACGCGTGGTCGAGGCCCGCCGCGACGGCCGGTGCCAGGCCATACGCGGAATGCTGTGCGAGTTCCTCTCAAGCGACCTCGAGCACGCACCGGTGGTCGAAGCTGCCTTGGCGGGGGCCGACCAGCAACTTCTGGCGATGAAGCTGGATGAGTTGACAGCATCGGCCGACGAACTCAACGAGGTCGTCGGCGAAGGCGGCTCGGTCGAGGTAATCTGCCTGGACCGCGTTCCGGCCCACCGCAGCGAGTTGGACATTTCAGCCTGCCCGCAGGCGGTATCGCGGGCGATCGACCTGGTGCGGTTCGAGCCGTGGCTGGAGCCTGTGATGCAGCGGCTGCTCGGCCGAACGCTGGTGGTCCGCACACTGGCCGACGCCGTCGAAGCCGCCGCCCAAAAGTCCGATACGCGGTTCGTAACGCTCAATGGCGAGGTGCTCGAAGCCGACGGGCGGGTTCGCATCGGCGCCGCCAATCGCGCCGCCGGAATCATCACGCGGCGCAGCGAGTTGGCCGAACTCCAAACCGACCACCGGAAGCTCGACGAACAGATCGATCACCTTGCTCAGCAGTGCGACACCGCGTGCAACGAGCACGAGCATCTGGAACAGATCGGCAAGAAACTGCGAACGGCTATCTACGAGGCGAACACCGAGCGGGTCGAGTGTAAAAGCCGGCTGGCCCAACTCGACGGGCAGATTGAAAAACTCCAGCGCGAGCAGCCGCTTATCGCCGACGACCTGAAGCACGTCGCCGAGCAGATCGTCGCCGCCGTCCGCGATACCCGCCAGGCCGAGGAAAAGGCCGGCGAACTGGAAAAACTCAACCGGCAGCGTGAGCAGGAAATCGTCCGCTTCGAAGAGCAGATCGCCGCAGCCCAAACCCGGCAGCGGGAACTGGCGGCGAAGCTGACCGAATTGAAGGTTGCACTGGCCCAGTCGGAGGAAAAGAAGCAGGCGATTCGCGAGGCCCTCTCGGCCCTGGCCCGGCAGCGAGATGCGATGCAGGCCGACCTGTCGTCGGACCGTTCACAGATCGACCTGAACCGTCAGCGCCGCGACGACGCCAAGGCCGCCATAACCGCCGCAGGCGAAGAAACCGACCGCCTCTGCGCCGAGCAGACAAAGCTCAACGTCGAGGCCGAGGAAACCGACCAGACCCGCCACGGCTTGCGGGAAAAACTCGAGCAGATTCGCCAGGAGCTTACCAGTCAGCGGCGGACGCAGGAAGAGGCCTCCGAAAAAGTCAACACCGCACGCGTCGAACTGTCCGAAGCGGACGTCCGTATCGAGAACCTCATCGCGCGGGCGTCCGACGAGATGAACATGGCCCTGCTTCAGCGCTACGCCGACTACAGCCACGACGAGGCCCGTGACTGGGACGCCGTAGAGGCCGAAATCACGGAGCTGCGCGGCAAGATCGAGCGTCTTGGCAACGTCAACCTCGACGCCATCGCCGAACAGGACGAGTTGCAGCAGCGGCGGGAGTTTCTATCGGGCCAGCTCGACGACGTCAACGCCTCGCGCAAGCAGCTCGATGAGCTGATCCGCCGTATCAACACCGAAAGCCGCCAGCGATTCACCGAAATGTTCGAGAAGGTTCGCGCCAACTTCCAGGATCTGTTCCGCAAACTTTTCGGCGGAGGCCGGGCCGACATCGTGCTGCTGGACGACGAAGACGTGCTCGAAAGCGGCATCGAAATAGTAGCCCGCCCGCCCGGCAAGGAGCTTCGCAGCCTCTCGCTTCTGTCCGGCGGCGAAAAAACAATGACCGCGCTGGCACTGCTGTTCAGCATCTTCAAGTCCAAGCCAAGCCCGTTCTGCCTCCTGGACGAGGTCGACGCCGCGCTCGACGAAGCCAACACCGAGCGGTTCGCCAACCTCTTGCAGCAGTTCGTCCACTCCAGCCAGTTCATCATCATCTCGCACGCCAAGCGGACCATGGGCATGTCCAACGTGCTCTACGGCGTGACGATGCAGGAACCGGGCGTCTCAAAGCGGATATCCGTCCGTTTCGAAGACGTCGGCCACCGGCTCAAGCAGCAGCTTGAACCGGTTGAGGCGTAAAGCCCCGCACCTCCGGCGAAACGCACCTTTCGCGCCCAATTCCACCCGATTGCGCCCAATTGCGCCCAGTTGCGCCCAATTGCGCCCAGTTGCGCCCAATTGCGCCCGATTGCGCCCAATTGCGCCCAAAGTGTTTTTTGCGTAAGTCGCGAGTAAACAAACACTTAGCTGTTTTAGACCCCCATAAATGAGCGGTTTTGAAATTTTTAAAACATTGGGGTTTTTGAGTGTTGGTTCAGTAACCTATTGCCTGTTAAGACGTTCCGGGTTCCGGTCTTCACTTGTCAAATAGCGTTTAACAGATACCGCTCGCTTAGGCGCCCCGCCTACCTACCGGAGGTGGGCAGGTCGCGGCTAGTAGGCGCATAGGACGCCCCCGTCTTCTATCAGATGACGTTATTTGCGCGCGCAAACGGCGTCGCAAAACTTCTGTTGACGTTGTAAGTCCCGGCTGGCCAAGGAGAATTTTTTTTTATTTTCCGGGGGTGCTTTCGGTGTGAGTTTGCAAATCCGTGCGCGCAAAACAGTCCACGAATTACACGAATTGCACGAATGTAGAAGAAAAAGAAGAAACAATCCACGAGTTACGGATTACTCCTGCCTACCCGGCTAGCGACAGCTAGGCAGGCAGGGATTACGGATTACGGTTTCAACAAGCCGCGAACGACGCGAACAAAAACTGACCGCTGATCGCTGACTG
>JAXIHJ010000083.1:0-16713 GCA_034189755.1 Planctomycetota bacterium
ACCTCGGCCTCTGTAAAGCTTCTTACCGGCATGGGGTCTTTTCCTGTTCCTGCCTGCTGAGCGGGTCGTCGTCGAAAACCAGAGGCAGGTCATCTTCGTGAATAACCGTCAGGTGCCTGCACGCGGCGCGTAGCGGCCTAAGGGCGTCTTTGCCGTCGATGCGGGTATCGGCAGTGATGAGGACCACCTCGGCCTGCCGCAATATCCCGCGCCGAATAGCCTGAAGCGTTTGTTCCAGGGGGCGGGTCGTATTGGCGTCCACGTCGGCCAGGGCGTCGAGCAGCGTACAGCGCTGGCCTCGACCCTGCGCCGGGGCATGTTGCACCACCTTGTCCCTGTACGCCAGTGCAATACCCACCTGATGGCCCCTGGCCAAGGCGTAGTCGATCAGTGTCGCGGCGAAGCGGAGCATTCGCTCTCGGCCGTGGAAACGAACCTCCGAAAGGTCTTTGATGTGCGTGTCCACAATTATCACCAGGGCTTCCGGAAACGGGCGGGACATCTCGCGGACAATCGGCGCTGTCCTGCCGGCCGAACGCCGCCAGTGGATGAATCGCGGATTGTCGCCCGGGCGGTACTCCCTCAGGCCGAAAAATTCGTCCTGCCCGCCCGTGGCAGGACTCGGTGCGGCGGTGGAGCTTTCAACCGCGCCATGATGAAGCAGTTGGACCTTGAGTCTGCCCTTGGCCGGCCAAATCACCAGTGACGCCGCGTGGGCAATGTGCCGTGCGACCGTTACCAGTCCGAAAGGAAACTTTGTGCTCAACTGCATGCCGGTCAGGCTGACGCGCCCGCGCCGCCTGGCGGCAAAGCGTCCGCCGGCGCGGAAGGCGGAACGCGGCGCCAGGTGCACGCAGAACCCGGCGGCTCCCTGAACGCCCTCGCAGGCCAACTCTTCGGCGTGCAGGGCGAAACACGATCCCCAGCGACGAATGTTGCGAAGGTAATAACTCAGGTGCACCGTCTGGTTCTGCCAGGCGCGGTCCGGGATGTCTCGTCGAAGGCGCACCGTAGCCACCGTCCGCCAGGCCAGGACCATCGAGACCGAAATCGCTCCCAGCATGACGCCGAAAAGCACGAAGATTAAAGCGCCCTGGCTACGGATCGACGCCAAACCCACCAGAATCACCACGGTCAGATAAAGCCAGCCCGCACGGGTAAAACGCAACCGACACTTTTTCCCGTATGCCGCGTACAACAAAAGCCCGGCGGCGGTTACGGCCGCCGAAATTGCCAGCAGCCCCAAGACGGGAAGAAACACGGGGAGTCCCGCGACGAAGAAACAGACAACCAGGGCGTGGATGCTCAAGACCATGCCGATTAACGCAACCGTAAGCCCCGCCGTTCTAAAGCTCCGAGCCTTTGGAGACGTCTGGATCGAACATGAGGGGCCGGATGCGCAAGTCGGTTGACGTAATCGGCGCGGGGCCATAAGCGGGCACCTCAAAGCTTATTGCGGTACTGGTATCGTATCGAGGATTTGCTGGAAGATAGCCTCGGCCGCGGCGGCTGAGCCGTCGTGCGCCAGGGCCTTGGTAACCAGCCGGTGGGCGCAAACGTCGACGGCAAGGTTTTTAATGTCGTCGGGCACGACATATTCGCGTCCGTCCAGAATCGCCGAGGCGCGTGCGGCCTGCGTTATCGCCAGCGAGCCGCGCGGCGAAAGCCCAATCGCCAACTCGTCGCTGCGGCGGGTAGCCTCGGCGATCGACACGATGTAGTCGATTATGGCGTCGTCGATCTGCACCGACAGCACACGGTTCTGAATGGCAATCAGGTCATCGACGCCCATTACGGGCGTCAGTTCGGCCAGGCGTGTCCGGCCCGGCTGGGTCAGCAGTATCTCGCGCTCGGTCTGCTCGTCGGGGTAGCCGATCCGGACCCGCAGCATGAATCGGTCCAGTTGGTTTTCCGGCAGAAAGTAAGTACCTTCAAATTCATATGGATTTTGTGTAGCCAGCACCATGAACGGCGGGCCTAGCGGGTATGTCTTGCCGTCGGCTGAGACCTGGGCCTCGTTCATCGCCTCCAGCAGCGCGCTCTGGGTGCGGGGCGTGGTGCGGTTGATCTCGTCCACGAGCACCAGGTGCGAGAAGATAGGACCGCGCTTGAAGACAAACTGCTCCGACCTGGAATCGTAGATGCTAACGCCCAGGATATCGCTTGGCAGCAGGTCCGGCGTAAGCTGGATACGGTTGAATGTGCAATCGATGCTCTTGGCGATTGCCCGGGTAAGTATCGTTTTGCCCACACCGGGCACGTCCTCCAACAGCACGTGTCCTTTGGCCAGCAGCGCCACCAGCACCCTGCGGACCGCCTCGGCCTTGCCCAGCAGCACCGATTCGATGTTCCGTCGAAGGTCGCGAAGTTTATTGATTTCTGCCATGGAGAGTTCTTCCCATCTCATTGCGGGTGAAAGAACAACTATTATAACATTATCCACCGGTCGTGTGGCCGAAAATGCCGGCGGCGGTTTTCGTTGCCTCCGGTCGCGATAATCGCCTAGGATGGAGCTTCATGTTCACTGGCATTATACAACACGCAGGGGCCGTGCAGGCCAGCCGGCCCCGGCCCGGCGGCAGGCGGCTGGAGATTGACTTGGGTCCGCTGGCCGGCCCGCTCGCTCCGGGCGACAGCGTAGCGGTTTCCGGTGTGTGCCTGACCGTGGCCGCAGCTGGGGCGGTAACCGGTTTCGACGTAATCGGCCAGACGCTCCGGCGCACCACGCTGGGGTCGCTGCGGGCCGGGGCAACGGTAAACCTGGAACTGCCTGTAAGTCCGACCGGCGCGTTGGACGGCCACATTGTAGCCGGCCACGTCGACGGCGTAGCCAAGGTGCGCCGCGTCCGACAGGACCGGCAGGAGCACATCGTCGAGTTCGCCGCCACGCGCGAGTTGACCGACGAGATGATCGCCAGGGGCAGCATCGCCATTGACGGCGTCTCGCTGACGCTTATGGACGTATCGCAGGAGTGTTTCAGTGTGGCGCTGGTTCCCACGACGCTTGCCAAAACAACACTGGCCAACCTCCATGTCGGCTCAAGCGTAAACGTCGAGACCGACATCATCGGCAAGTACATCCGGAAGTACCTTCATAACCTGGCCGCAGGTTCCGGCGGCCTGACGATGGAGAAGCTGAAAGACGCCGGATTCATCTGAACGACAGGTTAGAGGTGAGAGGTTGGAGGTGATGCTCAGCGTGGACGAGGTTTTCTTTGTTCTCTAACCTCTAACCTATGTGAATCAGCCGAAGAAACCCTTGAATAGGGATTGCATGAGTTGGCGATGGATGCGAACCGTCCGACAATCGGCATCACGATGGGCGACCCCTGCGGCATCGGGGCCGAGGTCATCATAAAGGCGCTGCTGGACAGCGAGCTGCGCCGCCGGGCGAGGTTTGTGCTGTTCGGCTTCAGCGAGCAGTTGGCCTATACAGCCGACATGCTCGAGACGGACTTTTCGTTCTATCGCGACCACCATGAGGACATTCGCCGCTATCCGCATGAGATTGTGGTGCTGGACTACGACGAGATTGCCGCCCCGTCCGTCATGCCTCGCGGCCCGAGCGCCCTGGGTGGAAAGGCGTCGATGGCCTTCTGCACCGACGCTATCGCCGCCGCCCAGGCCGGGCTTATCGACGCGATGGTTACCGCACCGATTTCCAAGACGTCCTGGCGGCTGGCGGGCCTTAAGAAATATCCCGGCCACACGGAGCTGCTGGCCGACAAGTGCAAGGCCAGGCACGTGGCGATGATGTTCGTCGCACCACAACTCAAGGTCGTGCTGGCTACGATTCACACCTCGCTGATGTCAATCCGGGACATATTAACCATCGGCTGCGTGTTCAACCCGATAGACCTGGCCGATGAGGCGCTTCGGAAGTGGTTCGGCCTGGAAAACCCGCACATCGCGGTCTGCGGCCTGAACCCGCACGCTGGAGAGGCCGGGGCGTTCGGCGATGAGGAAGACCGTGTAATTGCACCGGCGATCCTGCTGGCCGGCGAGGCGGGCATCCGCGTTTCCGGGCCTTACCCGGCCGATACGGTCTTCGGTAAGGCCGTCGAAGGCGAATTCGACTGTGTGGTGGCCATGTATCACGACCAGGGGCTTATTCCCATTAAACTGCTTGCCTGGCGCGAAGCGGTGAACGTAACGCTTGGTTTGCCGATTATCCGCACCTCGCCGGACCACGGCACGGCCTTCGACATCGCCGGCAAGAACAAGGCCGACCCCGCCAGCATAACCGCCGCAATCAACCTGGCTATCGAACTGGTCGGCCGCAAGGCCGGCGCCACGAAACCATAGCCCAGGCGCACGTGCCAGCGGCGGGATGCGCAGTTGGCTCTGGCAAGGGCTTTGCCGCGATGCTAGACTGCCCGGAATGCAATTTAACTCTGTGGCATTTTTACTGTTCGCGGCGCTATTTTTCGCCGGCTGGCCCTTGATGCGGCTTGGCCGGAGTCGCCGCTGGTTCTATCTGACGGCTGCATCTTTCCTTTTTTATGGCTGGTGGGACTGGCGGTTCCTGATGCTGATTACCGCCAGCGGCCTGATCGACTTCGCCGCCGGGCTGCTGATGGCGCGACTGCCCCGGCTGAAGAAGGTGTTCCTGGTCGCCTCGATACTCGGCAACGTCGGCTCGCTGGCGGTGTTCAAATATCTAGACTTCCTGATAATCAACGTAAACGCCATCGGCGGGCTGCTTGGCGGCACGTGGCGGATCCCGGCGACGGAGCTGATCCTGCCGATAGGCATCAGCTTCTATACGTTCCAGTCCATGAGCTATACCATCGATATTTACCGAGGCAAGCTCCAGCCGACCCGGAACGTCCTGCACTTTTTCGCCTACCTGTCGATGTTCCCGCAGTTGGTAGCCGGGCCGATCGTCCGTGCAGCGGACCTGCTGCCTCAGTTGGCTAAGCAGCGCCGCGCCGGCGAGGCCCAGCGATGGGCCGGGTTGCGACTGATTGCTTACGGCTTCTTCAAGAAGGTTGTCGTGGCCGACACCATCGCCCCGGTCGTGCGAGAGGCACTCAGCGGACAGACCCCGCTGGAGTCCTGCGGCTACTGGTGGATCGTCATGGCGCTGTTTGCTTATCAGATATACTGCGACTTCAGCGGCTACAGCGATATCGCCCGCGGGCTGGGCAAGTGGATGGGCTACGAGTTCCCTGTGAATTTCAACCATCCATACATTGCAGACAGTTTCCAGGAGTTCTGGAGGCGGTGGCACATCTCGCTGTCGACGTGGTTCAGGGACTACGTGTACATACCGCTGGGCGGCTCGCGGCATGGCAGGTTTTTCGCTCACGGCAACATGTGGCTGACAATGCTGATCTCAGGTCTGTGGCACGGGGCGGCCTGGACGTTCGTCATCTGGGCTGCCGGGCACGCCATGATGCTCTCGCTGGAGCGGATGACCGGCTGGCCGAAGCGTCTTTGCGCCCGGCCGCTCGGCCGACACCTGGCTACGCTGTTGGTGTTCGTGCTGACAACGATCCTGTGGGTCTTCTTCGTAAGCCGATCCTTCAGCCAGGCGGTCGCCATCCTGACGACGATGTTCAACTTCAGCAAGCTGTCAACCGGCTGGGGCGGCCTGATCTCAAGCAAGGCCATAAACCTGACGCTGCTCATGATGGCCAGGCAGTTGTACTTTCACTTCGGCCTGGACCGGCTCCGCTGGCCGGCGGCCAGGCCTGTCGCTAGGCTGATAGGGCCGGTCGGCCTGGCAGTTCTAATCGCCGCATGTGTACTCATGCGCGGACCGGGCAGTACGTTTATCTACTTCCAGTTTTGATCCGTCGAGGTTTTTGTCAGGAAATTTGTCAGTAAAAAATGACTACCAACAAGACCTATCCTCGCCTGACTATTCGACGACGGTTGCGTCGATTCTTGTGCGACCGGACGTTCTGGAGCCTGCTGCTGGCGACGGGGCTGCTGGGGACACTGACGGGCCTGAGGAACAGCCAGCGGCAGGGGCTGCATCCCCGGCAGTACGATCGGATCAAGGCCGGCTGGCACCACTGCGCCGATGTGGTTCTGATAGGCGATTCGAGGGTAATGTGCGGCCTGTCGCCGGCTGCGATGGCCTCCCAACTGCCGGGCCTGCGAATACTGAACTACGGCCTGGCCGGCCAAGGCCTCTGTCCTGAGGTCCTGGATAAGATCGAACAGTTGCTCGATCCGCAGAGCCAAAGGAAAACAATCGTGCTCGGCCTCTCGCCGGCCCTGCTGCGTGGGGGCATCGGCGGCATCGGAGGCGAGAAGCCGAAAGGGCCGCAGTCGGCAACAGATGCACCGGCCCATCAGCGAATAGTCCGGCAGTGGTTCGAACCGCTGGTGGAGTCTCTCGATACCATGTCAATACAGCAGATTCTCCAGGTTACCTTCGGCCGGACAAAAAAGCGATACAGCCTCAAGATATACCACGCCGACGGCTGGATGGAGACCAGCCTGGTGCCGGAAAACCGCAGCCGGGCACTGAGCCATTACATCAAGCGGTTCTCCGATATCGCGGTTCGTGACGGCCGTCTCCTGAAGCTGCTGACCGACCGAATCCGCCGCTGGCACAGCCGCGGCATTCGCCTTTACGCATTCCGGCCGCCCACCACGGCCAAGATGGTGGCATTGGAGAACACGCTGGGCGGCTTTAACCAGGACGCGGCCGTCGCCGCCCTGACCGCAGCCGGAGGCATCTGGCTGCCGGTCGACCAGACCGGCTATCACAGCTACGACGGCAGTCATCTCAGATACGACGCTGCACGGAAACTTTCGGCCGACCTGGCCGAGCAGATCCGCCGGGCCGAAGAAGCCGGCTCCAGATAGACCGCCCCTGTTGTAAAGACTTCAGGTGGTTACGGCGTCGTCTTTAGCGGGTGGGGCTATCAACTTCAAGTCCAGATCGGCAAGCTGCTGCTGGTCCACCGGCCCGGGAGCGCCGGTCAGCGGGCAAGAACCTTGCTGTGTCTTGGGAAAGGCTATTACGTCGCGGATGCTCTCGGCGCCGAGAAGCATCATCACGATCCGGTCCAGCCCCAGCGCGATGCCGCCGTGCGGCGGCGCGCCGAACCGCAGCGCGTTCATCAGGAAGCCGAACTTCTCATTGGCTTCGGCCTCGCTGATGCCTAGCAGCGCAAAGACGCGGCGCTGGATATCCGGCAAATGGATACGAATCGAGCCTCCGCCCAATTCCGTCCCGTTGCAGACTATGTCGTACGCCCGGCTGCGGACAGCGGCTGGATCGCTTTCCAGCTTGTCCAAATCTTCAGGCCGAGGGCTGGTAAACGGATGATGCAGACTGTCCCAGCGGTCTGTCTCGGCATTGCGGACCACCAGCGGGAACTGGACGACCCAGCACCATTCGAAGTCGCTGGGGTCGTAAAGGCCCAGGTCCGACGCCAGTTTGCACCGCAGAGCCGCCAGAGACTTGTTGGCCACGCCGGCGGCGTCGGCGACGAAGAAAATTATATCACCGGCGGCAGCGGAGAGCACTTTACGCAACTGGTTCTGAACTTCAGCGGGCAGGAATTTGGCCACGCCGCCGGTAAAGGCATCGGCTTCGACCTTGCACCAAGCCAGGCCCTTCGCCCCGCAGGTGCAGGCGAAGGCGACGTAGGAATCTATCTCTTTACGAGTGAACTTCGCACCGCCGGTCAGGCACAGGCATTTAACGATGCCGCCGCCGGCCAGGGCGCCGGCGAAGACCTTGAATTCCGTACCGGCGACGATCTTCGAAACCTCCCTAAGCGGCAGGTCGAAACGCAGGTCCGGCGCATCGCTGCCGTATCGATCCATCGCCTCTGCATAGGTCAGGGCCGGCACCTCGTCGGGAAAGTCCTTGCCCGCTGCCTCGCAGACCGCACGCAGGATGCGGTTGGTGGCGGCCATCACGTCCGCTTCGGTGCAGAAGGACATCTCAATGTCCAGTTGCGTGAACTCCGGCTGGCGGTCGGCGCGCAGGTCTTCGTCGCGGAAGCAGCGGACGATCTGATAGTACTTCTCCAGCCCGCCGATCATTAGAACCTGTTTGAACAGTTGCGGGCTTTGCGGAAGCGCGTAGAACTGGCCTTGCCGCAGCCTGGCCGGAACCAGAAAGTCACGGGCGCCTTCCGGGGTGGACTTGGTCAGAAACGGCGTCTCGACCTCCAAGAATCCGTCTGCGTCGAGTATGTCCCTCATCGCTTTGCAGATGCGGTGTCGCAGCTTAAGAGCGCCGCTCATCTCCTGCCGGCGGAGGTCGATGTAGCGATACCGCAGGCGCATCTCCTCCGAGACGCCGGCATACTCATCCGGCTGAAATGGCACGGTCTCGGAACGGTTCAACACGGCCAGCTCGCCGGCGAGCACTTCGATTTGGCCGGTGGGCAGCTTGGGGTTTTCACGGTCGGGTCCCCGATGGCGAACGGCGCCTGCAACGGAGATGACCCACTCGTTACGGAGCGAACGGGCCAGGGCGTAGCGCTCGGCGGCGGCCTTGCCGGCATCGTCGCCGGGCAGGTCGAAGACCACCTGGGTAATTCCGTCGCGGTCGCGCAGGTCGACAAACACCACTCCGCCGTGGTCGCGATAGCTGCGAACCCAGCCGCATAAGCGAACCTGCTCACCGATGTCGGCGGCGCGGAGCTGGTTGCAGGTATGTGTCCTTTTCAATGCCTCGTCGCTGAATAATTCCATGAACCTGGCCTCTTTCGCCGTCCGGCGGCGGACGAACACCAGAGTCTATAGATTTTGCCGTTAAGTTCAACAGAAGATATCGATTTGATATCGCGGCGGATGGGCTTGATTTCGATGTGCCCGAAAGATAGGCTGCGGCAAAGGAGTATAAAATGCCAATTCAATTCGAGTGCAGCAGTTGCGGCAAGTCGGTATCTGCTCCGGACTCAGCGGCGGGCAAGAAGGCCCGATGCCCGTTCTGCCAGGCGGTTCAAAACGTGCCGCCGCCCGTGCATCCGCCTGCTGCTCCGGAGGCGGCTCCGCCGGAGACGATACCCAAGCAGGTTCCGGCAGTTGCAACCGACTCAACCGCCCCGAAACGTGGGTTTTGGCCGGACACAATACTGAGTTTCACGATCTGCTTTCGAGGGGCAGGGGCGTTTATTTTCGGCTTCGTGGTCATCATGCACATCATGCAGTCGGTGCTGGGCTTCGCGGGCGGCCTTGGATTTATCGGACAACTCATCATCACCGGCTGGCTGTGTTCACTTTACCTGAACATCATACTGGAAACATGCGCCGGCCAAGACGACCTGCCGGACTTCGGCATGACCGACGGCCCATGGGAAGACATCATCCGCCCGCTATTGTTGTTTCTGGGCGGGTCGCTGGTGGTGCTGCTGCCGATGCTGGTGTGGATGGTTACCTGCTTGTCATGTGGCGGTATTGGCGGCGCCGGGGCAGACGCCGTTGTTAGGCGAGTGTTGTTGGTACTGGGATTGTTCATGTGGCCGATGACGATCCTGACCATCGCCATACACGGTTTCTCAACCAGGGCAATCCGCCATGATGTGCAATTGCGGACCATCGCCAAGGCGTTTCCGCAATACCTGATGCTCTGGCTGTTGCTGATTGTCGTAGCGGCAGGTGGGTGGGCGAGCATAAATGCCACGACGGTCATCGCCAAGAAGTTGGGCGTGCATAGCATAGCGGCTACCATACTCGTACTCGGCGTGGGCACGGCCATATTCCAGGGCTATTTCGCCATCGTCACCATGCGAATCATCGGGCTGTACTACCGACACTACAAGCAGCATTTCGCATGGGAGGCGGAATGATTCGATCCAGCCATCTGATGATTATCGCCCCACTGCTGGCCGTCGCGATTATCGCCGTCCTGTACTTCTCCGGCGGCCCGAAAAGCTATGTGAAGACCGTCGTCAAGTCCAAGGATACCGCGGCGGTAGCCGTCGAGAGTATCAACCTCGCCGGTATTTACAGGGCGCTTCGGCAGTATGCAGCCGTAAACGACGGCAAGTTCCCCGCCTCGACGGATGAGCTTATCCGGGAAACGGGCTTGCCGAGGAAGCTGTTCAGCCCGGACGGGCCGGGGCTTTCATATATCCCGGCTCAGAACGAGAAAATGCCCGGCTCGAACGTGCTTCTCCACGAGACGGAGCCGGGCCCGGATGACAAGTGCCAACTCCTCCGCCTGGACGGGCGCATTGAATTGCTTTCGCCCCAAGAGGTTCGCGCGGAAGTAGACAGAACCCAAAAAGCCCTTCGATGAATTGTAACCGTTCAGGCTGCCACCTTGGCAGCTCCTTGCAATGCTTTGTAACAGGCCCCTGCCACAAGACAAGAACGCCTGAACGGTTACGATGAATTATGCTATGGTCCGGCGGGGTTCTCGATCCAGTCGGCGTAGCACGAGCCGCACAGGTGAATCGTCAGCCGGCGATAGACCTGGTCCCTCAGATCGCTTTCGGGCATGTCGCGGACCTGGTCGAGGATCTTTCGTATTTCGGCGTCTATATCGATGTACAACAGCTCGTCTGTCGAGATATTCGGCGGCGATGGATCGGCGATGGCCTCGATGTTGACCACGTAGAAGTTGCCCTCGCCCGGCGTAAGCTCCGCACCGCAGCGATGACACAAAAGCGGCATGTCGCGTGCGTCGGCCATATCTGAATTTTAGCAGGGATACAAGGGATGCAGGGGATGATTTCTTTACAGAAAGCAGAGGCAAACACGAATAGATGCAACGTCAATCAGAATTCGCCGGCTGGGTTTGCTTTGCAGGTTCGTCAAGTAGCGATTGGTAATCTTCGGTGGACTTGACCTGGCCGGTCTCATCATAACGGACCCACTTACCAGCCCGCTCACCCTGGAAATAAGCACCCTCTGTCTCCTTGATACCCGACGAATAGTAGCTAACAAACGCACCATGCCTCTTGCCGTCAACGTAGGTAAGGGTCGCCTTGAGCTTGCCCTTGGGATACCACCAGGAAAGGCGCCCCGCGATTTAGCTTTCTATCTGCGTTAGTCCGCGTCAATCCCTGCCTATTCCCGGACGTGCCCGCTGCCGGTAACAATCCATTTATAGGTAGTCAGGTCTTCAGCGCCCATGGGGCCGCGTGCGTGGAGCTTGTCGGTGGAGATGCCGACCTCGGCGCCCAGGCCGTACTCGCCGCCGTCGGAAAAACGCGTCGAGGCGTTGACCATAACGCTGGACGAATCCACTCCGGCTGTGAACGCATCCGCCGCAGCGATGGAAGCCGTTACGATGGCGTCGGTGTGCCTGCTGCCGTAGGTGTTGATATGCTCGATGGCGGCCTGAAGCGAGTCGGTTACCTTCACCGCAAGAATCAGTTCGAGGTATTCGGCGGACCAGTCGGTTTCGTCGGCCGGCTTCATTTGGCTAACCAGTTTGCATGACTCATCGCAGCCGCGAAGCTCCACGCCGGCGTCGATGAGTTTTTTCGCCACGCGCGGCAGGAACTTTTCCGCTATCGCGGCGTCCACCAGCAGCGTCTCGGCGGCGTTGCAGACACCGGGCCTCTGGCACTTGGCGTTCAGGACGATTTGCTCGGCCATATCGAGGTCCGCGTCGCAGTGGACGTACACGTGGCAGTTTCCGGCGTAGTGTTTGATGACGGGTATGGTTGCGGCATCGGCTACGGCGCGGATAAGCGCCTCGCCGCCACGGGGGATAATCAGGTCGATCAGGCCTTCGGCCCGGCACATAGCCGTCACGATCGCGTGGTCGGTGTTGTCGACAACGGTGATGCACTCAGCCGGCAAGCCGACCGAGCCAACCGCATCGCGGAGCACGGCGGCGACGGCGAGATTGGAATTGACGGCCTCTTTGCCGCCCCGAAGGATGCAGGCGTTGCCGCTTTTTAGGCACAGACCGGCCGCGTCGGCGGTAACGTTCGGGCGTGATTCGTAAATGATGCCGATTACGCCGATGGGCACGCGGCGTTTTTCGATCCGCAGGCCGTTGGGGCGATTCTGTGCGCTGACCGCCCGCCCGACCGGATCGACCTGGGCGGCAATCTGCCCCATCGCCTCGGCCATGCCTTCGATTCGCTCGTCGGTCAGCTTCAACCGGTCAACCATTGCTTCGGTCAAGCCGAATTCCTCGCTGCGCGCGAGGTCTTTTTTGTTGGCGGCCTGGAGCGAGTTCTTGTTTTGTCGGATAGCCGCCGCGCAGGCAACCAGCGCCGCGTCGCGCTGCGAACCCGGGCTGACGGTGAGTTTCGCCGCGGCTGTGCGGGCCGCCGACGCCAGATTGTTAATGAATTTTTCCGCGTCCATAGGCGATTCCCTTGAGTCGAGTCTTCAGGTGCGTCTTCAACACCCATAGGGTATGAAAAATGTTCGAGAAAGACAACTGTGCGCAGATTGCCGGGTGTACGCATGTTTGGGGGAGGTCTTGTCCTAGTTGAACACCATGTGAACGTGATTTCACCGAAAACTAGCCGCGACCGGCAGGGAGCGGGCGTCTTTACGGCGGCGCCGGGCTGCGCTTCTGGAGTTTGAACTTGACGGTCGGATTCCCGCCGACGAGTTCCAGTTTGAGTTGCTCTCGAAATCGGATGACCACCTTGCGTTCCAGCCAGCTTGCAACGGGTTTTTTGTCCTCGTCCCCGAGCACGACATGGGCCTGGATGTCTTCCGGCCTGAGCTGGTCCAGGTCCTTCTTGGTGCCCCTGACCGTTATTTGCGGCCGCCATTCGAGCGGGTCCTTGCGGACCAGGGCATATTCGGCCCACGTGCCATCTTCGCCCCAGCCCGCCGGCGTAACCACGCCAACGGCTACCCTGAGCGACTTGGTATCAATCCTCTGGCTGATTCGTACGGCAACCTGAACGGTCTTGGTTTCCGGCTCGACGGCGACGCCTGCGATCGAGGGGATTACTTCAAGAGGCTTGTCCGTCTGCTCGTTTCGCAGATCCACCTGTCGAGTCTTGAGCACAGGTTTGTCCGTAAGTTTTTGGATAATTTTCCAGAGGCTTTCGGCCACGAATATATCCACCTGCTGCGGTGATACGACCGGATCGGCATCCAGCGTAGCGCCAATGTAGTCGAACTGCACGGGTATGTCGCTCACGCGGATGCGCCGGTCGAGTTTCACTTCGATTACGCTGGGCGAGATCGTATTTACAGTCAGGCCGAATTTTTCCAACCCGCCGGCGCGCTGGAGCACCTGCTCCGCACGAATGACGTGCGGCGTTTCACTCGGCCCGTAGACCGAAACGTCGTGTTCGAGGATCGCCGCCTTGCTTTTGAGCCATCGGCCAAATTCGTACAGGTTGCTGCTGCTGCCTGCGACCTTGAAGGTTACGTCCACTTCCTTGAAGGTTACGCCCGCCTTATTGTCTTCGGAAAGCAGCATAAGATTGCCGGCCTGCTCGGTGTTCAGGCGGATTTTCGCGCTGTAGTCCCACGTCTCGGATTTCTCGATGTCGGCGTAAATCCAGATCAGGATGCTGATGACGGCCACCCAGAACAGGTTTCGGCCCTGCGTCAACCACCACCGGCGGGAAAAGCGTGGATGGTCTTCGGTATAGACTCGAATCTTGGTCATATGTCGCCGTTCTCGCTTTGTCGACTGGTGCGCCGCCAGCGTTTTGGGAATGGCCTGGGCGCCATCAGGCTTATCAGCATCTCGCGGAGGTTCTCCAGCTCCAGCCCGATATACAACTGGCTCTCACAGGCCAGTGAGATTCTGCCCGTTTCTTCACTTGCGACCAATACGACCGCGTCAGACTCCTGAGCCAGCCCCAATGCAGCCCGGTGCCGGCTGCCGAGTGAAGGGTCCACCTCTTCGCTCTCGGCCAGGGGAAACTGGCATCCCGCGGCGGCGACCCGGCCATCTCGAATAACCACGCCCATATCGTGCAGTGAGCTGCCCGGGTAGAAAATCGTGTTCAACAGGCTTGCCGTGAGCTGGGCGTCGACGATTGTGCCCGTTTCCATCAGCGCGCCGAGACCCACCGACCGCTCCACGGCGAGGACTGCGCCGATCTTGTTGCGGGAAAGGTACGCTGCGCTTTCGGTCAGCGCATCGACCATCATCTCCACCCGGCTGCGGGCGCTGCGGAAGATTCTCGCCTGGCCGATCTGAATCAACGCGCGGCGGAGTTCCGGCTGGAACGCCACCACAATGGCTACGAAAGCGAACAGCAAAAACTTGCCGTACAAAAATTCGATACGGTCCCAGCCAAGCTCCTTAGGCAGCAGGCGAATGACCACGTACACCGAACTGAGCAGCACGGCGACACCTTTGACCAGCCTCGCGCCGCGCGTCCCGCGCAGGAAACGCAGCACCCACCAAACCACCACGCCGATCAGCAGCAGCTCTATCATGACCACCAGGTGGCTGTAGGTTGCGACCCGGTTCAGATACGTCGAGATAGCTCTGAAGAGTTCTTCCATGTCGCTGTCAATCCGCGCGCAGTGTTACTGCCGGCCTAATATATATACGTCATCGTCCCGGCGGTGGTGCGGACTACAGCCTATCGCGGAGTTTTTTTTTCGGCCGGGGCGTTTTGCTCGATAGCCCGTGCGACGGCAAGAGCCTGCTTGACGGCGGCGACGTCGTGGACGCGGAAGACAGTCGCCCCTCGCCGCCAGGCCGCCAGGGATGCGGCGACCGTGCCGTAGACCCTGTCAGCCGGCTCGGCACAGTGAGTCAATTCGCCGATGAACCGTTTTCGAGAAGCTCCTATCAGCACCGGTACGTCGAGCTTCAGGAGCCTGTCCACGCCGGCCAGCAGTGCCAGGTTGTGCTCCAGCCGCTTGCCAAAACCGATTCCCGGGTCCACGATACAACGCCGGCGGTCCAGGCCGGCGGACTCAGCGACATCCAGCCGCTCGGCGAGGAAACGGCGGACTTCCACGACCACGTCCTGATATGACGGGGCCTGCTGCATGGTCTTAGGCTTACCGAGCATGTGCATAAGAACCATCGCCGCGCCCCGGCTCGCCGCCAGCGAAAACATGTCCGAATCGTCTCGGCCGGCGGAAATGTCGTTGATGATTTTAGCGCCGCAGTCCATCGCGAAGGCGGCAACCTTGGTGCTGGTCGTGTCGATGCTGAGTATCGCGCCACTGGCGGCGACGGCCGGAATGACCTCATGCAGGCGGGCCAGTTGCTCTTCGGCAGAAACGCGGTCCGAACCCGGGCGGGTGGATTCGGCGCCGACATCGATGACGTCGGCGCCCTCGGCGACTATGCGCCGTGCACGGGCAACTGCGTCGGATGGGCTGAAAAACTCGCCGCCGTCGGAAAAACTGTCGGGCGTAACGTTCAGGACACCCATCACTACTGCCCGCCCGGTGCGATGCGAGTTCAGGATATCGTCCAGTTCTATCATCACGGCGCCATTATACGAAAAAGCCCACAGATATCGATCTGTGGGCTTTTCATCTCCAGTTTTCACGGATATTACCGGTCTTTATCCCGGTTCGGGGAGCGGCTTGGCGCCGTCGCCAAGTGCGGGCGGTTCGGCCTGGGGAAGCGCGTCGGCCTTGGCTTCGGCGTCTTTTTTCTCCTGCTCACGCTCAAGCAGATCGCCCACGGTGAGCTTGTCCAGCGTCTTGCCTTCGATAATCTGCCCGACCTCCTTGGCAGACAGCGTTTCATACTTCAGCAGCGCCTGTGCCAAATGCTCAAGCTCGTTGCGATGTTCTTCCTGAAGCTGCTTGGTCGCGGCGTAGGCCTCGTCGATGATGGCTTTGACTTCCGTGTCGATCAGCTCGGCGGTACTGTCGGAATATTCCTTGCCGGACATGTCCATCGGCATGATTCGCCTGTCGTCATTGGAGTAATTCACAGGTCCGACCCGTTCGGACATGCCCCAGTCGAGCACCATCTTTTTGGCCAGTTCGGTGGCCTGGGCGATGTCATTTTGCGCGCCGCTGGAAACGTCGTTGCAGAAGAGCTGCTCGGCCAGGCGCCCGCCGAGGCAGACGCACATCAGCGCCTTGCAGTAACTGCGTGTGTAGAGGTAGCGGTCCTTCTCCGGCAGTGCGAACGTCGCCCCGCCCATCTGCCCGCGCGGGATAATCGAGACCTTGTGAAGCGGGTCGGCATCCGGCAGAAGCATCTGGGTCAGTGCGTGGCCGGCCTCGTGGTAAGCAGTGATCGTTTTTTCCTTCTCGTCGATGACGCGGCTCTTGCGTGCCCGCCCCCAGCGGACCTTGTCACGGGCCTCTTCCAGGTCGGCCTGCTCGACGAACTCCTTATCGCACATGGTCGCGGCGATGGCTGCCTCATTGACCAGTGCGGCCAGGTCCGCTCCGCTGAACATCGGCGTGCCACGGGCCAGCAGGTTCAGGTTCACGTCCGGCCCGCGTTTGACCTTGGCTGCGTAAATCTTGAGGATTTCATATCGGCCTCGCAGGTCCGGCAACGGAACGTTGATCTGGCGGTCGAACCGCCCCGGGCGTGTCAATGCCGGGTCCAGAACGTCCATGCGGTTTGTGGCTGCGATGACGATTATCTGGTCGGACGTGTTGAACCCGTCCATCTCCACCAGGATGGCGTTGAGCGTTTGTTCACGCTCGTCGTGCCCGCCGCCGTTGAAGCCCATGCCGCGGCGCCGCCCTACCGCGTCGATCTCGTCGAGGAACACGATGCAGGGCGAGCTTTGCTTGGCCTGCTTGAACAGGTCGCGCACGCGAGAAGCGCCAACGCCGACGAACATCTCAACGAAATCGCTGCCGGAGATCGAGAAGAACGGCACGTCCGCCTCGCCGGCAATAGCCTTG
>JAXIHJ010000084.1:0-7982 GCA_034189755.1 Planctomycetota bacterium
CCAGGGCACCAAGCGCATCGAAATGCACTTTTTGCCCGACGTCTACGTTACCTGCCAGGAGTGCAAGGGAGCACGCTACAACCGCGAAACGCTGGAGGTCAGATACAAGGGCAAAACAATCGCGGACGTGCTGGCGATGCGGGTCGAGGAGGCGCTGAGCTTCTTCGATAACTTCCCGAAGATAAAACAACTGCTCAAGGCGCTTAACGACGTGGGGCTGAGCTACGTTGAGCTTGGCCAAAGCTCCACGACGCTTTCCGGCGGAGAGGCTCAGCGAGTCAAGCTCGCCGGCGAGCTGGGCAAGACGGCGACCGGGCATACGCTCTACGTTTTGGACGAGCCGACGACCGGCCTGCACTTCGCCGATATCCACAACCTGCTGAACGTGCTGAACCGCCTGGCCGACATGGGCAACACGATTGTCATCATCGAACACAACCTCGACGTGATCAAATGCGCCGACTGGATCGTCGATCTTGGCCCCGAAGGCGGCGACGCCGGAGGACGCATCATAGCCGAAGGCACGCCGGAACAGATTGCCGCCCATTCGAAATCCTACACCGGCCGGTTCCTCGCCGAACACCTGCCGGGCAAGCCGAAACTCGCCGAGACCGCGTGAGGAATTCTCACCAAACCGCAATTAATGCGCAACCGGCTTGCCGAGTTTTTTATCTCAGTGAGTTTTTGCCTAAAAGCTTCCTTCTTCCGGCGGAAGGAGTTTTTCCAACTCCGCCGCCAGCGGCGCAAGCTCTTCGGTGGCTGTGTCCCAGACAATGTCTTCGTCCACATTCATGTAGTCGTGTACAACCTTGCTGCGCATGCCCACGATTGCCAGCCAGGGAATTTGTGTATGAGAATTGCGGAATTCCTCGGATACACGGCGTGCCGCTTCCCCGATGACCTGAATCAGGTGCGTCAATGCCAGTCGAAGATCTTCGTCAGCATCGAATTGCTCTCGGGTAATCCCTTCGACCTTACTGATTGCTTTACGGGCCATGTCCAGCATATGGCCGACGTACACGAGATCATCTTTGGGCATACTGTGTCTCCGCATCAGCCAGTACGCGCGAGCGGATCCGGCGATTCAAGAACTTCTCGGTCACCAGGTCAACCCGCCTTCCACCCAGGAGCTTTGAAAGTTCCTGCTCGATGGAAAAGAGCCGGATAAATCCAGGCACGTGTCCGGGTTCGAATTCCACGAGTACATCCACGTCGCTGTCGGGATCAAAATCATCACGCAGGACGGATCCGAAAAACGCCAGCTTGCCGATATGATGCCGTCGGCAGAAATCAGCGATTTGTTCGCGGTCTGTCGAAATTGCAAGACTCATAACACGGCTTCCTCTGTGTGAAGCTACCTATGTTGTTGGCCCATTGCAACAGGCCTTTTACAGCACTAGTGAATCAAGCCGGTTTTACTTGCCAATTCGCTTTTCTATTCCGCTTATACTGAGCGCGACTCGATAGCCTCTCGTTTGAGACCCTTTCCGCTCGAAAAGGACCACCCCTATGCGCGACGGCGTTATCGTACCTTGGCCGACTTTCGTGATCTTGAAACGTTTATACAGACCTTTTTCGTATGCGTACTTCATAAGCGGAAAGGCAACTTTCAAGGCGCGCTCATCGTTCATTGGACCTTGAGAATCTTGGAATCTCCACGGGTACTGAACGGTGTACTGAAGCCCTTCGGGCAAACGCAAATAATAGGTTGTTTCGACATTGTATACTTGTCCATCTATTTGCCATTGTTCCACCCCTGAGCGGGCCAAAGGTACGTTCCCCGCAGTCCCAACCGCCCCCGAACCGGAAGAAAGAGGGATAAGAATTGCGATAACCGAATGAGCGATCAGGCCGATTCCGCCTGTCAGGCCCAAGACCTTCTTTGCTGTCGGGAGCTTCAGGATCGTTCGCAGCCGCAACGGGATAAAGATCAGAGCGTATAGCCCGCCGGCAACTCCGATGGTGCTGAGTATATTGAGATTGAACGAACTGCCGCCGTCGCCTTTTGTCCAAATTGCGGGGCATCGCCCGAAAGACAACAGCGACACCACAAAGAGCACGAACATCACGATACAGTTTTGGCCTGCATTCTTAATGAAGCGAGCCTTTTTCTTGTTCAGAACCGCGACCTCATTGCTGCTTTGATCCATGCGCGACTCCCCTAGTCTGTCAGCTCTTCGGACTGCACCAAACAATATTGCATGTCCTGCTTAAGTGGCCTGTTTTTTCCCGCTTCCTTCCGGTCGCAGCTCGTAAACCGAAAATCGTCAATGCGCGACGGGTTTGCCGAGTATTTTTTTTATCTCGGTGAGTTTTTGTCGCAGCATTTTTTTGTCTTTGGCTTCGAGGCTCAGCCGCAGCAGCGGTTCCGTGTTCGAAGGCCTGACGTTGCACCACCAGTCGTCGTACTGGCAGGTTACACCGTCGAGCCGGTCGATTTCCGCGTCCTTGAACGTCTCTTCGACCTCTCGCATCTTGGCTTCTTTATCTTCGACCTCGAAGTTGATCTCACCGCTGTGGCTGTACCGCTTCAAAGGCTCGACCAGTTCGCTGAAAGTTTTTTGGTCGTCTTGGCCGCTGACGATGGTAAGGGCTATCGCGAAGGCGATCGCGCCGGAGTCGCAGTTGAAGTTGTCTCGGAAGTAGAAGTGCCCGCTCAGTTCTCCTCCGAACAGGCCGTGCACGTCCGCCATCGCCTTTTTCATGAACGCGTGCCCGACCCGCTCGCGCCGCGGCACGCCGCCGACGGCGCGGATTTCCTCAGCCACCACGCGCGAGCTGCGCAGATCGTAGATAATCATCGAACCGGAACCTTCCGGCAGAGACTTGATGAAATAGCGGGCCATCATGGCGGTCATCAAATCGCAGCGTACCAGTTCAGCCTTCTCATCGACGAACATGCAGCGGTCGGCGTCGCCGTCGAGACAGATGCCCATGTCGGCCTTGTGCTTTTTCACCGCGGCCTGGAGCTGGGCCAGGTTCGCCTCGACCAGCGGGTTGGGCGGGTGCGCGAAGCCTTTGCCGATTTCAAAGTTCAGCGGGATTATTTCCACGTCGGTTTCGCCGAAAACCGCGGAGATCATCTTGCCGCCCATGCCGTTGGATGCGTCCACGACAACCTTCAGCCGCCGGCGTATACGCAGGAACTTCAGCACGTGCCGGCGGTACTCGTTCCACAAATCGATTTGCTGACAGGGCGCTATCGAGGCGGCTGGGGGCATTCGCCGCAGTGTCTGGACGATGTGCTTGATCTCGCCCAGGCCCGTGTTCTGGCCGACGGGCCGGGCCTTTAAGCCTGAAATCTTGAAACCGTTGTATTTGATGGGATTGTGCGACGCCGTTACCTGTATGCCGCCGCATGCTCCAAGATGGTTGACTGCGAAATAGACCATCGGCGTATCCGCCAGGCCGATGTCCACCGCCCCGGCGCCGCTGGAGGTTATGCCTTCGATTAGCGCGTGGGTCAGCGGCTCGCTGTGCGGCCGCATGTCTCGTCCGACGACCAGGCGGTTGCTGGACGCCTGGCCCCGCTCATAGCCGCTTAGCAGGCTGCGGAGAAACTGGGCCGACGCGTGGCCGATCTTCCAGGCCAGGTCCTCGTCGATCTCCTCCGGATAAGTTCCCCGAACGTCATATGCCTTAAAGACTTTATCGATAACGGCCATGGCGAGTCCTTTCCCTCTGTGTTGGTCAACGGGCGATTATTGGCCGGAATGGCGGAAATTGCAACCAAGAACTGCTCGACCGGGCCGTGCCGTCGAATCAAGGCGTAATCACTAGCAAAGGTTCCGGTCGGCTAGGCCGATACAGAATTGCACGATCAGTCTATTTGACAAGGGCCGCTCTTGTCATATAATCCAGCGACTATCATGGGTCGCCTTATCCCCTACATACTGTGCTGCTTTGCATTGCTTTTTGCACTGGCTGGTTGCGTCCAGCCGGGGCGGGTCGAGCCAAGTGTCTTGAACCGTTACCAGAAGACGATGGCCCGGCGCGGCCCGCAGTCCCGCTTGAGCGAGCAGGGCATCGATTCGCTTCGGCCCGCACCGGGTACGACCGGGCCGAAGTGGAAGATACGCAAGGACCCCAAGACCGGCAAGGCAATCGTCGAGATGACGCTCGATGATGCCGTTATGCGGGCCTTGGCCAACAACCTTCAGATTCGCGTGGTCAGTTTTGCTCCGGAAATCTCGCGCGAAGAGATGGTCCGTGCGGCAGCCGAGTTCGACTACGTCCTTTACGGGACCATCAGCTATACCAAGGAAGACAGGCAGACCGACAGCATGCTCGGCGGCGGGGAATCCAGGGTTCGCGTTTTCGAAGTCGGCCTGAGGCAGAGGACCATAACCGGTGCGGAGTGGTCGCTTGGATGGACGTTGACTCGCACCTGGGACAACTCGACGTTCCGCACGTTCTCATCACGTTATGAGCCGGAGATTGTGCTGAGTGTAGCCCAGCCGCTGCTGCGCGACGCCTGGCCGGAATTCAATCTGGCCCAACTCCGTATCGCCAGGCTGAACCGCAAGATCAGCGTTGCCACCTTCCGCCAGAATGTAGAGGAGATCGTCGCACTGGTCATTAATTCCTATTGGGCGCTGGTGCGGTCGCGGCGTGAGCTTAAGATTCAGCAGGGGCTGCTGGATACGACAATTGAGACGCTTCGTCGTGTGCGAGGCCGGGTCGATCTGGACGCCACCGCCGTGGAGATTAAACAGGCCGAAGCCGCCGTCGCACGACGCCGCTCGGCGCTGTATCGCCAGGCAAAGCAGATACAGGACGTTCAAACTGCGTTGGCACGTCTGCTTGCCGACGCGGAGATTAACGTCCTCGGCGAGGTTGAGATTGTGCCTGTTACCAGGCCTGTCGTTACGAAGGTCAAGCTGGACCCGACGGACCAACTGCTGGCGGCCTTGACGCACAATGCCCAGTTGGAACAGGCCCGACTGGCTATTTCGGTGGCCGACATCAACGTTCGAGTCGCGGCCAACCAGAAGCTGCCTCGTCTGGACCTCAGCGCCTCAACGACAATGCACGGGCTTCGCAAGGAATACGCTGACTCGATGCACTCGCTCGACAGCACTGAATACGTGAGTTACAGCGTCGGGTTGACTTTTGAGTATCCTATTGGCAATCGCCAGCGTATTGCGGAGTTTCGCCAGGCCGGCCTGAAGCGCCTTGAGGTGATTGCCTCCTGGCAGGACCTGGCCGACGAAATTGCCTTTCGTATCAACGAGCGTATCCGTGAAGTTCGCACGGCCTATCAGGAAATGCAGACCGAGCACGTCGCTTACGAAGCCGCCAAGGTTCAGTTGCAGGCCCTGGAAGACACCGAGCGCATCCGTGGCCGGCTCACGCCGGAGTTCCTTCAGGTCAAACTTTCGGCACAGGAATTTCTGGCCGAGGCGGAGCGCGCGGAAGTTCGTGCGATTACCAGTTACAACTCGGCAATGGCGGACCTTGCCCGGGACACGGGTACGATGCTCCAGATGTACGGTATCCAGCTTGTCATACCACAAGTTCTCTACGGGCGCGACTGGTCGCAGGCGCCCCGCAAAACTGCCGGACGCCTCCCCCGGACCACGCAGCCTCACAAATAACTTACCTCACAGCGCACGCCCTTCTAGCGGACAAGTCGAAAAACTGCCCCCGAGAATATTTTTTCACCTCCGGTTGCGATTTAACACAGTAGCACATCGCCACTTGCGACAACGATTTTTCCACCGGTGGATTTTCATGGCGATTGATAGATAAACGCTTGTATTTTTGTGACTTGTGTACTATAAAAAAGTAGGCCCAGCCGAGGATACACATCCCGGCGACGTCGCACGAATCAAGCTAAATACAACCGGAATAAATTTGAACATTTCTCGTACAGTGACACAAGGGTGTCACCGCCTTTGTGGATAATAGTAGGGGTTGGGAGAAGTAATGAGTGTCAGTCGGATTTACCGGCTTCTGCGCCTGATTACCATGTTGCAGACAGGGCGAACCTATACGGCCGATGAGCTTGCCCGGCAGCTTGAGGTTAGCCGCAGGACGATTTTTCGGGACCTGAACATGTTGGAGATGGCTCACATCCCGTATTACTTCGACCAGGAAAAGGGCGGCTATCAGATCAGCGGGCATTTCTTCCTGCCGCCGGTGAATCTGACTGTTTCCGAGGCGTTGGCGATACTGATGCTGACCCATCGCATAAAGGGCGCGGCGAGTCGGCTGCCGCTGTTGGCCGAAAGCTCGCGGGCGGCGATGAAACTGGAAAACGTGCTGCCCCAGGCCATCCGCCGGCACGTGGGGTCGATGATAAAGAAGTTGAGCGTGTCGTTTGGCCCCGTCTCACGTCATGAGGGCGTGGACGACATGTTTAACGAATTGGTCGGCGCCATCGTCCGCAGGCGTATCTGCCGGCTGGTGTATCTGAGCTTTCAGTTGCGCAGGCAGCTTATCGTGAGCGTCCGCCCGCTTAGGCTGGTCTTTCTGGGCCGGGCCTGGTATCTGATTGCCTACGCCGTCAAGCCACGCGATATCCGCACATTCAAACTCGGACGAATCCGCAAGTTGACGGTTACCGACCGTACGTTTCAGCAGCCGACCGACGTGGACCTGGATGAGTACTTCGGCGATGCGTGGAGCATGATCCCCGAAGGCAGGCGGTATGACGTGCATCTGCATTTCGAGCCGAAGGTAGCCGGCAACGTCGCCGAGGTGCAGTGGCATCACAGTCAGCGAGTTGAGTGGAACGACGACGGCTCGATTGAGTTTTACGTCCATGTGGACGGGCTGGGCGAGATTACGTGGTGGGTGCTCGGCTACGGCGACCAGGTAGAGATTATTTCCCCCGCTGCGTTTCGAACGCGTGTCGCCAATGTGGCTGCGGCCGTGCTGAAAAAATACCGTAAGGGGAGAAAGTAACGTGCGAGCACTGGTGCAACGGGTTCACTGGGCGGAGGTGGACGTGGACGGCCGCATCGCGGGAAGAATCCGCCACGGGCTGTTGGTTTACGTCGGTGTGGCGGTGTCCGACACGCCGGCCGACGCCGAGCGGCTGGCAGAGAAGGTAACGCACCTGCGGATATTCCCCGACGAAGCCGGCAAGTTGAATCTTTCGGTCCAGGACGCCAGGGGGGGCGTCCTGGTCGTGTCGAATTTCACGTTGATGGCCGAGACCAGTAAGGGTCGTCGGCCCGCATTTACAGACGCGGCGGCTCCTGAGGCTGCCGAGCCACTTCAGGACAAGGTTCTGGCTGTGCTGGAAGATATGGGCTGTTCCGTGGCGCGAGGTGTTTTCGGCGCGACCATGACGGTCCGCAGCGCCGCAGACGGGCCGGTAAACGTGCTGGTGGACTTGCCGCCGGCTTAACCGCCGCATATCTGAAGGCAAGCGACAGAGACAGCGCGAACAGCGAATAAAAAACATTATACGATTCGTGGCCCACCTGCAGGGACGGTTATAGGCAATGTTATTGAGACCCCCGACCCGCCGAACCTGTAAGGTGGGCCTTTTTTAATGACCAATTTCCCAATGACCCCAAAAAACAATGACCAATTTCCCAAATGACCGATGCCATATACGATTCGTCATCGCTGGGTCATTGGGGCTTGGGAATTGGGCACTAGGCCCGTAGGTACTTGACTCGGCAGATGATATTACTTACGCTTCTTGTGGTCTGGGAGTGTGCCCGAGTTGGACAAAGGGAGCAGACTGTAAATCTGCCGGCTAAGCCTACGGTGGTTCGAATCCACCCGCTCCCATTCGATTTCGGAATCCGAAATCGAACGCGGGCGTAGCTCAATTGGTAGAGCGTCGGCTTTCCAAGCCGACTGTTGTGGGTTCGAGTCCCGTCGCCCGCTGTGGACGGTTTTTCACCCTCACGTCATCCCCCGGAAGAGAGTTTCAGAGTTGTGTAAGCCTTCGCTAGGCGCGACCGGCAGGAAGCGGGCTGTTGTTCCCGCTCGCTTAGCGCTCGCGGCCAGTTCCGTGTTCC
>JAXIHJ010000084.1:8082-11656 GCA_034189755.1 Planctomycetota bacterium
CACCCTCACGTCATCCCCCGGAAGAGAGTTTCAGAGTTGTGTAAGCCTTCGCTAGGCGCGACCGGCAGGAAGCGGGCTGTTGTTCCCGCTCGCTTAGCGCTCGCGGCCAGTTCCGTGTTCCGGGTGACGAAAAACGCCTACTTCTCCGGCGCAACCGGGTGCAGCGACTTGTACAGGTCGGTGAGCATTTTCTGCTCGACGCTGTGGTCATAGCCGGCGGTCTGCCAGGCCTCGTTCTGCTCGGGCGTGGTGGCGGCGTCGAGTTCAGCCGGCGTTTCGTTCGGCACGGAATCGTAATTTTCGCCGACCGGGCGCATCTGGTGATAAACCGCCGAGCCTTGGCGTTGGACCTTGACCTGTGCGCGGGCGAAGATGAGCTTTCCTTCGCGCCACAGGTGCATTTCGGCGACCTGGCGTGCGGGTGAGCCGCCCAGCAGCCTCTCGTTCTTTGCGCTGATGGTCGACGGCCTGGCCTTTATCACGCCGGCGTCGACGTCGGCCGATTCAATGGAATAATACTGCGACATTACTTCGCGCGCCGCGGCGAAGGCTGATTCGTATCCGACTGCGCCAAGGACACGCGTCCTGCCGGGCGCCTGCTGACTGCAGCCGGCTGCAAGCAAGGCCCACGCCGCCAGTCCCAAGATGATCCACCCGTTTCGGTTCATTGTTGTTCTCCCTATTCCTCGTCGGTGCGCCAGACGGTATAGTTCGGTGACTCGTGTGTTATGGCGATATCGTGCGGATGATTTTCAGCCAGCGAAGCTGCGGAGATGCGGATGAACTTCGCCTTTGTTCGCAGTTGCTCGATGGTTGACGTACCGCAATAGCCCATGCCGGCCCGCACGCCGCCGACGAGTTGATATACGAAATCGCCCAGCGGTCCGCGATAGGGCACCCGGCCCTCGACGCCTTCCGGCACGAGCTTGTCGCGTTCGGTTTCCCCTTTTTGACTGTAGCGGTCGGCTGAGCCGGAAACCATCGCGCCGAGCGACCCCATGCCCCGATAGCTCTTGAACCGCCGGCCCTTGTAGATGACCAGTTGGCCTGGCGATTCGTCCAGCCCCGCCATCAGGCTGCCCAGCATGACGGCCGAGGCTCCGGCTGCGATGACCTTGGTAATGTCGCCGCTGTGCCGCACGCCTCCGTCGGCGATGACGGGTATGTTTTTCTTGTCGGCAACCTTTGCCGCCTCGCGCACGGCGGTAATCTGCGGCACGCCCACCCCGCTGATGACGCGCGTCGTGCAGATTGAGCCAGGGCCGATGCCCACCTTCACCGCGTCGGCGCCTGCGGCGATAAGGCCGGCCGCGCCGTCGTCGGTGGCTACGTTGCCGGCGATTACGTCTATCTCGTGGGTAGACTTGATCTTCTCTATGGTCTGGATGACGTTATCGCTGTGGCCGTGGGCGGTGTCCACCACGATAACGTCCACGTCCTCGGCGATAAGCGACGCGACCCGCTCGTAGTCGAAAACGCCGACGGCTGCGCCGACGCGCAGTCGGCCTCGGGCGTCTTTGCAGCTATGGGGGTACTGCCTGAGCTTGTCGATGTCGCGCATGGTAATCAGGCCGGCCAGTTTGCCGGCGGTGTCCACCAGCAGAAGTTTTTCGATCTTGTGGCGGTTGAGGATTTTTTCAGCCTCGTCCAGCGAGGTCTCCGGCGGGGCGGTAACGAGATTGGCCTTCGTCATCACGCCGTCGATCCTGTCGTTGGACGTAAGGAACTTCATGTCCCGGCGGGTGAGGATGCCGACCAGCTTGCCGTCGTCGACAATCGGGATGCCGGAGACATTGTGCTCGCTCATGAGCTTGCGGGCCGTGGCGGTCGATTCGCCGGGCGGCAGGACGATAGGGTCGGTGATGACGCCGTTTTCGCTGCGCTTGACCTTTTCCACCTCGCGGGCCTGGGCCTCGATGGTGAGGTTCTTGTGAATGATGCCGATTCCGCCGACCTGTGCCAGGGCAATAGCCAAAACCGCGTCGGTAACCGTGTCCATCGGCGCCGAAACCAGCGGGATGTTCAGGCGGATGTTCTTCGTCAGTTGCGTTGAGGTGTTTACGTCCTTCGGCACGACGTTCGAGCGGGCGGGCACCAGAAGGACGTCGTCGAAAGTAATTCCTTCGCCGATAAGTTTATCCTGCATTCGGGGCTCCTGTATTTCGGCAGTGGAAGAGGCTTTGTCCATCGTGTATATAGACCATTTCAGGATAGGGCCAAGCCGCTCAGCCCTCAAGGAAAATGTAGAGGGGCCTTCGGAAATTGTCATGACGGACCTATGGCGGCAGTTGCAGGCGTCTTTGGACGAGTTGGCGGCGGCCGACCTGCTGCGGACGCCGGCTGTGGTGCAGTCGGCCTGCGGGCCGAGGCTGAAACTGGCCGACCGCGAGGTCGTCTGTCTCTGTAGCAACGATTATCTGAACCTGGCCGGCGACGCTGCCGTCCGGGCCGCCGCCGTTGATGCGATCCGGCAGTGGGGCGTCGGGGCGGGGGCCTCGCGGCTTCTGAGCGGCACGAGCGAACTGCACGTCGAGCTGGAACGGCAGCTTGCCGGCTTTAAGGGCGCCGAGGCGGCAATCGTTACCTCCACCGGCTGGATGGCCAATCACGTGGCGATTGGCGCCCTTGCCGGACGAGGGGACCTCGTCCTGTGCGACAAGCTCGACCACGCCAGCATTATCAACGCCGTTCGCTGCTGCGGGGCGCAGTTGCGCAGCTACGCTCACCGTGACGTGAAGCGGCTCGATGCGCTGCTGGGGCGGCTGCGGGGACGATTCCGCCGCTGCCTGATTGTTACCGATTCGCTTTTTTCGATGGACGGCGACCTGGCGCCGCTGGGCGAACTGGTTGGCCTGAAGCATAAGTACGACGCCCGTCTGCTGGTCGACGAGGCCCATGCAACGGGCATCCTGGGCGCCGAAGGCAAGGGCCTGGCCGAGCTGCTTGGTGTCGAAGACGGCGTGGACGCCACCGTAGGCACGCTTTCCAAGGCTATAGGCTCGCTCGGCGGTTTTGTAGCCGGGCCTGGCGTGTTAATCGAGACTATCCGAAACGCCGGGCGCGCCTTTATCTACACTACGGCCCTGCCGCCGGCGATGTGCGCCGCGGCCCTGGCCGCATTTAAAATTATCCGTCGGGAGCCGGACCGCCGAGACCGCCTGCTGCAACTGGCCGACGAGCTGCGCAGCCTGCTCCGCGATGCGGGTTTCGATACGGGCGACTCGGCCAGCCAGATTATTCCCGTGCTTCTCGGCTCGGCGCGCCGGGCCGTGCAGATCAGCCGCCGGATGCTGGAAAAGGGCTTTTTCATACCGGCCATTCGCCCGCCCACCGTACCACGAGGCGCCAGCCGGCTGAGAATCAGCCTCTGCGCCGGCCATACGATGGACGAACTGCAATGCCTGGTCCGTTCGCTGCGGCGGGCCGTCGACGATTGCGATGCGAAGGTGGAAAATTCCACCTGAGATTTTGATATATTCCTCCACCGGCGACGCCAATTGACCGATGAGAAACAGTGAAGCCCTGCATCCACGTAAGCCCGATCCGTTAAACAAGTCCGGACGGCTTCATTTAG
>JAXIHJ010000085.1:0-5680 GCA_034189755.1 Planctomycetota bacterium
AAGACCAAGCGCGCCGAGTTTCTCAAGGCTGTCGAAAAACTGTTGGGCGACATCGACAAGAGAGATAACGTCGATCACATGGACGTTAAGCTGGTTCTCAACAGCGTTCTCGGTGCCTCGGAGCGGACGGTTGAAATACCTATCGAGGTCCTCGCAATGGAGTTTGCCGAAGGCATGTTAGCCGAGTTGGACCGCTTCAGTTCGATGATTTGGCCCAGTTCCGTATCGGACTTTCAGAAGCAGACGATGGGGCACTTCTACGGCGTCGGCATCCAGATTACCAAGAAGCTCGGCGAGCCGCTGAAGGTCGTAACGCCGCTGGCCGATTCGCCCGCCTTCAAGAAAGGCATCAAGACCGGCGACATCATCACCGCCGTGGACGGGCGGCGGACCAACAACCTGAGCCTGAACAGGCTTGTCAGCATAATCACCGGCAAAAAGGGCACGAAGGTTACGCTGACCATTGAGCGGCCTGGCGAGCTGAAGCCGCGTCAGGTTACTATCGTCCGTGATGAAATTCGCATTCGCACCGTCAAGGGTTGGCAGCGAAAACCCGACGGAAAGTGGGATTACACGCTCGATGCCGAAAACAAAATCGGATACATCCGCATAACGCAGTTTACGGACCAGACGCGGGGCCGCCTCGTCAAGGCGCTGAGGCAGATTCGCGCCGACGGCCTGTCGTCGCTTGTGCTGGACCTTCGGTTCAACCCCGGCGGGCTGCTGCGGGCATCCACCGGCGTAGCCAACGAATTTCTGCGCGCCGGGCCTATTGTATCGACCCGTGGCCGGCAGACGCGGCGGGCCGAAAAGAAAGCGAATTCCAGCGGCGAGTATCTCGACGGCGACCTGGTTGTGTTGGTCAACGAGCACAGCGCCTCGGCCGCCGAGATCGTCTCCGGCGCCATCAAGGATTGGCGGCGAGGCATTATCGTAGGTGAGCGGACCTTCGGAAAAGGCAGCGTTCAGAATGTCATTCCCATCCATCGCCACAAGGCGTTTCTGAGGCTGACGACGGCCTACTACTACCTGCCGCACGGCCGGCTGCTGCACCGCCAAAACGGACAGAAAGACTGGGGCGTGGATCCGGACGTCTCCATCTCCATTACGCCGCGGCAGATGAAGCGATGGCTTGACATCCGCCGCGAAACCGACCTGATCCAGGACATCGACGCCGAGCAACTCAGCAGTGAGCTGGCCAAGCAGACCGACGCCGACTTCCAGTTGAACACGGCCCTGCTGCTGCTGAGACTGATGAAGCTCCAGCAAGTCAAGCCGTCGGCCTGAGACCATGAGACGCCTGGGCACAGCGATTTTATTTTTCCTGTTGGCCGGCTGCGAGCCGTGCGCAAGTGGACTCGGTCACGGCAAGGCCCATCAGCCTCCGTCGCCGGTGCGCGTTAGGCCTTTTAAGTGCAAAAAGCCCGACGTGGTGCTTTTAGTCACCGGCGGGACAACCGGAATGCTGGAGGTCTGCAATTGCGCCGGGCCTATGCCGGGCGGGCTGGCCAGGCGCAGCGGGCTTGTGCGAAGTTACCGGGCCGCTTACGAAAATACCTTTCTGCTCGATTCCGGCGACCTGTTCTGGGTTGATCCTGACGACGTGCGTAACGACTTCATACTGAAGGGCTACCGTCAGGTTGGCTACGACGCCGTGGTGCTGGGCGACCAGGAGTGGGCCGTGGCGGCGAAGAAGTTTAGCCGTATGCTTGCCGCCTGCCCGATGAAATACCTTTCGACGACTGTTGCGCCCGCCGACCCCTCGATCCGTCTGCCGATGGAGCGTCTGGTTACGCGGACCTGGCCGGGCGTCAAGCTGGCCGTGGTCTCCTGCATCCGGCAAGAGCAGTTCTTGTTCTTCGACGCCAAGAAGCTTGCGGGCCTTTCGTTTTCCCCCCGGCCGGAGCTGGTGCGCCGAATCGAGGAGCTTAAGGCCGGCGGCTTTCTGGTGGTCGTCGTGGTGCATGGAGACTTCGGCTGCGTTGAAGCCGCCGCCAAAACACTCGATGCGGACCTGATAATTCAGGGGCATACGTCGAGAACCGATTCGCGGCTGCGGCTAGTCGCCGGCAAGCCGGTCGTGAAGGTCGGCGGGGCGGATACCGTCGGCGCGGTTGCGATGAGGCTTTCGCCGGCCGGCGACATTGTTGAAATTGAATATCGCGCCGAACTGGTCGACCGGCGCTGGCCTATCGACTGGAGACTGATCCAGACCTATCAGGCCTACGCACACGCAGCCATGCGAAAGGCGCTGGGCGCCAAGCGAAAGGAGGGTCTTGACTACGTGCCCTCCGTCGAGTGCGGCCGCTGCCACAATGCCCAGTACGACGCCTGGCTGACCGGCCCGCACGCACGGGCATACCGCACGCTGCAAAAGGCCGGGCGCAGCGGCGACCCGAATTGCCTGATGTGCCACACCAGCGGCTTCGGAACGGCCGGAGGCTTCTACACGTTTGAAAAGACGCCGAAGCTGGCCGGCGTTAACTGCCAAAACTGCCACCGCTTCAACGTACCGGAGCACCAGCAGGCGGGCTTTCGGTTGCCACGCGCCGACGAGAACGTTTGCACCACCTGCCACACGCCCGTAACCGACCCGAAGTTCAAATCGAGGTTCAAACATCGCATGAACAAGATCCGCTGCCCGCATAAATAGCCGGTGGCATCCTGCCGAAGCAGTCGGGCGAACCGCCTGATCCGGTCGGCCGTTTTTCAGAGTTTTTAGTTTCGAGTTGACATGCCTCGAAGATGAGGCTAGCTTCTCTCGCACTGGTGTCACCGGATCATGAAGCTGAGGGGTTTTTACGAGTACGAGTCCGGCGCCGCCGGAATACAAGAGAGTTCCGCGTCGGGCGGTAACCGTAGGAAGGGCCTGCGGCTCTGCCGGCTTGCACCCGGCGCTTAACGCCTCGTTTGAAGGAGGCGACCCATGTTGAAGTCACGCCTTTTTACCCCAGGTCCGACGGACGTTCCGCCGGAGGTATTGAACGAGATGGCCAGGCCCATCTTCCACCACCGCACCGAGCGGTTCAAGGAGATGTTCAGCAAGGTCAACGAGATGCTGCAAAAGCTGCTGATGACGCGCAACGACGTGTTGACTATCGCCGGCTCGGGCACTGCCGGTATGGAAGCGGCCATCGCGTCGGCCGTGCCGAGAGACAAGAAGGTGCTCGTTGCCAACGGCGGCAAGTTCGGCGAGCGATGGGTCAAGGTTGCCAGGGTCCACGGCCTGGACGTTGACGAAGTAAAGCTGGAATGGGGCTTGGCCCTTCAGCCGGAGACCGTCAGGCAAAAGCTGGCCGGCGGCGAGTACGGCGCGGTCGTAACGGTGCACAGCGAGACCTCGACGGCGACGGCGTGCGACCTAGAGGCCATCGGCAAGGCAGTAGCCGGGACGGACGCTATCCTGATTGCCGACTGCATCACGTCCGCCGGAGCGCTGCCGCTGAAGACGGACGCATGGTGCGTGGATATCGTCGGCGTAGGCAGCCAGAAGGCACTCATGCTGCCGCCGGGACTGGCGGTATTGTCGGTCAGCAGGAAGGCCTGGGACGTTGTCGAAAAAACGCCGGCCAGGGGCTTCTATCTGGACCTCAAGGCGTATCGCAAGAGCATCGCCAAGAACGACACGCCCTATACGCCGGCGGTAACGCTCATTCGCGGGCTGAAAGTCGCGCTTGAGATGATTCACGCCACCGGCGTCGAGAAGATATGGTCGCGGACGGCGCTTCTGGCCGGTGCGGCGCGGGCGGCGGCTGAGGCGCTGGGCCTGAAACTACTCAGCCGGCAGCCGAGCAATTCGGTTACCGGCATCCTGTACCCCGACGGCGTGGACGATAAGTTCCGCAAGGTGCTTCAGTCCAAGTACGGCTGCTCGGTCGCCGGCGGCCAGGAAAACCTCAAGGGCAAACTGTTCCGCATCTCGCACATGGGCTACGTGGACCCGATCGACACAATCGGCCTTATCGCCGCGATCGAATACACGCTGGCGGATTTGGGCGCGGATGTAGCCATAGGCGCTGGCGTCGCTGCGGCGGTCAAGGTTCTGAAAGACTGGCAATAGGAGGCCGACCATGAAAATTCTTATAGCAGACAAACTGAGCAAAGTCGGCATCGATTGGCTGAAGCAGCAGGATGACGTTGAGGTTGAAGTTAATCCGGGCCTGCCGCCGGAAGAGTTGGCCAAGATAGCCGGCGAGTATGACGGGATGATTGTCCGCAGCGGCGCGAAGGTAACCGCCGAGGTGCTCGCCAAGCCCGGCAAGCTGCGCGGCATCGCCCGTGCGGGCGTCGGCGTGGACAATATCGACGTGCCCGTGGCTACGGCCAAGGGCGTTATTGTCATGAATACGCCGGGCGGCAACACGCTGTCGACCGCAGAGCTGGCAATGTCGCTCATGCTGGCGCTTTCTCGAAAGATCGCACCGGCCAATGCGTCGCTGCGGGGCGGCAAGTGGGACCGCAAGGCGTTTCAGGGCACACAACTGGCCGGCAAAACGCTCGGCGTGGTCGGCATGGGTCGAATCGGCAAGGCCGTCGCCCGGCGGGCGGCGGCGATGGAAATGCGCGTTCTGGGCTACGACCCGTTCTTCGCCGGGCAGGCGGACCAGGTCGAAATGGTCAAGGACCTGACCGATCTGTGTAAACGGGCCGACTACATTACCGTCCACGTGCCGAAAGGCCCTGAGACGCTGGGAATGATCGGCGCTGAGCAGTTCGCGGTGATGAAGCCGACGGTCAGGCTTATCAACGCCGCCCGCGGCGGGATAATCGACCCCGATGCCCTGCTGGCCGCGATGAATGAAGGCAAGGTCGCCGGTGCGGCGCTGGATGTGTACCTGAAAGAGCCGCCCGAAAGCGAGGCCGAGAAGGCCCTGGTGCAGCATCCGAACGTGCTGGCTGTTCCGCACCTGGGGGCCTCGACCGAAGAAGCGCAGGAGCAGGTCGCACTGGAGGCCGCACAGCAGCTAATCGAGGCGATTCGGGGCGGCGAGGTACGCAACGCAATCAACGCGCCGGGCTTCGATAAGGCGCTGCCGCCGCTGCTTCGGCCTTATACCGAACTGGCGATGCGCATGGGCACGATCCTTTCAGCCATCACGCCGGGAGCGATTGGCCGGGTGGAAGTAATCTACCGCGGCGCAATAGCGGAGATGAACGTCGCGCCGATTACAACGCACCTGCTGGTCGGGCTTATCTCACCGTACATGGACGTGCCGGTCAACGTTATCAACGCGCCTGTTTTGGCCGAGCAGCGGGGCGTCGAGGTGCAGCAGGTTACGTCGGCCAAGATCAGGGAGTTCGCCAACCTGATGGAAGTGACGATCCATACCGACAAGATAAAGCGAACCAGCGTCGGTACGATCTTCGGCAATCGTTTTCCGCGCATCATCGCCATCGACGGCTACCGCGTGGAGATGAAGCCCGAAGGCCACGTGGTGGTGATTATCAACGAAGACCGCCCCGGCGTGCTTGGGCGGTACGGCACGATCTTCGGCAACAACGACATCAACATCGCCGACCTGACATTCTCGCGGAAGGTCAAGTCAGGCCTGGCGCTGGTCGGCCTGAACCTCGACCAGGTCCCGTGTGAAAAAGTGATGAACGAGATACGCCGGCAGGAATTTGTGCGAGACGCATGGTACATGCAACTGCCCGAACTGCCGCCGGAAGAACAGGAAGA
>JAXIHJ010000085.1:5780-12095 GCA_034189755.1 Planctomycetota bacterium
TCGGCCTGAACCTCGACCAGGTCCCGTGTGAAAAAGTGATGAACGAGATACGCCGGCAGGAATTTGTGCGAGACGCATGGTACATGCAACTGCCCGAACTGCCGCCGGAAGAACAGGAAGAATAGTCCACAGTCCACGGATTATAGAAAGGGTGGCAAATCGCGGCCCGTACTGGCCGCGCGGGTTTGCGCCGGCGTAGGATAAACGAGCCGCCCAGACGGGCCCGTATGGGCGACCGTGAGGGAGCGGTCATACAGATTGCGATAGTCATATGGACCGCTCCTTTACAGTCGCGGCTCGTAAGACTCGCATCCGTCAATTCAGCCCGGCGGGGCTTGGGAGATTCCGGACAGCATGGCGATGGAATGGATGTGGAAGCCGCTTGTGCGCCGGCTTGCAACCGGCCGGTGGAGCCGGCTGCGGATGGAGCGTATTCAGCCGCCGCTGCCGTCGAACGGCTTGAAACAGCCCGGCCTGTACCTCCACGTCCCGTTTTGCAGGAACCTCTGCCCGTATTGTCCCTATCACAAACTGCGGTACGATGACGAGCAGTACGCCGTTTTCGAGAAAGCCGCGCACGAGGAAATCGACCTTTACACGCCTTATCTTCGCGGCGGCCTGGTAAGCTCGTTATACATCGGCGGGGGCACACCGACGGTGCATCTCGAAGGGCTGCTGCGCCTGACGCGCCACATTCTGTCGAACTTCGACGTGGCGGGCGGGGTCTGCATCGAGTTGAACCCGGCGGACATGGACGGGCAATGCCTTCAGCGGCTTCGAGAAGCCGGCGTCAGCATGGTGTCGGTGGGCGTCCAATCGACGTCGGACCGCTTGCTGAATCTGCTCGGCCGAAACCATGACGGGGCGACGGCGATAGACGCGGTGCGCCGCGCGGTGCGAAGCGGGTTCGAGGCCGTCAACGCGGACCTGATGTTCGCGCTGCCGAATCAAACGCCGGCGCAGTGGCGAACCGACCTGCGCCGCGTGCTGGCTGAAGGCGTGGACCAGGTGAGCACGTATCCGGTGTTCTCGTTTCCGTATTCGGATTTGGGGGTTCGGCTGGGGCTGGCGTCGGTTCGCCGACCGCCGGAACGCACGCTTCGCGATATGCTGCGATTGACGGACGAGCTGGCGGGGCGGCACGGCCTTGAGCGGTGCGCTGTGTGGAGCTGGCTGCGGCCTGCGCGGAACAAGTTCAGCTCGGTCTCGCGGCATCACTATATCGGGTTCGGCCCGAGCGCCGCGTCGATGCTCGGTTCCTGCCTTTACGTGAACACGTTTGACGTCGAGCAGTACGCCGCGAGCCTGCCCAGCCGCAGGCCCGTCGCACTTGCGATGCCGATGGGCCGCCGGATGGAGATGACATACTGGCTCTATTGGCGGCTTTACGAATTGCACGCGGCGGAGCGGGACTTCCAGGCGGTGTTCGGCCCCGGCGCCTCGTTGCAGCGGACATTCGGCCCGCTGTTGCGAGGCCTTGGGCGGGCGGGCTGGCTTCGGCGGGAACCAGGCGGCTACCGCGTTACGGAAAGGGGGGCCTACTGGCTGCACCGGTTGCAGAACGCTTTCAATCTCAGCTACATCAACCGCCTGTGGGGGCGATGCCGGCAAACCGCCTGGCCGGAAGATATGAACCTGTAAAACAGACGTCGCCGTTTCGGCGACGTCTAAACGGGCTACCGGCTCCAGGCTACCGGTTACTACTTCGGTTTTCCCGGCCAGTCGAGCACGGCGCCGGTGTCTGCGCTGGTTGCATGCGCGGCGTATCGGCCCAGCGCGCCGTGTGTTATTTGCGGCGGGCGGGATTTGTAGCGTTTGCGCCTGTGGGCGAACTCGGCCTTGGATACTTTTGCGTTCAACCTACCGGCGGGGATGTCTATCTCGATAAGGTCGCCGTTTTTCAGCAGGCCTATTTCTCCGCCTGCGGCCGCCTCGGGTGCGACATGACCTATCGCCGGCCCGCTGGTGCCGCCGCTGAAACGCCCGTCGGTTATCAGGTAGCATTTCTCGTACAGGCCCATGCCGCGGATGTAGCTGGTCGGGGCGAGCATCTCCTGCATTCCAGGCCCGCCGCGAGGCCCTTCGTTGCGGATGACGACCACGTCGCCGGCTTTGACCTTCCGGCCCAGAATGCCGGCGCAAGCGTCTTCCTGGCTTTCGCAGATGACCGCCCGCCCGGCGAACTTATACATGTTCGCCGGCAGTCCCGACTGCTTTACGATCGCGCCGTTGCGGGCGATATTGCCGTACAGCACGACCAGGCCACCTTTTTTCGTGAAGGCGCGATCCACCGGGCGGATGAGGTCCTGCGTGTTTAATTTCCCGGCGTTCTTCGTCGGGAGCTTCTTCGGACTCTCGCCTCGCAGCATCGCGCGGACCTGCTCGATGGGCCGTCCGGTCGCCTGCCAGCCGTTGCGATACAGCCGTCTGGCGGCCTGGCAGATTTTTTTGCTGCGCAGCGACCACCCGGCGATATTACGTCCAAGTGTTCGGCCGGTAACTGTCATGCAGTCGGTGTTCAGCAGGTTTGGCCTGTCGGCTGCAAGCTGCCATAAGATGGTGTGAATCCCGCCGGCGCGGTGAAGGTCCTGTATGTGATAAATTTTTCCTTCCGGCGTAGCCGACGGCGCGACGCGGCAGATGTTCGGCGTCCGCCTGCTGATGCGCTCGATGTCCTTCAGGCCGAAGCCCAGGTTCGCTTCCGACGCCATCGCCAGCAGGTGCAGAACGGTATTGCTCGAGCCGCCCATGGCCATGTCCAGCGTGAAGGCGTTTGCAAAGGCCTTGCGGTTCATGATGTTTCGAGGCAGCAGCTTGTAGTTTTTCTTGCAGCCGCCTCTCGCCCAGCCCTTGGCCATGGCGACGATTCGCTCCGCCGCTTCGGCGTAGAGGTCTGTTCGCACGGGGCTGGTCGCCAGGCAGGTGCCGTTTCCCGGCAGGGCCATGCCGATTGCCTCTGACAGGCAGTTCATGCTGTTGGCTGTGAACATGCCGCTGCACGAGCCGCAGGTGGGGCACGTATTATTTTCAAACTGTCCGGCCTGCGATGCGGACATTTTGCCGACCTTCTGCCGGGCGACTGCGTAGAACTGGTCTATCAGGTCCACGTCGCGTCCGGCGATTCGGCCGGCCTCCATCGGCCCGCCGGAGGCGAATATCGTCGGGATGTTCACGCGGATAGAGGCCAGGAGCATGCCCGGAATAATCTTGTCGCAGTTGGGTATGCAGATCATCGCGTCGAACTGGTGGGCCTGGCACATGCTCTCGACGCAGTCGGCGATAAGCTCGCGCGAGGGCAGCGAGTACTTCATGCCGGCATGGCCCATTGCGATGCCGTCGCAGATGCCTATGGTGTTGAAGACAATCGGCGTGCCGCCGGCGGCACGGACACGGGCCTTGACGAACTCGCCCACGGCGTCGAGGTGGACGTGGCCGGGCACGACGTCGGTATAACTGTTGCAAATGCCGATGAACGGCCGGCGGATGTCCGCATCCGTCATGCCGGCAGCCTTCATCAGGCTGCGGTGCGGGCTGCGCTGAGGACCTTTCTTTACATTGTCGGATCGCATTGTCGGTTTCTCCCAAGGTCCACTTCGTCATTCATCATTCAAATTTCGTCATTCTTCTCAAGATGCTCCGCCGCATCGTTCATCGTCCCGAATGCCTCGATAGCCGTCAGGACATAGTTCCTGGTGGACTTGTCCCGTAGGGGACGGATTTTATTGAACTCCGGGTCGTGTGACAGCTCACGCAGGTCGTTCAGGCTGTTATAGGCAATCAGGCCGCAATACTCCTGAGAGCAGTTGCCCATGTAGATCATGCGTGTTAGTCCATATAGAAGCACTTTTGCGCCGAACCGGTCGAGGATCGGCTGGACCCGCCGGAGGTATTCGGCATACTGCCCCTGCCTGCCGGGGATAATGTCAAATAGATTCAGAACGGCGATCACGTTTTGTTCTCCGGGTGGCGGCGTACGACGCCGCCGGATTGCAACAGACTAAACGCGCAGGTCGGATTTGACAACATGATTCACGCCGTTGTTGGCCGGCCTGGCCGCGGGTGTCTTACATCTACTGTTGACGAAGGGGTGGATTAGTCGATAGAAAGAACTACGTGTATCCGAGACAGGGAGACTGAAATGGCCAGACGATTAATCATCTTGGTTCTGGTGTTGGCTGTAACGGCGTTGACCGCCGGCTGCGCAAAGACCCGTACTGTGGACGCCTCCAGCGGCGCGCCGCAGCAGGTTGATCCGGCAATGGACCTGGTCGCCAAGAGCCGGCCGCCTATTTTTGACTTGCCGCTGCCGATCGGCTTTCGCCTGGACGAAAAAAAATCGCGGAACTTCTCAGCCGCCGGCGCGAGGTACGTGGACCACGTGTACAAGGGCGGCAGCGACAAGTTCACGGTCGGGCGGTTCTACAAGCGGCACATGCCCATCCATCGCTGGGTGCTGGTGACCGACATGTTCGTGCAGGGCGACATCATGCTCGATTTTGAAAAGGAGATCGAGCGATGCCGCGTGATAGTCACCAAGGGCAGCATGTTTAATCCCGTTCGGATCAAGGTGCAGTTGTGGACCAGCGGGCGCATCGAAACCCCCAAGGAAAAAGCAAAGTAGTATTGCAGCCGACGATGAAATCGAAACGCCGTCACGAACTGAAACAGAACGTACTGGATCTCGAGCTGGCCAAAGGCATGACCTTCCTCAGGCAGCGAGGCTGGCAATTGGGCTGGGCCGTAATCATTGCCGCAGTGGCTGTCTTTGCGGCCATCTACATCTACCGAAGCCACGTGGCCAAACGTGCAGCCCTGCAGGCGGAGTACAGCGCGTTGAAGGCCGCTGCATCCGACCCCGGCGCCAAGGCGGATGAGCTGCTGGATAGATTTCGCCTGTTGGCCGAGCAGGACGATAACGAACGTATCGCGGCGTTGGCCTGTGTGGACATGGGCGATATCCACGCCGGCCAAGCGGACCAGGCCGGGCGGGCAGCCGACTGGTACCATGCGGCGATCCAACGGTTTCCCGGCCAGGCATTGGCGGCCGCAAAGGCACGAGTAGGCCTGGCGAAGCTCGCCGAGCAGCGGCTCGACTTCGACACCGCACGGGCCGAATATCAGGCCGTCCTTAAAATGCCCCAGTTTCACAATCAGCCGGTGGCCGCATGCGCCAAGCAGGGGTTGGCCGACCTCGAAAAGCTTCACGGCGAAGTTCCTATGGCGACTACGCTGCCGAGCCAGCCGGCGACTCTTCCGGCCGGGCCGAAACTTTCGGTACCGCCTTCATCGGATGACTGACCGGCGGCCCAAAAAAAAGATGTTTTTTTCAAAACTCCCATTTACACATTGGTGAATCTGCGATAATGTTTCGACTTTCGCCGGAAGTGGTTGTGGCGAAGAAGCGGCAACGAAGTATAACTTTTTGCGTTGATGAAGTTGCAAAAACGTTGGGAGGCTGTGTGGCATGGCAGATTTGCAAGCATTAGCGGATGCCCTGATCAAGGGCGACCGGGACAAGGTATCGGAGCTTACCAAACAGGCGCTCGATGAAGGGCTTGGCCCGAAGGAGATATTGGAACAGGGACTTATCGCCGGCATGAACGTAGTTGGCCAACGTTTCAAGGCCAACGAGGTGTACGTGCCTGAGGTGCTGATAGCAGCCCGCGCCATGAAAGCCGGCATGGAGATCCTCCAGCCCGAGCTGGTCAAGGCGGGCGTCGAGCCTATCGGCACGGTTGTCCTGGGTACGGTCAAGGGCGACCTGCATGACATCGGCAAGAACCTGGTCGGCATGATGCTGACCGGCGGCGGGCTGAAGGTCGTTGATGTCGGCACCGACGTTCCGCCGGAAAAGTTCGTCGAGAGCTGCAAGGCCGAAAACGCGCAAGTCTGTGCGCTGAGCGCCCTGCTGACCACGACGATGCCGCAGATGCCGGAAGTTATTAAGGCGTTCAAGGATGCCGGCATGGCTACCAAGACGATCATCGGCGGCGCGCCGGTAACCCAGGCCTACGCCGACGAAATCGGCGCCGACGGCTATGCACCGGATGCCGCCAGTGGAGTGGATCTCGTCAAGGGTCTGCTCGGCGCTGCGTAGGTCCGGCCGAAAGCAAAACCTGGATTGCATCCAACACCACAAAGCCCACGGAAGATTTTCCGTGGGCTTTGCCATGCGCTTTGCGCATCGCGTTGGCATGGGGTATAATACCTGGCGCACAAAGTTAAAGCGCCTGATGTGGGGAGCACCCTACGAGCCGCGACCGTGAGGGAGCGGTCATTAAGATTTTCGCACCGATCTGACCGCTCCCTCACGGT
>JAXIHJ010000086.1:0-24927 GCA_034189755.1 Planctomycetota bacterium
CTCTGAGTTCCGTGTTCCGGTATTCAGTTATCAATCAGCGGTCTGTGTTCCGCTTATATGCACGGGGCGCATAGCACGCCCCCAACTTCTACGAAATGACGCGATTTGCGCGCGCAGACGGTGTTGCAAAACTTCTGTTGACGTTGTAAGTCCCGGCCGGGCCGGGAGAAGTTTTTTTTATTTTCCGGAGCTGCTTTCGGAGTGAGCTTGTAAATCCGTGCGCGCAAAACAGTCCACGAATTGCACAAATTCAAAAAAAAAAGAAGAAAATCGTCCACGCTTGCCCGCCGTAGTCCCGGCGCGCCGGGGTCGAAGGGCGGATTATGAGTTACCAGTCAACCAATCAACCAGTTAACCCGTAGCTCTTTTCACCTTGACTTGGTTCGGTGCGAACGGGCATACTACCGGACCGAATTTTTCCCGGCGGCCTGCTGCGGGGCGGGCCGTTGTCGTTGGTGCGGAAGCCGTTTTGCACGTTTGTTCTTTGCGGGCTGGGGCTTCCCAAATCAGGAGTGTAGGCGTGTCAGTTAACTGCGTTGTATGCATAAAACAGGTCCCGGATACCCAGCGGATCACCGGCAATGCGATGACTGAAGAAGGCACGGTGAACCGCGCGGCCTTGCCGGCGATATTCAACCCCGAAGACCTAAATGCACTGGAAGAGGCGATGGCTGTCCGCGACCGCTGCGGCGGTACGGTAACTGTCATCACGATGGGCCTGCCGGCTGCCTGCCAGGTGCTTCGCGAAGCGCTGTACCGCGGCGCCGACCGCGCTATTCTGATTACCGACCGCAAGGCTGCGGCGTCGGATACGCTGGCTACCAGCTATATCCTTTCCTGTGCGGTTAAAAAACTCAAGGCTGACCTGGTCCTCTGCGGCCGACAGGCTATCGACGGCGACACCGCCCAGACGGGGCCTCAACTGGCCGAGAAACTGGGCCTGCCGGTTATCACGTACGCCGAGCAGTTGCTCAGCCTCGACGGCACGACAATCCGCGTCCGGCGGAACGTCGGCAACGGCTGGGAGACCGTCGAGTGCAGGCTGCCCGCGCTGCTGACCGTCATGGGGACCGCCAACACGCCCCGTCCCCCGGCGGCCAGGAAAATGATGAAGTTCAAGAAGGCGCGCAGCCGGGCGGAAGTCGAAAAACTCGTCGATGAGTCCATGCAAAACGATTATGAAAACTACACCGCAGAACTGAAGGACGGCCAGGTCGAAAAGCTCTGCGACAACCTGACGAAAAAGGGCCTGCTTATCGAGCAGTGGAATCTGGACGACCTCGAGGCCGACCTTTCATGGTGCGGGCGAAACGGCAGCCCCACCAAGGTCCACCGCATCCAGGCGGTCGTACTGACAGGCGGGCAGCATAAGCAGTTCGAGCCTACCGACGAAGGCGTCACGGCAATGGTAGGCGAACTCATTGAAGACCATACGATTGGTTAACCAGGGAAAAAGATGATAGAAGTCAATCGACAGGGCGAAGTGTGGGTCTTCGCCGAGCAGGCCGACGGCAAACTTTCCGACGTTCCGCTTGAGCTTATGAGCAAGGGCCGCGAACTGGCCGAGAAGCTCTCCGTGCCGCTGGCGGCTGTGCTGCTGGGCCGAAACGTCGCGCCGCTGGCTGAGACGCTTATCGCGCACGGGGCCGACAAGGTTTACCTCGTTGAAGACGACCGCCTGGAGCATTACCAGGCGGCCGGTTTCACGCACGTTATCTGCCGGCTCATCGAGCAATACACCCCGCAGATATGCCTCTACGGCGCGACGTCCGTGGGGCGCGACCTTGGGCCAACCGTCGCCAGCGCGATGAAGTGCGGGCTTACCGCCGACTGCACCGACCTGCAAATCGGCGACCACACCGAACCCGGAACCAAGACCGAACACAAGAATCTGCTGTTCCAGATTCGCCCGGCCTTCGGCGGCAATATCATCGCCACGATTGTCAACCCCGACCGCTGGCCTCAGATGGCCAGCGTCCGCGAGGGCGTCATGCCCATGCCGGCCGCCGACGCGACTCGAAAAGGCGAAATCATCCGTTGCGAAATGAATCTCGGCGACGTGGAGCTGCCGTTGAAACTCATCGAGGCGCACCGCCGGCCCAGGAAGGTGAACCTCAAGGCCGCCCGGGTAATTGTCGCCGGCGGCGCGGGCGTGGGCAGCCGGGACAACTTCCGGCTCATATGGGACCTGGCGAACTGTCTCGGTGCTGCGGTCGGCGGTTCGAGGGCGGCTGTGGACCTGGGATTCATCGACGCCGACCACCAGGTCGGCCAGACCGGCACGACCGTACGCCCGGCGCTGTACATCGCCTGCGGCATCAGCGGGGCCGTCCAGCACAGGGCGGGCATGCAGGAGGCGGCTAAAATCATCGCCGTCAACAACGATCCTGAAGCCGAAATCTTCTCCACCGCACACTACGGCATCGTCGGCGACCTGAACGACGTAATCCCGCGTATGATAAAGGCAATCCGCGGCGGCGAAGATATCGCCCAGGCGGCAAAGGCATAACAGCGAGACAGCAACCATGGCAAATTTCTACTCGGACAACGAAGACATACAGTTTCTCTTCGAACACATGAACGTCGCCGAAATCGCAGCCATCATGGAAGACGATTTCAGCTTCTGCAAGGAGTTCGACTACGCCCCGGAAAACTCCGATGATGCGGTCGATAACTACCGGCGAATACTGACCGCCCTGGGCGAGTTGGCCGGCGATGTCATCGCGCCTACGGCGGAGCACACGGACCAGGTCGGCAACGTGCTGAATGAAGACGGCTCGGTAACTTATGCGCCGGGCATCGACAACGCGGTCAAGCAACTCGCCCAGGCCGACGCGATGGGCTTTACGCTGCCATACCGCTTCGGCGGGCTGAACTGTCCGAACCTCATCTACACGATGTCCAACGAGATTGTCAGCCGGGCCGATGCGTCGTTGATGAACATCTACGGCCTACAGGGCATCGCCGAGACCATCAACGCCTTCGCGTCCGATGAAATCAAACAGCAATACCTGCCGCCGATGGCATCGGGCCAGTGGACCGGCGCGATGGTGCTAACCGAGCCTGACGCCGGCAGCGACCTTCAGGCGGTGAAGGTTCGGGCCTATCAGGACGATGACGGCAACTGGTTCGTCAGCGGCGTCAAGCGGTTCATCACCAACGGCTGCGGCGAGGTGCTGCTGGTGCTGGCCCGAAGCGAGCCGGAGATAGCCGACGGGCGGGGCCTCAGCCTGCTGCTGGTCGAGCGAGGCCCGCAGGTAAAAATCCGCCGCCTGGAAGAGAAGCTTGGCATCCACGGCTCACCGACCTGCGAAATCTTTTTCGACAGCGCCCCGGCAAAGCTCATCGGCGAGCGCCAGCGCGGGCTGATTACGTATGTGATGAGCCTGATGAACGGCGCCCGCATCGGCATTGCCGCACAGTCGATCGGCATCGGCGAGGCGGTATATCGCGTCGCACGAGACTACGCCCACAGCCGAAAACAATTCGACACGGCTATCGAAAATTTCCCCGCCGTCCGCGAGCTGCTGGTCGATATGAGCGCCGACCTCCAAGCCGCCAGGGCGATTACCTACTACGCAGCCTTCTGCGTGGACCTGGAATACGGCGCGCTACGGAAGCTTCATGCCGACAACATCGATGACGCCGCCGAGAAAAAACGCCTTAAGCAGGCCTCGCGGACCTACGGGCGATACAACAAGCTCCTGACGCCGATGAGCAAGTATTACGCCTCGGAGATGTCCATGCGCCTGGCCAACAGCGCCATGGCCGTGCTCGGCGGCAGCGGATACATGAAGGACTATCCCGTCGAGCGGCACTTGCGCGACAGCCGCATCACAACCATCTACGAAGGCACTACGCAGCTTCAGGTTCTCGCCGCCGTCGCGGGCGTCATATCCGGCACGGCCCAGACGATCATCGAGCAGTTGATCGACCGCCCTTCGACCCCGGCGCGCCGGGACTCAGGGCAAGCTGACTGGCCGGAAGAAATTGTGCCGATGATCGAGCATATCCGCCGGGGCCTCGAACTGCTGTCGGAATCGGTTCAGTTCATCAAGGCCAGGCCGGGCGTCAGCTACCGCGACCTGTACGCCCGAAAGCTCGTGGATATCGCTATATACCTGACCGTCGCGGCGCTTTTCTGCGACCATGCCACCGTCCGGGAAGAGAAAAAGATCGTCGCAAAATACTGGCTCGCCCGGCGGATGCCCGAAATCCGCATGCTGAAAGAGCAAATCTGCTCCGGCGACGAGGCCGCGGTAACTGAGTTCGAAGCCCTCGCCGGCCCCGTGCCTGTGGCGGAATAGGTCCAAGCGGCGCGTGATAATTAACCTTGTCAGGCCGGGCGGCAACGTTATAATGCCTGGTTCGCTATAGACGTCAAATAAAAGAAACCGGCAGGAGAGATATCGCGTGGCACATTCGCTTTCAGCCAAGAAACGAATCCGTCAGAACGCTAAGCGTCGCGGGCGAAACCGCTGGCGCAAGGACCAGGCCAAGCAGGCCGTCAGCGCCTTTGACCAGGCGCTGCGCAGCGACGACAGCAAGGCTGCGGACGAGAAACTGAAGGCCGTCTACAAGAACGTGGACAAGCTGGCGGCCAAGGGCACAATCCACAAGAACACCGCCGCCCGCAAGAAATCACGCCTGGCCAAGAAACTCAGCAAGGCGAAGTAACTTTCGCCGAACGTGTTGATGAATACAGCCCACCGACGGCCGTCCGTGGGCTGTTGTATTGTCCGGGGCGTGTCCGTTTTGCGCAATTGGGGGATATCTGCGTCCTCAAGACAAAGCAGCACGGAATTCCTGCTGTTGCTTGGCGGGTGCGGCGGGGATAATCTTCAGGCATGATCGGACGGGCAGTAGGACACAGCTTCATCACGGCGCGGGACGCCCTGGCGCGTCGGCTGATTAGGCTCGGCGTGTCGCCGAATGCGCTGACTGTCGTCGGCATGGTGCTGACGGCCGCAGCGGGGCTTTGCTACGCCGTCGCCGCCGGCAGCGGCTTTGCCTGGAGCCTGGACCCGGCCGCCGACGAAAGCGCCTACCTGCTGCTGGCCGGTGTGCTGATGGTATTGGCCAGCGCGTGCGACATGCTGGACGGCGCCGTAGCCCGGCTGGGCAACAGGAAAACCAACTTCGGCGCCTTCCTCGACAGCACGGTGGACCGCTACAGCGACTTTGTGGTCTATGCGGGCATAGCCGCGTACTATGCCTGGCAGACGCCGGCGAACGTCACCTTTGTTATGCTTTGCATGATGGCGTTCTTCAACGCGCTGATGATCTCCTACACCAAGGCGCGGGCCGAAGACATCATCGAATCGTGCCGCGTCGGCTACTGGCAGCGCGGGGAGCGGTCGGCGGCAATTCTAATAGGGACCTTCTCCGGCAACATCCCGGCCATGGTCTGCCAGCAGGCGACGCTGCCGCTGCTGACAGTGCTGAGACGGATTGCATACACCAAGGCCGTTATCGCCGGCAAAAACCCGGTCGTCGATCCCCGCAAAGGCGGCGGCCTGTGGCTGAAGATGCGCCTGTGGCGCTGGCCCAGAATGACCGTACCTTACGATATCGTCACCGGCCTGAACATCGCATACCTGATATTCGCGCCGGTGCCCGCGGCGGACATCATCCGCCGGTGGTTAGGCGGCTAAGACCGGTTATCCGCCAAGTTCACCCAACAGTGTCAGAGGCGTAGCTGCGGTAATCGTTACGTCCACGTACTTGCCGGCAAGGTGTCTTGCCCCGTCGAAGACGACGATGTGGTCCGCCGATGTCCTGCCCGTCAGTTGGGCCGAGTCAGCCGTCGGTTTCTGCGCCTGTTTGTCGACGCGCGGCGAGGGGCCTTCAACCAGCACCTCCACCGTCTTTCCGACCAGGGCCTGATGGTGGGCCAGGCCGACCTCGGCCTGGACGGCCAGCAGCTCGTTATTGCGGCGTTTCTTCACATCCTGCGGCACGTCGTCTTTTAGTTGCTTTGCCGCGGCCGTGCCGGGCCGGGGCGAGTACTTGAAGATAAACGAATTCTTGTAGCCGCTGCGGCGGATCAGGTCGGCCGAGGCCTCGTGGTCCTGCTCCGTCTCGCCGGGAAAGCCCACGATAAAATCGCCGGCCAGCACCACGTCGGGGACAATCGCACGGGCCCGGTCCACCAGCTCGTCATACTCGCGCCGCGTGTAGCGGCGGTTCATTCGTTTCAGCACCGCATCCGAGCCGCTCTGGGCCGGGCAGTGAATGTATCTACAGACGTTAGGCAGGTCGCGCATCGCGTAGAGGATGTCGTCGCCGAAGTTCAGGGGATGGCTTGTTACAAACTTCAGCCGGCGCAGCGACGCTACGGCCGAGACTTTCTCCAGCAGATCGCTGAACCGAACCGTGGTTTCGCCGGCTTGCCACAGGTAACCGTTGACGGTCTGGCCCAGCAGCGTTATTTCGCTCCGGCCGGCATCTATCAGGCGGCGGACCTCCTGTACGATGTCGTCGGGATTTCGGCTGCGCTGCCGGCCGCGAACAAACGGGACAATGCAATAGCTGCAAAACTTATCACACCCCCTGACGACGCGAACGTAGGCTTGAGCAATCCCGTCGCCGAACGGTTCGCGGGCAAGGTCCATCCGGTCCGCCGCCTGCTCGGCTGCCGTATCCCGCTCACGGCTGCGCTGCGGGTCGAGCAGCACCTGCGCCTGGCCGGCTGCTGCGACCTCGATTGCTTCGGCCAGCTCGCTCAGCCTGCCCGGCGCGCAGATAATATCAACCTGCGGATACTTCTTCAGCAACTGCTCGCCTTCCCGCTGGGCCATGCAGCCAAGTACGCCCACGACAAGATTCGGGCGGTGATGCGACTTTCTTTGCCCTTCGGCACCCAGGCGCGAATAAACCTTCTGTTCGGCATGCTGGCGAACCGAGCAGGTGTTGTATAGCACGACCTGGGCGGCCTTGCGGTCTGCAATCAATTCGTGCCCCGCTGCGCGCAGCCGACCGGCTACCAGCTCGCTGTCGAGCCGGTTCATCTGGCAGCCCATCGTCTCCATATACACCTTCACGAAACCGAACGCCTCCCGAAAAGCCATATCATACCCCCGCATCTGACAAATCCCAGTAAAACGAACACGGCGGCACACAAGCGCCGCCGTGGAAGGATTAATAGCCGTCCATCGCAGGGAAGGGTGGCTGATGGGATTCGAACCCACGACCCCCTGGACCACAACCAGGTGCTCTAACCAACTGAGCTACAGCCACCGTCTAGCCACAAGAATCAACAAGGCAAAATATCGTCCCCGGTGCGGTATGTCAATGCGCCATCGTCAACTGCCACTGCCTCAGGCCGAAGACAATCAAAATCGCCCCGAAAAGCAACGGCGCGATGACAATGGCGATGAAGTACAAGTCCAGGAACTGCCGGTCGGTCTTTGAGGTTCCGGCCCTGTCGTACACGCCGGCGTCGAACCAGCGGCTCTTGCCGCCGACCCATCCGATGAGCATGATGGCGCCGAAGACCATCAGTGCCGCCCCGATCAGGATAAGTACAGCGCCCAGCATCTCGTTGTGTCTCCCGATGCCGGACAAGTGTAGGACCACTAAGGCAGCATTGGCAAGTTCAAAAGGCTCGAGACCGCGCGGCAGCGGCACCTGAGAGTTGTAGCTTTGCCAGGCCCGCCGGTTATGCTACGCCGAAGCGGCAACCGGCCCTCGCACGCGGCGTATGCCGGCGGCGGCGTTCTCCAGGGCGGTGGCGACGGCCTCGTTCAATTCCGAGGTCCGCCAGATCGGTTTAATCATCAGCTCGTCTCCGCCTTTTTGCCACGCCCGCCAGGCGCGGTCGTAACGGTCCAGCCAGCCGGTCAATAAAATCGCCGGACGAGGCGAAAGGCTGGAAAGAGACTCCAGCAGGCCGTTTTCAGCCAATTCAGCCGCAAGTATGATCAGGTCCGGATGCCAGTGCTCGGCCCGGGCCAGAACGGCCGGAATTTGCGATTCACGGACCACGTGATGGGCGTGAGATTCCAGATAGGCGCCGGCCTGCCCGGCAAAGCGCCAGTCCGGATCAGCGATTAATACCTTGAGCGACATGAGCCACTCCTCTTTAGTAGTCGGCAACTGCACCAAAGAACACAAGCAAGCAACACTACTGATATCGGCATGTATGGGGAGGCGAATAAGCGAGAATTTTCGCTTTCGGCGGGGGCGAGCGGGGCTTGGGGGTCTAACTTCTTTGAAGACAAAGACCTATAACGAGTTGCTGCAATGCGGCAATTGGGCCTGCGCCGGTCTTGACGGCCAGGTCGGCCCGGATCAGGCTGCGGAAGTCGGCCTGGAGCCTGTGAAGCCGGCGGCGCTTGAGCATAGCCAAAAAAGGTGCTCTCTGGTGGTAGGACATTTTCGGCAGTGCGCGGTCGGGTGGTGCACCCTGATTAAGTCGCTGTTGGGCCTGTATAGCCCGTCTCAGATGCCATGCGATCAGGCCCAGCGTCTTGAACTCCTCGCCGCGGGCCGTCAATATGCCGCCCAGTGCCTTCAGCGCCGCGGCGGTGTCGCCGGCTGTAATGGCATTGGTCAGGGCGAACGCCGCCGGCCCAGCCGTCGCGGTCACCAGCGACGAGACGTCCTCAATGGTAATAGTATCTCGCCCGCCGACGTAGAGCGAAAGCTTCTCCATTTCGCCGTCTATTGCGGCCAGGTCGCGACCAATCCACTCAGCCAAAAGCTCCGCCGCATCGGCTGCGAGCTTTTTGCCGCGCTCGGAGGCAAACCCGCGGAGCCGGCGGACGAGGCTGTCCTGGCTTGGCTGGGAGCAGTCCATAACCTGCCCGACCTTGGCCACCAGCTTGTACAGTCTGGTGGTCCTCGGCCAGGACGAGACCATCAGAATCAGCGTGCCGGTGGGCGCAGGCGAAGACAGGTATTTTTCCAGCGATTGGCGTTGTGCAGCCACAAAGGCATCGGCATCGCGAATTATGACCGCGCGGCGAGGGGCCAGGAAAGGCGCCGTCCGCAACTCGTCGAGCACTTCGGCCAGTTCGGCGTCGGCGCCAAAAGCGGTTACACAAGTCTGAGGGTCGGCGTCGCCGATTGCCCGGGCGAGGATCTCCTTCCGATGCGCATCGCACAGGAAAGCGTCATCGCCATGCAAAACATAAACGCACTTGACTGCTGGGGAATTCATTGCCGCTCTCGCAGGCCGCCAGCCGCCGAGCCAGGAGGTGCCGGCATCTGCCAAACGCATCGCGCAGACAGTGCAGGTGATAGAATTGCCTGCGCAGAACAACACCGCTCGAAAAACTGGTGGCTTCACGCACAAAGCGGCTGCCGGCGGCTAATTCACATCATAATACAGCCGCAAACGTGCCATGTGGGCTTGCGACTACATTTGTTTGCGACGATAGATGTTCCAGAAGACGATTAGCAGGATCAGCAGGATAACCAACGGTATCTGCCACGGAAACAGCCAGCTAATTCCAAACAATTCTCCGAAAGGCACTGTCATCTGTTTGTCTCCTCATACAGGCGCTAACGATATGGCGATGTTTGTTACCGGTCAAAACCCATTAAGCGTTATCAGTGCTTATATCAGCCGGCTGGCAACACTGCAACAAAAAAGGGCAAACTAACAAACCCTTGCCGGGCACTTTCGAAGCGAATGTAAACCCAAAAGAAGCCGCGAAAAATAGCGGCGACTGGACTCGAACCAGCGACCCAGGGCTTATGAATCCCTTGCTCTGCCAACTGAGCTACGCCGCCGTCTGGTCCTATATCATTAGCGGCGCCTTCGGAGATTTGCAAGCGCTTTTAGCCGCCGCGGTTAATTGTTACCGGCTTTTGCGTCGTCTTTGCATTCCTGCTTCTTTTCGATGTGCTCCCTGGCGGCCTTTTTCCTTTTTTTCTCGAGCTGCCTTTCCCTAATTTCTTGACGCTGCTGCTCCGTCAGCACCTCTTTAACCACATCCTTGTAAAGCCTGGCCCGGGCTTGCTTCCTGCCCTTCTTGTCCGCAGACGGAAGCTGAGCTGTTTTCTTGGACACCAACAGAGCGCGCTGTTCGATATCGGCTTTCTGCGCGTCGGTCAACTTGACCTTGCACAGCCGAGCCGTTACGGACCGATAGAGCTGAAAGCCTTTCCATCTCGTCTTCTGTTCGGGCGTGAGGATTCGCTGAATCCTGGCTGCGTGTCGTTTTTCGATCTTCTTGCGCTCGGCGGCAAGTGTGCGAAGCTGTTTCTTGGCATCCTTTTGGGCCTTTGGGTCGCCGGCCTTGCAGGCCTTGTGAAGCTCTTTGCATCTTTTGCCATTTTCCTTGTCCCAGGCAGCCAGGGCGGCCTTCTTGGTGCGGACAAGTTTCTTCAGATCGGCCTGCTGTTTGTCCGTAAGGTCCAGTTTTTTGACCATCAGGGCATACTCGCCGCAGAGTGCGGCCTTGGGCTTGGAGTCCTTTTCGCCCTCAGCGCATTTTCTGGCCATCGCGGGTGCGCAGGTCAGCAGCAAAGCCGCCAAGCCGCATAACAGTAATGCAAACCGTTTCATGGCTGAAGCTCCTTATATAGGGGTCTGGCGGCGGGCTTCGGCCCGCCGGTTCCGAGGCCGGCATGATAACTCATGGCGCCGCAAAAAGACATTGGGAAAACTCCTGCCTCAGCCGGCCTGTTACCTTACAATCTCGGTGGTGAAGTTACACGGATTCTATTCCCTGCCGCATCCGGCATAACCTGACAAGGACGACCATGACCACACGGCGTGTGGCCGTTGTAACCGGCGCCTCCAGCGGTATAGGCATGCACACGGCCTTGGCCTTTGCGAGGCGAGGTTATGCGGTGGTGCTGGCCGCCCGGCGACTCGAAAAACTACAGGAAGTAGCCGAGGCGTGCAAGGCCGCAGGCAGCCCGGACACGCCGCTGGTCGTTCCGACCGACATCACCGACCGGCAACAGGTGCAGGCGATGGTGAACAAGGCCGTCGAGGAGTTCGACCGGATCGACGTGATGGTCAATAACGCCGGGTTCGGGCAGTTCGGACGCGTCCACGAGCTAAGCGACGCACAGATACGGGCGATCTTCGACGTGAATTTTTTCGGCGTGTTCTACGGCTGTAGGGCGGTCGTGCCCGTAATGATGCGTCAACGGAGTGGGCACATCTTCAACGTCTCATCCGTAATCGGAAAGCGGGCCACGCCGTTCCATGGTGCGTACTGCGCGACCAAGTTCGCCGTGGTCGGCCTGACCGAGGCGCTCCGCGTCGAGATGGCGCCTTTCAACGTTCGGGTTACGTGTGTTTGCCCGGCCTTAACGGCCACGGAGTTCTTCGAAAAGTCTCGCGGCGGAAGGTCCACGCAGTCCCGTTACGTCAGGCCGGAATCAATGACGCGGCCAGAAAAAGTCGCTCGGAAAATCGCCCGAACCGTCGGCAGGCGCAAGCCGGAGCTGGTCTTCACCGCAGGCGGCAGGTTCTTCGTAGTGCTCGGCACCCTTTGGCCCGCCGCAGCCGACTGGATTATGAAATTCTACTACGCCGACTTGGCCGAAAAACACCTGCCGGCCGACGGGGGCTGAGAGCGTCGAATCTGTCCCATAAAGCTGCTACAATAATTCCAGGCTAACCGGGCAATTGGGAGACAGACCGATGAACACAAATCGAATGTACGTGGCGGCCGTTGTGGTGTTGTGCCTACTGCCGGCCGGCTGTTTCAAGATGGACGTCAACTTGGACACCCCGAACGGCGGCAGCGACGGCAAGGGAACATCCGCCCCGCCGCAGCTTCCAGCCGCCGGCGGGGGCGACTGGAAAGATATCCTCGCCGGAACAGCCGGGCATATCTTCCTAGCTACCGAGCATGGCGTGCTTTTCTATGCGTTCGACACGCTGGCGTACCCCAAGGCGCCCGTCGACCTGGCGGCCAGGGTCCAGTCCGGTCGCAATCTCAAGGGCATGGAGGGTGTAGAGGTTGCATTCTACCGCGGCCGGCTGCTGCTAGGCTTGGCGATGACGGATCAGAGCGGCCTGGCCGTCGCGGAATGGACGCCACCGGCAGCAGGCAATTATGAACTTACCGTCAAGATCGTAGCCGTGCCCGATGAAGTGGACGACGTGATACTTAAGGTAACGCCCGCTCCGCTCCTGGTAGCTGCACGGGACAAGAATACTTCCTTCGCCATAATCGACCTGGACCATACGGTGGTCGAAAGCAGTTTTTTCCGCGTGCTGGTCGGCGGGGCCAAGCCCATGACCGACTCGGCCCGTGTCGCGAAACTAATCGCCAGGCGATACGGCCTTATCTATCTGACGCACCGGCCCGACCTGCTGACGAGAAAGAGCAAGCTCTGGCTTCAGGATAACGGCTATCCGCGCGGGCCGCTGCTGGTCAGTGAACTGAAACAGGCATTCGGCGACAGCGGCAAGTTCAAGACCACCAAGCTAAAAGACATACGCAAGGCCTTCCCCGGTGTCAGGATCGGCATTGGCGACAAGCTTTCCGACGCCCAGGCCTACGTCGACAACGGCATGAAGGCCTACCTGATCCCCCACTACAAGCAAAAGCCCAAGGACATGCGAAAGATGGCCGGGGAAATTCGACGCCTCCGCGGGCGTGGCCGGCTTCAGGTGGTGGAAAACTGGCAACAGATCGAAGCGGGCGTCTCGCGAGGCAGAAAGTTCCCGCCGGCGACCTTCGCACGAAAGCTGGACGTTAAGGCCAAACGGCTCGAGGCAAAAGAGAAGGCCAGAAAAAACAAAAAAGATGATGATGACGATGACGACGACTGACGCCTGCGAGAACCTTGACGCGCTTCGGCCGGAACGATATATTCCCGGCAGCGTTGCGAGGCCGGCACTGCGCAATGCGAGTTGCGCGCGTAGCTCAATTGGATAGAGCATCGGTCTACGGAACCGAAGGTTACAGGTTCGAGTCCTGTCGCGCGTGTTCAGCGTAATCCCGCCGACGCCGCGCCGACAGCCGGCCGGCAAAGTGCTCGGGCCGTAGCGATACCTACTTCATCTTTTCGATGTTACACCAATCTATCAGGAAGGGGTTACCGGGCGTATTGCTGTAGAACTCGATGGTCCGGATTACCGTCTTTTGACCCATTGGAATCTTCGCCACGGATTTACCGTCTACCGACAGTTCCATCTGGTCCCCTGCCACACAAAGGCCGTACAGACGAAACTCGCCGCCCGGTCCGCCGGCGCCGTAACTTTTCAGTTCCTTGCCTTTGTACTGGGCGATGCAATTTCCGCCCTGACAATAAACAGACAGGTATGCGCCGTCGGCGAAAACGACTTTGAACGTCTGCCAGTCCGAAGCGCCTTGGCTGTAATACCGGGCGTAGTAACTGATCTTTACGTCGGTCCGGCCCTGCAGCACATCGCTGCTTAACCTTTTGTCGACCAGGGCGACGCCTTCATGCAAGGTTACGGAACTGCTTTTCCAGTGTGCCAGCGGTTTGCCTTTATCGAAATCTTCCCGCACAAGGGTGCCATCGTTTTTCGGCGGGACGGGCACTATCTTGCGGTCGAGAAGTTTACCGAGCTTTGCGGCCTGGTCGGCTGCGGCGGCCTGCATGATACTGCCTATCTCCTGGCTGTTCGCCGTCCGGCCTATTTCGTCAATAACGTACCGAACGGCCTGGCGGGCCGTGCCGCTGAACTTCATCTCCGCCGGCGGATCGAGCGGGCTGAGCAGCCATTTTCTCTGCACGGGGTTGCTCGATGCGTGGGGGCCCCCAATGGCCAAGCGCGTATCGGGATACTTGCCTTCCAGCCAGTCCAGGACATACTCCATCATGGGGATGTAGGCGAACACCATCTGCTCGTAGTTGTCGAGCGTATCGTAGCCCTGGCCGTATTGGCTCATCTTCAGGCCTATCTCCGTGTGTCTATTGGCGCCCGGATATTTCATGATCTGGCGGATGGTATCACTCAGTGAATAATCAGGACGTGTCGACATCAACTTGGCGGAGAGGTACATGACCGCCAGCATTTTTTGTCTGTATTTCTCGTAGTCCTGCCTGTTTTTCGCCTCCAGCGCACCGGCTGCCGAGATGAAGTAAAAGTCCGAGAGTTTGCCGACGTAGCTTCGAATAATGTCGATCAGGTCGTTTTCGTACAGAACATTGTCTTTCTGGTTATCCCACTGCTTCAATGCCAGGCTGATGGCCTTTTCATAAAGCGGCGCAACCTTGCCCGCCATCTCCAGGCGTTGGGCAAACTGGCTCTTCCATAAATTGTATTCGTGGCGGAGAAAGACCTGATACAGCGGCCTGTTGCCGAAATCGCCGCCGGCCTGAAGTTTCATAGCCTCAGCGAGTATCTTCCAGCACTGCCTCATGTCCGGCAGCGATTTTTCGCCGTACCGATGCAGGCAGAAATCGTCGATTAACTTGTCCTCGGACCAGCCCTGCGGGTTCCATGCAAGCTGGCTCAGGCAGTGCCAGAACATGATCCCGAAATTCGCATTTTCCGGGGCCATGTGCAAGCCGATGCAGTTTTCGCCCTTCGGAAGAGCCGTCGCCTTCCGGACCCTGCGCAGAACCTCGGCGATATCGCCGTGCAGTTGATCGTCTCCGCCGAGGTCCAGCACGAGACCGAAGGCCCACTTCTTGCCGTGATAATAATCGTGCGTTACGAACAGAGGCTCATCCAGCATGTCGCAGGTATTGTCCGCGACGTACATAAAATCGGGCATGGCATCGAGGTATTTTTTGACGGCCTGCTTGGTCCATATCCCGCCGGGGTTGACCATGAAATCCCATGCGTCGGTCCGCCAAAGCATCTGCGGGCTTGGGTCCAGCTCGCGCAGCAATTGCGAGGTTTTCAGGCAGGCGTCGATCTTCAGGTTCAAGGGGTCCTTGCCCGGCGCCTGCTCCCCGTAGGCGTTCATCGAATAAAAGTGATCCGTGCCGAACCGCTGGACGGTTCGCTTCAGAACCTCCTTCGTAAACCTCGTTGCCGCCGGGTCTTTCGGGTCGATGTTCCTGACGTGGTTGCCGCCCGGCACGTAGATGTGTTCGGGGTGCGCTTGCCTGTAGCGCAAGGGCACCGTCCCGTAAGGCACCCACAACTCCATATTAAAGCCGAGGTTACGTGAATATTGCAGGTCTTTGTCCTTCCGCTCGAGGATCACCTTCGGCGGCAGGAACCAGTTGACGTACCACCAGCCGTCGAGGACGCCGCACAGCTCCTCCGGCTGGGGGGGCACGTTGAACACCTCCTCGATGATACCGTCCATGCCCTTGCCTTCTATATCGATGGAAGAGGCATACGAGGTCCGCAGGTTGAACTTGCGTTTCGCCTCCCAGTCCGCTACCCGCTTCAGCTCGTCCCATCTGTGCCAGCGGGCGGTATATTTTTTCATTACGGGCCTATTCCACCGCACATACCAGCGGAACCTGAAACGAGAATGCCGAATTCGATCAATGCCGTCTACCGGAAGCTGCGACAGCGCGGGGATGTACTCACCGTCGGCAAAGAACCCCACACCGCAGTCATTTTCCAGGTAATCGTAAACGGCATACAGCGTACTGCGCTGATTGTTGCCGCAGAGAACCACTACGTTCTGTCCGTCATTGCGGATTGCCTTGATCATAAACCCGTCGTTCTCACCACCGACGGCTGCCTGGTCCACACCTGCCCTGTCGCAAACATCCTTGATGACAGCGCTTGTCCGGACAGTGCCTAGCAGAAAAACGACCTGCGACTTTTGAAGCGTGTCGGACGGTGCAATTTCCGCTTTGCCCAGACTCAACAAGCCAATGTATTTTTGCAGTTCCTGAGCCGAGTGCTTCTCAAGCCATGTTGCATTTGGGCTTATCTGGATGGTCACGTCCCCCTTCACGGCGGCCGGTAACCTTGTTTCGGATACAAGTGAAATCAGCACAAAACACAGCAGCCCAGTGACGCCTCGTACAAGAGCATACTTTAAGGCAGGTTTGTTTCTCATCATTCGACTTCTCCCTTTACTGGAATGGAATTTTTGTGCAAGGCCAGCCTTTATTTTCAGCCTAACGCCGGCATGTAATTGACTCAATGAGTTTTCGTCTTCGTACATGGCCACTTTGTCAAAGCGCTTTACCGATATCGCTGATTAGAACATAATTCGACGGGCTGTCAACATGACGTCTTAAAAAAAAAGTGGCGTAACGACCATCGCCTCGATAATCCCTTTCGCCCCAGACGATCACAAACTGTGCCGTTTGTGTAATCGCTTTTTTAAAAAGCGATTATAACAAAAACGCTCCCGGACAAGACGACTTGTTGGATTGTTCTGCGATACGTGTAATAATTTGCTTGACAGATATCCCGTCTCCGCTTAATATATGTCAAAGCGCTTTGGCAGAGGTGTATGTCTGGCCTGGGGCGCGGAGCGAGAGAGCAAATGGCTGTAGCCTTAAAAGATGTGGCGCAAAAGGCGGGTGTCAGCTTGGCCACTGCGTCCATGGCGATTCGGGGGCGCGGCAGGGTATCAAGCCAGACCTGTCTCAGGGTGAAAAAGGTAGCTGGAGAGCTGGGGTTCAGCCCCAGCGCCTCGGCCAGGGCCTTGGCCTCAGGACGCTCGGAAACTTTGGGCGTGGCCGTCCGCGATCTGTATTATCTTTCCGGGCCTTATATGGGATCGATCGTGGCGGGTATCGCCGAGGTCGCGGATACACACAATATGGGATTGTCCTTCGCACGCAGCATTCCAAAAGCCGACAGCGATCCCGAGTATGTACGGTTCGCCAAAGAAGGCCGGTTCGACGGCATGGTTCTTGTCGACCAGGCTGTGCAGGAACTGGAACTCTCAATACTCGCTGAGATGACTCTGCCGGTGGTGTTGGTGGACAGAAAGGGGCCGGGCAGGATGTTCCCCGCGGTTCGTGTGGATTATCGCGCAGCCGTGCGGGAAGCCGTATCGCATCTCATTAGCCTGGGACATCAGCGGCTTGCGGTGATTACGCCGGATGTTGAGCTATTTGAGCTCCAGGAAAAAGTGGGAGGCTACAAAGAAGCCATGGAAGCCCACAATATCCCATTCGACCGAAACCTCATCAAAACGTATGTGGCCAACGACATGAGCATCGATGGGCTGAAAAGGTGTATTGAAGACCTGGAAGGTCTGCCTGCCCGTCCTACGGCGTACATGAGCTTTCAAGATCACAGAGCCTCGACCATGTGCGAACTTCTCATGATGCGCGGCCTGCGCATTCCGAAAGATATCAGCGTGATTGGTTTTGACAGCGCCGGGCCGGGCTTTGTTAATCTCGTGGTGGACGCGATAAAAGTGCCATGCCACGAGATGGGCAGCCGGGCCTGCCAGTTGCTGCTGGACCTGATTAGAGGCAGGACGGCTACCAGGGAAACGGTCCTTGATGCAACGTTTGAACCGGCAAACAGTTGTGCACCGCCCGGAAGGTGAAAAAACAAAGGAAAGGAGACGGCGGAGATGACAAAAGAAGCCTATCGGGCGGGCACGGTGCAGTTCGGCGTTTTTAGAGACGGTCTGCTTGTGGCAGAGTCATGAAAAATTCAGCCAGAAGGAGGTAGAAGAAATGACGCAATGGAAGACAGCAAAGAAATGTGCAGTTTGTTGCATGGCGATTGTGGCGGGGCTGTCGGCAGCCAATGTCAACGCCGAGTCGACTACGCAGTGGATGAGCGGCTACTACGGCCTGGAAAACGATGCCGGAACAGTGGGCGTATGGCATCTGGATGATTCCTTGATATGCAACACCACGGCCAACAGCCCGGCATATGATTTTGACAGCCTGGTTAACAGTTCGTACGCGGCCGGCAAGTTCAACAACGGCGTAGACCTCACCGCAGCCGGCGTCAGCTATGCTTTGATGCAATCAGACGCCAGCCCGACTAATGACTATCTGGGCTGCCTGAGCGCCGAAGAAGTTACCATTGAGGCATGGTTCAATCCCGCCGTGATCGGGAGCGGGAACGAGTATAAAGTCGTCATTGACGCCTGGGCGAACGAAGGGTTGAAGATCGAGTTCGATGCGGGCGGGACCAAGCTTTGCGGGAATTTTTGGATCGCCGCCGATGGTGGTGACGTACAGGCTACGATAAACGGGGGCACCGCTTTGACCGAAAATCAATGGTACCACGTGGCGATGACTCGAGTGAATGCTACCGGTGAGATGAAGCTTTATCTCGACGGTGAGGTTGACGGCTCCTCGACTGCGCACGCCGGCAAAACTCTTGCTGCCGCTTCTGCCGGAGACTGGGGCTGGGCCATGCAGCTTGGTGTACACTCATGGGGCGCTAATTCAGTCGAGGGCAAAATCGATGAGGTGCGCCTGTCCCATGTGGCCCGGACATTTGAGGTGCCCGAGCCGGCTACGCTGGCATTGCTTGGCATAGGTGGTGCGATCGGCCTGCTGCGTCGCAGACGTATATCCTGAGCCCCGGCGCGCCGGGATCGAACGGCCGCCGAAGATAAAAGCAGCCGTGAAACTGAAGTTTTGTTTTATGGTATTACGCTTGAGGTGGGCGCGCCGCTGTTGTTGCGCCTATGGTGTGTTCTTATAGGATTTGCAAGGCTCTCTTCATGACGGCAATATCGCCCTTTAGCCTAAAACATATGGAGATTCGACGCGAAAACGGTTTTACGCTGGTTGAGCTGCTCGTGGTCATAACCATTATCTCGCTACTGGTCTCGGTTCTCATGCCGTCGCTGTCCGCCGCAAAGGAACAAGCCTACCGTGCGGTCTGCGCAAGTAACCTCAAGCAACTGGGCCTGGCCCTTCAGATGTATGCCTATGACCAAGACGGCTACCTGCCTTCTCCGGATGCACACATCTTGGGCCTAGGACACCACTGGGCATATCCGTTTGAAAGTTATTACTGGGGTTACTTAACGGCGTTTTACCCGGATTACATCCCCCTGAAGATACTGTACTGTCCGAGCAATGAAACGCCCATCCAGGTGAATTATGACACGACCACTTTCTACTTCGGCTGCATCAATAGATTTCAGGAAAACCAGCAGATAATAGGCACCGACAAAATAGACGAGCCGACCTACTATTACAACTCGGGCGAACTGGCCGAGCAGAATCCACTGCTGGCGGCGGATCTCCAGAGCGACATCGGGTACGCCTATGGCAGGTATCACATAAATCACAAGTTCAAGGGGGTCAATTGCGTCTTCGCCGGTGGAAACGTGGAGTGGTTTGCACTTTCCAAGCTGGTGACGTATGATCCGGGCGGCCAGCTAGGTAATTATTACGTCTGGTCGCCGTAGCGGACAAGATAGTCGTCTTCCCGCCTGGAAGGTAAAGGGCGCAAGGCACCATTTTACTTTGTGGAGAGATATAACTTCTGTTTAAGAAAGGAGAAGTGTCATGTGGAGCAAAATGCAGGAGAACCATGGCTGTTGGAAAGTGTAAGAATCGACACGCCGGGCCGAGGGTGGCTTTGTGTAACCGGGCTGTGGCTTGGCAGGGAACGAGGCTCGGCCGGCTGGTGCGCGCCGGACGTGTTGACTAACCGCCCTGCATCGATTACGAGAAGGTGGTTCTGCTATGTGCAATAAGAGCAAAGGATTTACCTTAATTGAACTGCTCGTCGTTATCGCCATCATTTCTTTGCTGGTATCGATCCTTCTACCGTCGCTAAGCCGCGCAAAGGAACTGGCCAGGAGAGTTGTATGCGCAAGCAATCTCAAGCAACTGGGCCTGGCTTTAAACATCTACGCACAGGATTACCAAGACAATCTGCCAGATGTGAGCAATCCAGCCTTTCAGCGGCCTTATCCATACTCTCTTTGGACCTGGGCCACAAATGAGACGTCTTTCTATCCCAAATATGTATCCGACGTTCATATTTTTTACTGCCCCTCTGACCCGTACGTTACCTACTCAAAGCAGCATCCCGCATTTGACTACGGAAGCTACTGTTACTTTTCCGGCACCAATCGGGGCCTTCCTCTCCAGGTCGGAGCGCCTACGAAGATTGATGAACCGTCTATATATACTCTTGACGGTTTCACGAGTCTGGGAGTCGCGTCGCAGATCCCATTAATCATGCAGGATAAGCTTTGCTCGGCGATATATGGAGCACAAGACCCGTTGGCTGCAAACCAGAATCATAACCTGGACGGTGGAAATTTCCTGTACCTCGACGGGTGCGTGGCCTGGTACCCAAGCGAACACAGCCTACTCGAAGAGTACGACCCGGGCGGCGGTTTTATCTGGGTTACGTTCATACCTTAGTAAACGGCCTTTGTTTCTGCCGTGAAATAAGTCCCGCTCCAAGCATTGCACAAACGCCGGGCCTGAAAATCGTTTGGGCTGGAGGTGCCTAGTTGCGTACAATTGCTGCATGATGAAGGTTGACCCGCGATATCTCACAGCCGACGGGCCGGAAATCTTCACCGGCAACGAGCTGCTTTTAAAAGGCGCCCTGGAAGCCGACGGCGGCGTGCACCTGCTGGGCGGTTATCCCGGCAGTCCCATTGCGGGCTTTTTCGACTCGATGGCCCTTGTCAAGGACCTGCTGAGCGAAAAGGGCATCCGCGCGGTGATGAACAGCAACGAGGCCCTGGCTGCGGCGATGCTCAACGGCAGCCAGACGCTGCCGGTCAGGGCCATGATCGTCGTCAAGTCGGTCGGCGTGCACGTAGCCGCCGACGCGCTTGCGCTGGCCAACCTGGCAGGTGCAAATCCGGACGGCGGCGCTATCGTCGTCTATGGCGACGACCCCTGGTCGGACTCCACCCAGGTGCCGGCCGACAGCCGGTACATCTCCAAGCACCTGTTCATACCCGTCATCGAGCCTTCAAATCCGCAGGAGGTGAAGGACTTCGTAGACTGCTCATTCAAGCTTTCCAGGCGTTCGGGTCTGCTGGCGGGATACATCCTGACGACGAACCTCGCCGACGGCGGCGGGACGGTCGTCTGCCGGCCTAACCAGTACCCGGCCCTGAACACGCGCCAGCGGGTCGAGCTGGCAACCAAATCCATCGACTTCGACAAGCGCGTCCTGCTGCCGCCCCGGACCTGGTGGCAGGAGGAATCGTTCTCCACCCGCCACGCCGAGGCCTGCCGAATCGCCCGTGAGCTGAAGCTCAACCGCATCGAGCATCCGCCCCGTGGCCGGAGGCCTGTTGGCTTCGTCACGAGCGGCCTGGCGTACGGCTACCTCACCCAGGCGCTTTGGGAGATGGGGCTGCTGGGCGAACTGCCGGTCCTCAAGCTCGGCATGAGCTACCCGATGGATGCGGAGCTTGTCCGCGAACTGGCCAATCAGTGCGAGCGGATTATCGTCGTCGAGGAGCGGCGTGGCTTTCTGGAAGAACAGATCGGCGAGGTGCTGCTAGCCGACCGCCAGCGTGGCCTAGCCTCCGGGCAGGTCGAGCTGTGGGGCAAGAAGTTCCCGGCCGGCCTGAAGGGTATTCCGGCTACGCGGGGGTTGCATCCGTCGGTTCTGATTTCGCGGCTGGCGCCGCTGCTGAAATCGGTCCGCGCCTCCGCCGTTACCGCCCCGGCCGACCTCGACGCCCTGGACCGTGAGGTCGAGACTATCCGCACCGCCAGCGAGCTTGAATTTGACGCACTGCCGGCCCGCCTGGCATCGTTCTGCCCGGGCTGCCCGCACCGCGATTCAGCCAACGTGTGCCTGGAGATCAAAAAGCAGTTCATGGACACCGACTACATGCGGCGCAGGCATAAGTCCAAGACGGTAGACCTGATGTTCCACGGCGACACCGGCTGCTACACCATGCTGATGTTTCCGCCTAACACGCCGCTGATGCACGATTATTCCGGCATGGGTCTCGGAGCCGGGACCGGCTCGGGAACCGACCCGTTCATCACTAATAAGGAAGTCGTCTTCATGGGCGACTCGACCTTCTTCCACTCCGGGCAGTTGGCTATCTCCCAGGCGGTCAAGTTCGGCCAGGACATTACCTTCATCCTCCTGAACAACGACACTACAGCCATGACGGGCCATCAGCCCACACCCGGCGTGGATTACGACATCATCGGCAACCCGACGCCGCAGCAGGATATCGAAGACATCATAAACGGCATGACCGGCGACAGCAACCTTACGGTCGTCCGGGCCGACCCGCAGCAGCGATCCAGGTACCGCGAGCTTCTGGAGAAAACGTTCCTTGCCGACGGCGTGAAGGTGATTATCGCCGAGAAGGAATGTGCAATAACGCGAATGCGCCGCAAGCGGCGCCAGGAGCGGGCCGTCATTCGCCGGCGAGGCTATCTGCCGACGCGGGAGCACATGAACATCAATCCCGAGATTTGCCGGTTTTGCCTGGCCTGCGCAGAGATGACGGGCTGCCCGGGCCTGAAGCACCGCCGGACCGATTACGGGCTGAAGATGGACACCGACATCACTTGGTGCGTCAGCGACGGCGCGTGCGAGCGCGTCGGTGCGTGCAGCGCGTTCGAACGCGTTACCATCAAGCGCAAGCGCCCGCCCCGCAGCCGGGTGCCCGAACTGGCCCTGGACGACATACCCGAGCCGAAAAAACGCTCTGTAGGCGACTTGTGGCGGTGCTGCCTGGTCGGCGTCGGAGGAATGGGTATCGGTGTGGCAACCAGCATTGTCGTCCGCGCCGGGCACAAGGAAGGCTACCCCGTTATCTTCGTGGACAAAAAAGGGCTGGCCATTCGTAACGGCGGCGTCATCAGCCAGGTCGTCTACAATGTCGCCTCCGAACCGATTACCGCGGTGATTCCGTACGGCAAGGCGGACCTGCTGATAGGCATCGACATCCTCGAAGCGGCCCGTGCGATAGACCCGACCCAGCGAATGCGCATCGCCTCGAAGGACCACACCGCCGCGGTCATCAACACCGACAAGATCAACACCATCTCCGGGCTGATGGGGCGGGACGACTTCGACGTCGAGCGGCTGGAAAGCACCGTCCGCCGGTACACCCGCCGGGACGAAACGCTCGCACGTGATATCTCGCGCATCTGTGAAAAGTACCTCGGCTCCAAGCTCTACGCGAACATCATGATGCTGGGTTTCGCGTTCCAGAAGGGCTTGATACCGGTTTCGATGCACTCGATGGCATGGGCGATCAAGGACACCATTCATACCGATTTCCGCAAGAACCTCTACGCCTTCAACATGGGCCGCAAGCTCGTCGTCCAGCCTGATTTGTTCCAAGGTCCGCCGCAACGGACCGACTGGCGCGACGTGCTGGAGGAAAAATGCCGATGGACGATCCGCCGCTTCGGACGGCGCGGCCAAGCAAAGGCCGCCGGCCTGCGCGAACTTGTTACCGATACGACAGGTTCGGTAAAAGACCTTGCGGAAGAACTGAAATGCGACCTTGTTGTCCGCGCCTACGACTGCATGCGATGGGGCGGGCTTCGCTACGCGCGGCGATACTGCCGGTCGGTAGCCGCCGTTTATGGCAGGGACCTTGCCAAGTTCAATTACGCCGCCACTCGCGCGGTGATTCACAACCTGGCCAAGGCCATGCTCATCAAGGATGCGGTCTTCCTGGCTGAGCTTGCGACCGGGCCGGAGAAATACGCCCACGACCGCGAAAAGTACAACGTCAACCCCGCCAATGGCGACAAGATTGTGTATCGGCACCTGTGGCACATCAAGCTGAAGCTCGGACGATGGAAACTTCCGGTCAATGTCGCGTTACGCAGGCCGGCCCTGAAGTACCTCCGGACGATGCGATGGTGCCGCAAGCTGCCGATATGGTGTGCCGACGAGAAAAAGTTTCTCAGGCAGTACGAAGTCCACGCCGCCGAGTTCGCAGCCTCAGAGTTGGATCTCAGCGAGCCGACTTACGCCCCAGGTTACGCTAATGCTGTGGCCAAGCTGGGATCGCCGCAGTGTCTACAGTGCCTTAACCCGCGCTGTAGTGAGGCAGGATGTCCGCTCCAGGGCGCCATTCCCGACTGGGTGGACCTGGCCTATCAAAACCAATGGCGCGCCGCCAGCGACCTTTTGCACGCGGCGAACAACTTCCCGGAGATTACTTCGCGTATCTGTCCGGCTCCGTGCCAGGTCGCCTGCAAGCAGTCACTGAACGACTACCCCGTTCAGATTCGCCAGATCGAACGCCAGGTTGTCGATCGCGCTTTCGCCGCCGGCTGGATAACGCCTAAGCCTGCGACGGCAAAGACACACAAGAGCATCGGGATAATCGGTTCAGGCCCGGCGGGCCTGGCCGCTGCCCAGCAATTGGCTCGCAAAGGCCACAACGTAACGGTACTGGAGAAGGAGACTTCTCTCGGAGGCTTGCTGCGGACCGGCATTCCGCCTTTCCGGCTGGAACGAGAACTACTGGACCGCCGGCTGGCACAATTGCGGGCCGAGGGCGTGGCCTTTCGCACAGGCGTGGCTGTCGGGCATGACATTCCGGCGGCCAAGCTGTTCGAGCAGTTCGACGCCGTCTGCCTGGCTACCGGAGCGGCCGTGCCGCGCGACCTGAACGTGCCCGGCCGAAACAGCCAGGGCATCCTCTTTGCCATGGACTTTCTCCGCCAGCACAATCTAAGCCAGGCCCAGACCGCCGGTTCCGCCGCCGGCAAGATCGTAGCCGTCATCGGTGGCGGCCTGACCGGAAACGATTGCGTCGAAGTCGCCCATCTCCAGGGCGCCAAGCAAATCCACCAGTTGGAGATACTGCCGGAGGCCGAGGTGGACAGCGACGTCTGGAATCCGCCTCATCTTAACGGTGTACATCGGCGGTGGTGCGTTGCCACAAAGAAATTCGACGGTAACGGCGGCCGGCTCGCCGGCATCGAAGGCGTCGAGGTGCGCTGGCTTAGCTCGCCGGGCGGCAGGATCATGCAGGAGATTCCAGGCAGCGAGTTTGCCATCCCCGCCGACCTCGTGCTGCTGGCGATGGGGTTTGAAGCCAAGCCTGACGATGCGCTGGCCGGGCATCTTGGCCTCGCTATCGGCGCCGCCAGCCGGCTCGTCGTCAACGACTGTGTTACCAATAACCCGCGCGTATTCGCCGCCGG
>JAXIHJ010000087.1:0-10838 GCA_034189755.1 Planctomycetota bacterium
ATTCTCTTTAGATACGGCTTGGCCTTTTCCGCCATGCCGGCGCTGATGTAGTTGTCGGCCATCATCAGCCACTTGCGGCAGTCGCGGTCGGCGTTTTTCGAGCAGATGCTGTTCTGAATATCCTTGTCGGCCTTCATTGCTTCCAGGTGCGCCTTGACCTGCTTGTAGCGGTCGGCCTGGGGGTAAGCCGCAACGTACTGCTCGTAGAGCTTGATGGCCTTGGCGTACTTTTTTTCCTTTTCCGCGGCGGCGGCCCTGGCCTGAAGCGCGTCGGCCTTGGCGTTGATCTCGGCGAGTTTGATAATCTCTTTGATTTGCGGGTCGGCCTGGAGCATTTGCAGTTTTTGCTCAGCCTGCTTGCCGAAGTCGCTGCCTGCGTAGGCGGCAGCCGTTTTTGCGAGCGCCCTGGTGGCCTGTGCGTAGCGTTTTTCGTCGACTGCTTTTTCCGCCTGCGCCAGTTGCTTGGCGGCCTCTTGGGCCAGTTGCTTGGCCGCCTTTGCGGCGGCGATGCAGGTCTTGTCGGTATCTGATACGTCGGCCAGTCTGGCGTAGATGGCATATGCCCGGCCGGGCTTGTTGTTTTTGACCAGCTTGCCGGCTGAGGCCAGTTCGGACTTGGCGTTTGCCAGCGGCCCGTTGTAAAGCAGCCAGTCGATGAGCATCTTGGACTCCGTGTTGCACTGATGACCCAGGTCAGGCCATTTTTCATACGTCAGCCTGGCCTTCATGAAACCATAGTAAGCGATGCCATCTTTGGCATATTTCAAATGGGTATCCTTCTCGCCGCAGCCGATGAAGATGGGTTTGCCCTTGAATGCCTTCGGGTATCTCGTGCTGCCGTGCTTGCCGCCTCCGAGCATCAGCGCGCCCGCGAAAACTTTCGGCAGCTCGTTGATCATGCCGCTGGCGTAAAAAGCCCCCTTGCTGAATCCGCCGACGAACAATCGGTCTTTGTTGACCTTGAGGCGTTTACCAAGCGACAGCAAAACTCTCTTGAAGATTTTCACGTCCTGATTTTCCAGATAGTCGTATCCCTTTTTGCTGCGCATGTGATACCCCATGCCGGCGATAATGTAATGTCTGCCGCCAAGAATATGTTTGAACGGCGAGGTGGTCGGTTTGCCGCCCAGGCCGTGATAGCAGAAGATGATCGGCCAGTTGTGATCGGGCGTATAGCCCTTCGGGACGTACACCAGGTAATAGCCAAGCTCGCCGCTTTTGGGGTCTTCGATCCTTGTTTCCTCGCCGGGCGTGAATTGCGGCTCGTCGGCCTGCTCGACTTGTTCGTCTGGTTCTTCCGCGACGGCTGCACAATGCGCCAGCAGCACAGCGAACAAGGCCGCGACGCACAAACCGCCGAACGAAAAACGTCGCTTATCCATTTTTTCGCCCCGAAGGTGTATTTATTCGGCGGACTTCGATTTCTTCCGCCTGGTCTTTTTCAGCTTGGACGCCGACGGCGCCTTGATGCCCTTGTTCAGCGCACGGTCAATCTGCCGCAGCGCCTGCTTGAGGCGCATCTCGTTTTCGACCAGCGCGATGCGAACGTAGCCTTCGCCCCGCTCGCCGAAGCCCCGCCCCGGAGCAACGGCGACCTCGGCATCCTTCATCAGTTTCAGCGAGAAGTCGATGGTATCCTTGCCGGCCAGGTGTTTTTCCGCCACCTTCGCCCAGACGAACATGGTCGCGCGCGGCGGGTCCACCTCCCACCCCAGCCGCCGCAGGCCTGAGACAACAATGTCCCGGCGGACCTGGTACACATCCGCCTGCCTACTAACGTCCCGTTCGCAACTTCGCATCGCGATGATGCTGGCGATCTGGATCGGGGTAAAGATGCCGTAGTCGTAATAGCCCTTGATGGTCGCCAGCGCACGGAGCATCTCGGCGTTGCCGACACAAAAGCCTATACGCCAGCCGGCCATGTTGTACGGCTTGGACATGGTTACGAACTCCACGCCCACCTTTTTGGCGCCGCGTGCCTGAAGGAACGACGGCGCCACGTAAGAGTCGAAGCAGGTTCGGCCATACGCGAAATCGTGAATGACCATGATGCCGTGGCGTTTGGCCAGGTTCACGACCTGCTTGAAAAAGTCCACGCCGTCCACGGTCATGGCCGTCGGGTTATGCGGATAGTTCAGTATGAGCAGCTTGGGTTTCGGGTACAGATGCTCCACGACGTGGGCGACTCGCTTCAGAAATGCCTCGTCGTTCCCGAGCGGCACGTTGATGACGTTTCCTCCGGCCAGCGCAACGGCGTAGACGTGGATGGGAAAGAACGGGTCGCCGACAACGGCCGTGTCGCCCGGCCCCATCAGCGCCAGGCACATGTGGCTGAAGCCCTCTTTCGAGCCGAGCACGGCTACTACTTCGGTTTCGGGGTCCAGCGAAACGTTGTAGACCCTTTCGTAATACCTGGCCACTTCGCGGCGCAGATTAAAGACGCCCACCGAAGCACTATAGCGGTGGTTGCGCGGATCGCTGGCGGCCTGGCAGAGCTTCTGAACTACATCGGCGGGCGGCGCGTCGGAAGGGTTGCCCATGCCAAGGTCGATAATGTCCACTCCCTCGCGGCGCTTTTTGTACTTCATCGCATTGAGCCGCCCGAAAAGATAAGGCGGCAGCCTGCGTATGCGGGGAGAAACGTCGATGTTCCATTCTTCGCTCACGGCTGTGGTCCTTCGGCCATATCGGCCTGCTCTTTGATGTGCGGGTTGACGTATTCTATCTTCGCCGCGCCGAGTAATTCCTGAAAGACGCGCTGCTGCATGGCGCGGAGCTTGCGATCTCGCAGCTCGGTGGTGAGCTGCTGCTTAACGTCCTCGAACTTGACATCCTGCGGCTCGATGACGCGCATCAGCTTCAACAGGTGAAACGTCGTGCCGACCTGGACTGGTTCGGACAGTTCTCCGGGCGTTTTCAGCCCCAGCGCAGCCTGCCGCATCGCCGGCGGGATGTTGGGTTGCTTCGTGCCAATCGGCTCCATCTGCCCGCCGTTTTTAGCCGTAGCCTGGTTGGTGGACTCGCTCTTGACCAGCTCGGCGAAGTCGGCGCCGTCGGCGAGCTTGCTTATAACCTGCTGCGCATCGGCCAGCGAGGCGGTTTGAATATGCCGCACGACGACCTTTCGGCCGTACTTGTCGCCGAAGGCATCGCGGAGTTCCTGCTCGTTTATGCTGACGCGAGGTTCGGCGAGCTTGGCCAGAAGCACGTTTCGCTGCATCGTGAGTGTCCACTGCCTGCGGGAGATGCTGTAGCGGTCGAGAAACTGCGCCAAAAGTTTCTGGCGATGTTCACCCGTCGCGGCAGCGCCGAAAATCTGCTCCAGCGCGCGGTCTTTGGCTGTTTGAACCTCCTGGTCGGTTACCGTGATGTTTTGTCCCCCAGCCGCCTGGCGGACCAGTTCGTTGGCGATGAGTTGCCGGGCCATCGGCAGGCCGTGGCTGCGAACGAGCAGGTCGTTCAACTCGTCCATGTAAATAGACTCGCCGTTGACGGTGGCCATGACCTGCTTCTGCTCAACCGGACGGCTGGTTGCAGCGGTTGGCGCGTTCGGGCCAGGCGGCGGAGGCGAATCGGGACTGCAACCCGCCAGCCACACGGCAGCGGCCGAAATTACCAGCCATTTGCGCATAAGGAACACCTTCCGTATAGTCGGGAAAAAATCATCTCGCCACGTGCCGGTAGCGTACCGTCCGCAGTCAACTTCGTCAATGGCGACGGGTTTTGCGCCGGCGGGGTCTATCCGATAAGCTTCCCGCTGCGGACGGTGCGCCTGGCCAGGACCACCGCAGCCGGCAGCAGCAGAGGGCGAATGAGGAAAGTTTCAATCAACATGCCGAGCGCCAACGCGAAGCCAAGCTCGCGGAGCAGTTTCAAATCGGCGGCCATCAGCGAACCGAGCGTGGCGGCCATGATTACGCCGCATGACGAAATGACCGGCCCGGTGTGGATAATCGCCCGCTCAGCCGCCTCACGAAGCGGATACCGACGAGCCTCCTGAATCAGACGCGAGACGAGGAAGATATTGTAATCCACACCCACGGCCACCATCACCACGAACAGAAAAACCTCCACCTTCCAGTCCAGACCCGCGTCGCCGAACAGGCCCGCGAAGACCCAATAACTCACTCCCAGCGCCGCCAGATAGCCCAGCACCGTTGAGGCTACCATGAACGCCGTCAGTATCAGGTCGCGGAGCAGGACCAGGACGATGACGAATATGACGACCAGCGACAGCGCCGCAACGCGGTAGAAATCTTTCTGCGTGGTGCGGCGAATGTCGATTGTTTCAGCCGTCGCGCCGGCTACGTGGATGTCGGCGTTTTCGCCGGCGAGGGTTTCGGCGGCCAGGCGAATTTCGCCGACGGTGGCCATGGCCTCGAGCGTGAAAGCAGGCTTGTCGATAAGCACGATCAGGCGGACGGCCTTGTGGTCGCGGCTGAGATATTCGGCCAGTACGCGCCGCCGGCCCAGCGTGGAGGCCAGTGCCTGCGCAGCAGCACCGGAGTTTTTGCCGAGCGGCCGGCTGAGACTGCGGACGTTGCAAACGCCGGCTACCGACCCGAGACCCCGCGTGAGCCTCTGCGACATTTCCCGCCATGCAGCAGTATCCAGCGGCCTGGCCTGCCGGATAAGAACCTGCACCGGCGCGATCTGGCCTGCGGGCCAATGTCGCCTGACCATCTCCAGGCCTCGCGCCGAGTTGCCCACGGGCTGGTCTCGGTCGGGCTTGACAGCCGCCAGCGCGTCGTAGACCCATCGCAGCTTCGCGCCCCGCGCAGCCGGTATGCCCAAGACAAGGAGTATCGCCACAAGCACGATTCCGGGGCGGGTGGTCGCCAGGCGGCCCACTCGAGGCCAGAGCCATTGTCGTCCGATGCCGATTCGGCTTGGCGTCCTGCCCGGCCAGAACAGCCATCGGCCGCAAACGCCAACCAGCGCCGGCACGAGCGTTACCGCGCTCAGCAACGCCGTCACCAGCGCAATCGCCACCGCCGGGCCGGTCGTGCGGAAAACACTGTAGCCGGCGAAGCAGAGCATCAGCAGCCCGGCTGTGTCCGTACCGGCTGAAGCTAAAATAGCGGGAAACGTCGCATTCAGCGCCTCGCCGGTCGCCGCTGAAATCTCCTTGCCGGCGCCAAGATATTCGCGGAACCGGCTGATGAAGAACAACGAGTAATCGATCCCCGCCCCGTACATCAGCACGACGACGAAAATGCGTTCGGCCGTCCCGATGTGCATGCCGAAATGCTGCCCGATCGCCAGGAGCGAAAGAGCCGCCGCCGCTGCCGCACTGATCGCAACCAGCGGAACCAGCGACGCGACCGGCGCGCGGTAGACCACCAGGAGAATCACGATAACTGCAATCAGCGTAACGTAGAACGTGCGCCGGTGGCTTCGCTTGCCCGCCTCGGCGTAGTCGTAGCCGAAGCCGCTGGAGCCGGTTACCGCGCAGCCGAGTCCGGCAGGCAGTTTTGCATCCTGAAGGATCGACCGAATCCGCCGCACGAACTTCGCCGAGTGCAGCGTGATAAAGTTGGAGGGTATGTTGACGGTAATCAGCCCGGCCCGGCCGTCGCCGCCGATCAGCGGATTTTGACCGAGCGGTTTGCCTGTAAGCGGATTTTTCGGCAGTGCCACCGACCGCGGCGAACGGACGGTAACACGCCGCAGGTCGGCCCGGGTAATCTCCGGCGGCGCCGGCAAGCGGATGCGGCGGGCAATCTGCTCGATTAGGTCCAGGTCGGCGGGCGTAAGTCGTCGGCCTGTCCGCTCGAAGACCACCACCGCCTCGCTCAGGCCGCTGTTGCTCGGAAAGCAGTTCTGAAACGCACGGGTCGCCTTTCCGTAGTCCGTCTCGTCCGGCAGGAGGGTGGCCCGCTCATTGGCCGCCGGGTCCGGCGCCGGCACGGTCAACGCCAGCAGCACGACGGCTGCCGCCCACGCGGCGATTACCGCCCAGCGAAAACGAAATATGACGCTTCCGATGCCCATGCACATTAGACATTTCTGCCGGGTCTTCACTTTAGCTTGAGTTCTACTCCGCTTTCTTCCCATGCCTCTATAAGTCTGCGGAACTCCTTCAGGAGTTTTGTCATCTGTTTGGAGACCTCTACGAGATTGTTGTAGAGTTCGGGGTCGTTAATCAGCCGCCCGGCCGTACCCTTGCCCGCGGCAATCTTCTTGGCGGTTTGGTTCAGCGTGGTGACGAGCGTGGAGATTTTTTCGGCGTCTTCGATGAGCTTCCGGGCCAGTTCGTCGATGCGGCGGTCGGCGGTCTTGGTCATCGCCTTGGCCTCGACGGCAAACTGCTTGAACGCCTCCATAGATTCGTTCGCGGTGGCGGTGGCCTTGGCGAGATTGGCAAGCGCGACCTTGAAATTGACCTGGTTTTCCTCGTCGCCGACGAGTTTGTACATTGCGTCGAGTGTCCTGTTGAGCTTCTCGACGGTGTTTTTAAGCCCGGCCGGACTCGGACGTCCCGGCGTCGTAGCCGGGGTGGTCGTCGGCGTTTGGGCCGGGGCCGGAGCGATTAGTGTGTTGAGATTTTCGGCAAGCTTGTTAAGGCCTTTCAGGGACGTAATCAGCTCATCCGGCACCATGCCGGAGCCTTTAAGCACGCCGTCGGTGATGACGAAACCGGCCGGCAAAAATTCAAGGACTCTGCCGTGCGCGTCGAACCGCTCAGGCCCGTCGCCCTTCAGTTCCATGTACGCGCCGCCGACGAACCCCCTGGTATAAATGTACGCCCTGACATTGCCGGGAATCCTCGTGCCGCTGTCAATCCGCGTGGTGAAGGTTACGCCTTTGCGCGGGTCGCCGTCGGTGAAGCAGATGTCGGTGATATTTCCTATGCGCATCCCGGCCAGGTGCACCGCATCGCCTTCCTTGGCATCTGAGGTGGCGGGGAAACATATTTTGATTTTGTAACCGCCGCGAAAGGCCCCCGGCAGCCCGGCGAAGATCAGAATCATCCCGCCCAGCATGGCCAGAGCCACAATCACGGTAATTCCCACGGTCAGATTTCGCAGCCGTTCGCTCATCACGTCTTGTCCCCTTTCACTTCGGCCGGTTCACTGTTTGTGAAGTGGCCGGATTCCAATTCAGCCAGTTCTTTTTCGCTGGCCAGGCCCTGGACGAACCTTGCGACGATTTGGTTGTCTACTTTATCAAGCCCGTCCGGCGTCGTGTCGAGTATGAAACGCCCCTCGTGCAGCATTACGATGCGGTCGCCGACCTTGCAGGCCGAGTGCATGTCGTGCGTAACAACCACCGCAGTTGTGCCGAGTGCGCGTTGGAGTTTCAGGATCAGTTCGTTGATGAGGTCGGCCCGGATCGGGTCCAGCCCCGTGGTTGGCTCGTCGTAGAGGATGACTTCCGGCCCGAGCGCAATGGCCCTGGCCAGCGCGACGCGTTTTTTCTGCCCGCCGGACAGCTCCTCCGGATACTTCCGCTGCGCGCCGTCCAGGCCGACCAGCATCAGCACCTCCCGGCACCGCTGCCTGCACCACTGCGGTTCGCCCACGCCGTGCTCGGTGAGCGGGAAGCTGATGTTCTGCTCGACCGTCATGGAGTCGAACAGCGCCGAGCCCTGAAAAAGGAACCCCATGTGCCGCCTGACTTTTGTCAATCGGCGCTCGCTCATCGTGGTAATTTCCTGCTCGCGCCCGCCTTCGAAGCCTGGTGTACGGAAAAAGACCCGGCCGCGGTCAGGTTTGAGCAGGCCGATGATGTGCTTCAGCAGCACGCTCTTGCCGCAGCCGGACGGGCCGATGACCACCGTCGTCTTGCCGGGCGAAATCGCCAGGTCCACGTCGTCCAGAACGGCCTGGCCGTCGAAGACCTTTCGCACACCGGCCAGCCGAATTATCGGTTCCGTATTCGTCATGGGCACAAAATTATCGTTGTCCCGTTCACTTGGAGTTTATCTCCGGTTGCAGCATCATTGCAATTTCGTCGCAGGCGTCGGCCTTGGGGCATGCGACGCATTCTCGCCAGACTTTTTCCGGCAACCTCTGGCGATCGATTACCTTGAAGCCGCGGGCGGCGAAAAAATCCTTTTCATAGGTCAATGTGAAGACTTTCCTGACGCCCAGCCTGCGGGCGTCGTCGATGGCTGCGGCAAGGAGCTTCTTGCCCAGCCCCCCGCCGCGATGGTCAGGCCCGACGGCCAGCGACTTTATCTCCGCCAGGTCAGACCAGAAAATGTCCACCGCCACACAGCCGAGCACCCGACCGTCGGCTTCGGCAACGTAAAATTCGCGCAGGGCGTCATAGATGCTCTCCAGGCTGCGGTGGAGCATCCTGCCCAGCTCGGCGTAATGGTTAATCAGCTCACAGATCTTCTCCGCGTCCGCCATCTTCGCCGGTCGAGTTCGGATAGTTGGCTCATCCATGACGAAAGGACATTCTATAGGGTACGCCCGGAACGGGGAATTGCATTTTCCAGACCGCAGAGCAATTCAAAATAGTAAAACTGGCGAAACAGGATGCAACGGGTTAGAATACTGTGGGTCGGGCGTCTGTAAAACTTTTGGCAAGGCAACATGCCCGGCTTGTATATCCGTGATATTCGGGCGGGGCATATCGGCGCCGGCTGTCGTGACGAAAGGGGAGGCAAGGCCATGACGAGACAGCGATCTGAAGACAATCGACAGGTGCTGGTTCAGCGGACCGCCGCCCAAGCCGAGGTGCTTGTTGCGGAATTGCTGGAAAGCATCGTCTGCGAAGCCGTCGGCCGGCGGAACATCTGCCACCTGGCCCTGGCCGGCGGAACCACACCACGGGCGCTATATCAGCAACTGGCCCAGCGGGCCATGACCACCGCCGTGCCCTGGCATCAGGTGGAGATATTCTTCGGTGACGAGCGCGACGTGCCCCAGGACCACGTCGAGAGCAACTACCGAACGGTCCAGCGGACGCTTCTGGACCACGTGCCGGTCGACCTGGCCCGCGTCCACCCGATGCCCGCCGACGCCGGAGACCTCCACGCCGCGGCTGCCGAATACGAGCAGACCATCCGGGCAATAGTCCCCGCCGGCGACGGCCCCGCCGGCGGCATCCCGCAATTCGACCTTATCCTTCTCGGCATGGGCGGCGACGGGCACACCGGCAGCCTCTTCGCCTGCACGCCCAAGGCGCTCGATGAGCGGAAAAAGCTCATCCTGGTCCACTTCGTCCCCGTCCTGGGACGCAGCCGAATGACTTTTACCTTCCCGCTGATCAACGCCGCGCGTAACACGATACTGCTGATTACCGGCGGCGACAAGGCCGACGCAGCGGCAGCCCTGCTTTCGGACGATCCCGAAGCCGCAGGCCGACTGCCGGCACGGCGTATCTGCCCGGCCGGGGGCAAGCTCATAATCGTGCTCGACGCCGCAGCAGCCCGCAAAACGGGCCACAAACCGAAGTGAGCGATTTCGGATTGACTAATCTAAATCCCCGCCGCGACGGAGCTAAACAGCTTTGTAGCCGGTAGAATCGAGCAGCCATTTTTTTATTTTTTCTTGACAAAACCCGAAATGAGATTATTATGGTTATCGCTCACTAGGAGTAGCGTGTGGAGCTGTTTCTGTAGTGGGTAGGGGCAACGCTCTGAGCAAGGCAGGAAGCCTAAGCACATTAGTTTTTGAGTTTGCGGATGGTCCGTCTGTGCGTTCTCGGGCCGGTGTAAGTGCGGCCTGCGTGTTTAGTAGTGCTCAATGGACAGTTAAGGACAAGAAATCGAAAGGAAAGGAGGCAGCAAAGATGACACGCTCAGTCATGACAATTTGGAAATGTATGCTTTTGGCCGCAGTGGTTGCGGCCTTGGCGGGTGCATTGCCCGTTCGCGCTGCTGATACGTTCATCCTGTCGACCGACAGCGCCGCGACACTCGGCAGTCTTTCCTTTCAGGATGAGGACCTGGTCGAATATGATGCCGCAACCGACACGGCTACGGTGTTATTTGACGGTACCACGCTGTTTACAAATGGGGCCACCGAGGACGTCAACGCGGTCTGCGTGCTGCCTAATGGCAATATCGTCCTGTCTAACGACTACAATGCTACGGAGCTTGGGGGTCTGACGTTCGACAGATGCGATCTGGTCGAATACAATCCTGCAACTGACACGGCCACATTGTTCTTTGACGGGTATCCTAAGTTCGGCACATGGTCGGATATCGACGCGGTACACGTGCTGGCCAACGGCCATATCATCCTGTCAACCGATGTCAACGCAACACTTGGTGGTCTTGGCTTCCAGGACGAGGACCTGGTCGAATACGACCCCGTAGCCCAAACGGCCACGCTATTCTTTGATGGTACTACGTTGTTTACAGACGGCGGTGCGGAGGACGTCGACGCGGTTTGCGTACTGCCCAATGGCCATATCATCCTGTCCACTGAAACCGATGCGACACTGAACGGCTTTGCCTTCGAGGACGAGGACCTGGTCGAATACGACCCTGTCGCCGGCACCGCGACGCTGTTCTTCGACGGCAGCGCGTCGCTCTCTCCGGCGGGGGACGTCAACGCGGTTCACGTGCCCGAGCCGGCGAGCCTGGCGGTGCTGGGCATTGGCGCCCTGGGCGTCCTGCTGCGGCGCAGGCCGAGGGCCTAAGCGGCAACGAACTTCGATTTTCTGATTGCATGACGTTATCAATGTACGCGGCGGGTCTACGGCCCGCCGCGTTTGTATTTTCGGGGCGCCGGTTTACGAAAAATCGCAGCGCCTTGCACGGAATTATACCGAGCGCCCGAAGTTTATACGCCGGTGGGAGACAAACGAGCCGCGACCGGGAGGGAGCGGTCCGAACGGGGTGAAAGTCATAATGACCGCTCCCGCACCGGCGCGGG
>JAXIHJ010000088.1:0-20679 GCA_034189755.1 Planctomycetota bacterium
GTTGGGGGGCCTTCCCGGAGGGTGGAAACGGCGTGTGCAAGCATTGCCATACCGGTTATATCTTTGGCCGTACGGTAGTAATAGCTGCCGATTGTGGAGTTTGAAGCAATTTCCCTGACCCAGTTGTCGGCGTTGGAATTGACTATCGAAAGCGGCAGCTTCATGCAGCTTGTTGCCGCCTCTACGCCCGGCCGAAGCTGGGATATCGCCCTTACCAGCGGCGATCCGTACTTTGACGAGAACCACTTCATACGGGTCGAGCCCGGCCAAAGCATCGCGTATCTGCAAAGGTATGCTCGTAACGGCCAGGGCTACGAGACAATCGCAGATGTAACGGTTTTGGGCAACTGGGTTTATGGCGGGCCAGACGACGCCTACGAGGAAAACGACAGCCGCGCTGAGGCGTACGACCTGTCCGACCATCAGGCGACGTGGCTGTCGAACCTGGACGGGCCGGGCATTCAGGCGGACCAGGACTGGTATGAAATTTTCGTTCCGGCCGGCCAGGAGCGGGTGTTTGTTGACTGCCGTTTCGACCATCTAATGGGCGACATCGACATTGGACTATACGATTCGGCCGGGAACCTGCTGGACGGCTCCTACAGTTTTTCAGACGACGAATACATCGACTACGTCGTCCCCGGCAGCGGCGCGTATTTCGTCCGTGTTGCGTACAGCGACTGGGGCAACGAGTACGACCTGTGGTGGGATGTCCAGGGGCCGCCGGATCCGCCGGTAGCCAATGATGATGCCGCGACGCTGGCCGAGGACTCAGGCCCGTTCGCAGTCGATGTTCTGGCCAACGACGTGGATTCGTCCGATCCTTCCGAACCGCTGGCCGTAGTCAGTGCATGGGGCGCCGAGCACGGCTTCGTGCAAGTCGCCAATGGCGGCAGCTCCGTGAGCTATAGGCCATATGCCGATTTCAACGGCTTTGACAGTTTCACCTATACGATCATGCAGAACGGCCAAACGGATACCGCCACGGTGTTTGTCGAAGTAACGCCGGTCAATGACGCGCCGACAGCCTGGGGCCAGGACGTCGCCACGGACATGGACCAAAGCGTGGACATCCCGCTGGCGGCTGACGACCCGGAAACTCCATATTCGGACCTGGTCTTCGACATCACCCAACCGCCGGCACACGGCACGCTGACCGAGATCGGTCCGGGCCAGTATAGCTACGAGCCTGACGCCGGCTATATCGGGCCGGACAGCTTCACCTACACCGTTACGGACGACGGCGACCCGGCAGGCTCGGGCGAAGGCGCCGCTGACAGCGGACCGGCTGTGGTCAACGTGCAGGTCGGCCGGCGCGTCGACCTGGACGCCAGAGGCCAGGTAACCTTCGAAGACAGCAACGGCAACTTGGTGACGGTCCGACTGAGAGGCGAAGGTACGGGCTATCTGCTCTTCGCTCACGACGGGCCTTGCGACGTGGGCCGAATCGTCCTGAACGGAACGAATGAAGACTCTTCGCTGTTTATCACCATCAGGGGCCGAGGCGCTGAAACGACCGTTGTGGACATACTGGTTAACGGGTCGCTGCAGAACCTTCAGGGCAGTTGTGTCAATCTGCTCGGCGACGTTACTGTAACGGGCAGCCTGGCCAAGCTGGTTCTGGCCGACGTGGCCGATCAGCACGTCATCACGATAGGCCCGCGGCCTGTCGACGATATCACAACAACACTGACGATGCAGTTCCGGCGGGTGGAGGATACGTCCGTTTTCAGCCAGACGCCGCTTGGTATCGTTACGGCCATCGACTGGCAGGACAACGACGAGACACGTGATGTGATTGAGGCGGCCTCTCTGGACATGCTGCGCATCCAGGGCCGTCGGGCCAGGCCGTGGCAGGACGTTCCGGCGGTTGCAGGCGATTTCGGTGCTGATTTGATCCTTCAGACTCTCGGCACCGCAAGGATCGCCGCGGACATGGTCGATTGCCTTTGGGAGATCGCCGGTGGGATGGGCAACCTGACCGTCAACGGCACGGCCCGCGACAATACGGTTCGCACTGCTGGCAGCATGGGCAACCTGGTCTTCGGCGCGGTCGAGAATAGTGACTTTTTGGCCGGCTGCGCAGAAGGCGTTGGCCGTCATGCTGAAGCCCGGGAAGATTTTGTCAACCTGCTGGCCGGGATCAATCTGGTCAGAATCAGGGGCTTCAGGATGCCCTGGGGCGCGCCGAGGCCACGGCTTGTGACCAACAGCAACTTCTCAGCCGCGACGTTTGGAAACGTTCGGCTGATGAACGTTGACTACGACAACGGAGGCGATGCGTTCGGCCTGTTCGCATGCGACCTAGGCCCCGGACGGGAGATTCAATCCGTCCGCCACAGGGACACCGAAGACGCAAGCCAGAACTGGAACTGGCCGCCGGCGGGTGGCGAAGTCTTTGACCATCCCGACCTGGCCATCGAAATTATCTGAATCCAAAACGAGCGGCCCGGGCGGAAAAAGCTCACGGAAAGCTTTCCATCGGCTATGGGGGTCTGCTATATTCAAGCATTATGCGTATCGCTTTGGTCAACCCGATTGCGCGCCAATGTGAAGGCTACCACACCATCGGCACGCACATTCCCCAACTCGGCCTACAGGTGCTGGCCCGTCTGGTGCCCGGTGAGCATGAGGTGGATATCATCGACGAAATCTTCGGGCTTGACCGCACGGAGAGCCTGCTGACGCCGGACCGCTACGACCTGGTGGGGATGACGGCCTACACCAGCGGCGCGACGCGGGCGTACGAGCTGGCCAAGCTCTGTCGCGACAAGGGCATTCCCTGCATCATGGGCGGGCCTCACGCCTCGCCCATGGCCCAGGAGGCTGAGGAGCATTTTGATTCGGTGGCTGTGGGCGAATGCGACGAAATTTGGCCTGAGATTATCGCCGACGCCGCGGCGGGCAAGCTTCGGCCGCGCTACGAGGGGCGGCTGGCCGACCTGTCGGCCGGCTACGGCGCCGCGGCGCAATGGCTCCAGCCGGTAAACGGACGGTACGACGTCGGATGCATTCAGACCTCGCGCGGCTGCCCGTGCGGCTGCGAGTATTGCAGTGTAACGCGCTTCAACGGCAAGGAGATACGCCGCAGGCCGATCGCGGACATCATTGAGGAATGGAACAGCACTGACAAAAGGTTCCTGTTCGTGGTCGATGACAATTTTTACGGCGTCGGTCCGAAGCACGCGGAATGGGCCAAGGAGCTGCTGCGGGCGATTATCCGGCACGGCAAGAGGCGATTGTGGTTCAGCCAGACGACCATCAACATGGGCGCGGACATCGACGGACTTCGCCTGGCCTACAAGGCCGGCTGCCGCGGCATGCTCGTCGGACTGGAGACCTTCAACCCCGAAAGCCTCAAGAAGTATCATAAGGGCCTGAACCGCGTGGACCGCTACCAGGAGCTGGTCGACGGGTTCCACCGTGCCGGGGTCGCCGTATTCGGCGGGTTCATCATCGGGGCGGATGAAGATAACGAAGACACTGTTGCCGAGACGGCGCTGAAGGCCGTCCAGCTCGGTGTGGACATCATCCAGATTACCAATCTCACACCGCTGCCCGGCACGGCGATGTACGACAGGTTTGCTAATGATGGCCGGCTTATCGCCTCGGATTACCCACGCGACTGGGAGCGGTACACGTTTATCGAAACCGTCTACGAGCCGAAGGGTATGTCGGCCCGGCGTCTGGACGAGACTATTTGCGAGATGCACAAGGCCGCCGCCGAGGAGCCGTGGGTCTGGAAGCGAACACTCAAGACGCTCTGGCGAACGCGATCGCTGTCTACCGCGCTGTTTGTCCATGGAATGAACAAGGGCTGGGTCCGCCTGGCCAGGGGCCAGCTTCTCCGCGAGACAGAACGTTCCAGCTATGTCCCGACAGACAACCCGCGCGCGAAAAAACTCCGCAAGGCCTTTGCCTTCCGGTGCGGCCCGCTGGCTGGAGGCTAACTCGGCCGCTCCGACAAAACCTCACGTTGCCGCACCCGGCCAGTTCCCAAGACCGCTCCAAACGAGCCAGACCGGCTGATACTGTGGCAGGAAGGGGAAATAAATTTCGAATTTTTATGCTTTTACACCCTTGCAACACAGAATAATGGTATTACAATATTCGCAGTTCGTAATATTCATTAAGGAATCCAGATCGTGTCTTCTCACAATTTACCGTCTCATCGACAAAAAGCCGGCATGTTCACGAACGGTCTTCGTACTGTGCTGCTGGGTTCCGCCTTCAGCAGGGGTTGGCCCGGGGTGTCCGGATTTTCCCTGCTCGAGCTGCTGACGGTTATTACGACGGTGACGATCCTGGTATGTGTCGTTGTGCCGTCGTTAGGCAGGGCTGGGGAATATACCAGGAAAGAAATCTGTGCGACTCATCTTCGGCAGTTGGGCGTAGCACTGAGGATGTATGCCACTGAGGACGAAGGGTGGTATCCCGTTGAAGAACTATGTGGTAATCCGCACTGTGCGCTCGTAGGAGGATTGTACCCTCGTTACGTGGACAATCGCGGTCTGTTTTACTGTCCCAGCGCCGACCAGGTGGAGCCTTACGCCCAGAGCGACGAGTTTGGAGGTCCCGGCGGTGATTCTGTGATAGACACCGACGATAATTGGCAGCGGCATTACATCACATATAAGTATTTTTCAGTAACCCGGCGGGACACACGCATGCCGCTTCCCCTGAAGCTGTCGGATTACCCCCATCTCCTGAAGGATGACTGTCCCTCCCAGCGATGGCTTATGAGTGACTGGGTTCGCAAGGACGTTCCTGTTTTCCCGCACTACCAGAAAGGCGGATGGGGCGGCGGCCGGAACGTGCTCTTTGCCGATACGAGCGTTCGTTTTGTACGGCATCAGACCCCTTACGCATTTGGAGACTAGAAATGACACGAGCAAGAATCTTGAACCTGAGGCGAACGATGTTCCGGGATGTTGTTGCCGACAGGGGCCTTATGACCTGGCGGGAGTTGATGCTGGCAGTGGCCGCCGGCGTCGCCTCTGCCGCCATTGGGCAGCTTATGGGCAGGACGGTCCATACGATCTGGCCGATTCCGGCCTCAGGTTCGATCGCCGTGGCGCTACCTCGCGCGGTTATCCTACTGATAGTTTTGCTTCGCGTTCGCCACTTCGGCGCATTGACCGCCGCCGGCGTAGCCGAGCTAAGCGCGAAGTTGGCTATTTGTTCGGGCGCCCTGATGCCTTGGTCTGTTGTGGTGCCGCTGCTGGCGAATTTTGCGGGGGATGTGCTCTGGGCCGGTCTGCGGCAAATACCCGGGCGCAGGATGCGCCTGATGCTGACCGGCTGCGGCCTATGCACCGCAAGGGCGATGATAGCCCTGCTTTTCTGGGGCCTTGCGGGGATGCCGCTTGCAAAGCCCCTGCCGGAACATCTGCTTGCGATGTTGAGTTGCATTGTTGTCGTTAATGCCGTTCTCGGCGCGATTGCAGGGCTGCTGGTCAGCGGGTTGATGAAGCCGGCGCAGCCGGGTGACAAGGAATGACAACCACAGCAAATAAACCGAATGCGGTAGCAGCACCGGAGCCGTTGACGGTCCGTCCGATCGGGTACGTGCAGTCTGACTACGCCCAGCCTGACGATGTCCCACATACGCACAATGGGTGGACGGCGGACGTTTCGCATATCCGCCTTTTGTCTAAACATGCCGCCGGGCTTGGCGGATTAAAGGGCTATTCCCACATGATCGTCCTGTTCTGGGTGCACCGCGCGAAAGACTGGCATATGCCCAAAAACCATCGAAAACCTCGTGGTGTGAAGGTCTTTGCTACGCGGATGCCCGTTCGCCCCAATCCCATCGGGATGTCGGTCGTAGAGTTGCTGGATTTTTCGCCCCGCAACGGGAAGATTACCGTCAGGGGTCTGGATGCTCTGGACGGTACGCCCGTGCTCGATATCAAGCCCTACATTTCCAATTTCGACAGCTATGCTGAAGCGCGTGTACCGTCATGGGTAACGCGACACCTTAACAGCCATTTTCATTCCGGTGCACACAAACATGCTCATGAGCACCATGAAACTTCTGCTGGCTACTGTCGGACCGAGGGATGAAAACAGATAAATTACAGGAGAGCCGCCGGATGTGCGGCAACCGCTTTTTGGAAGATAAAGAAGGAGGCTCAACAAATGCAAAAGCTCTGCTCATGTGTGATTTGTGTTTTGCTGTCTGTCTTATCCGCTGCTACGTCGGGCGAAACGGTAACGTTTTCGCTAATGGCACATAAGGACAATGTACAACAGTTGCCGCAGCCGAAAGGCCAAGTTGGCACTGGGGGCGATCATCTGCTGCAAACTGCCGACGACATAACAGGCCAGACGTTTAACCCCGATGGCTGCTGGAGCTTCAATTTTACGAATCCGGTCGGCGTACTCGAACCGGACTATCCAGCGGGCTACGTCGAGGGTATTCATTCGATGACCGGCTCTGTTGTGCTGAATATGGACTTGGTGGGGGGCGGAGCGGTGGGTATCGACTCATTGGCTTTTGACGGATATGTCGCTCCCCAAAAACCCATTGCCCGCCAGCGGATGATCAATCCCGGTGATCCTGCGACTGACGGGAATCACGGCCCGGTGGACGGCCTGCCCAACAGCGGATCATATACAGCCGATGCCGCGTCAAACTGGAATTTCGCCGCGACCTTCGATTGGTGCTACGACACGCCCTTTGCGGGGTCGGGCACTATCGACATGACGTTCAATAATTACCAGTGGAGCGGTTTCATAATTCCGGTCAGCGAGTTGACTCCGGCCGGCATGGCAGCCACTACGCTTGACGACCCGTTGGGTTACTTCGGCGGAACGTCACAAGACTTTGAATCGTGGTTGTTGGATGAGGTGGCCGCCAGGCTTCCTGCCGGGGCCCAATATCTCCTCTTCACCCAAGGCGAAGCGCAGCCAAACTGGACGCATCCGATGATGGGCATGACCACCGACGGCATCGTCGGCGAAACGATCGTGGCCTACGCGGTTCCGGAGCCTTCGACCGTACTGTTCTTTGTCGCCGGCCTTTACGGCCTGGCTGCAGTGCGCCGTAGCCTTAGAGGCCGAGATGAATAGCCAGGCCGCAGCCAAGCACCGCCGCGCCGGCCAGGGCGTGGCTGAATCGCTCCAGGCGACCTGTCGGCAGTAGCATCAGGCCGGAGCTTGCAAGTAACACCAGGGTCAACATGGTCCCGATGGTTACAGCGCTGAACAGCCCGGCTACCAGAACCACGCCCCATATGCTCTCAGTCGCCGCGGGGTACATCAACACGGGTATCAAAGGCTCGCACGGCCCGAAGACAAAGACCAGAAACAGTACCCAGGGCGTCAGATTCTTGCGGCCGGGCTGTTCTGACGGATGGGCGTGGGCGCCGTCATGGGTGTGTTCATGTGCGTGGGATTCACCACTGTCGTGGCTGTGCAGATGCCTGTGAGGCTTGTTGCGGTACGCTCTGCGAATGCCCCAAACCAGGTACGCCAGCCCGAAACCCGTCAGCAGCCAGGCTGCGATGTTCCCGCGAAAGGATTCCGTCACCTCCAGATGAGAAACGGCAATGCCCATCGCGATGCCGACCAGACCCAGCACTACCGAGCTGCCGACGTGGCCGATGCCGCACAGGAGGGTAATAATGGCCGTTCTGGCCACAGACCACCTCCGTGCGCGGGCAAGTGCTATGAACGGCACGTAATGGTCCGGTCCCAGGAGCGTATGTAAAAAGCCGATCGAAGCCGCTGTTACAGCCAGAATAGACAATTCTTTGGACACGTCTCAGTTTCTCCAGTTTTTAGCGCAGGTTTCAGCCGGGACGAATACTACCATGCCGTTCGGTATTACTAAAGCCAGAAATCGTGTGAAAAACGAGGTTTTCTCCAAGTTCTTCTCCTGGGAACCCATAAAATGACAGCGGCAATTGAACCGGTTGCCGCCGGGCGGAGCAAAATGCACGGTTGACGTACGTGCAGAATCAGTCTATACATACCGACACAAGTTGTCCGAAGAAGTATAGTAACACGGCTTCTGAGGCGGTTATGAAAAGGTCGGCTAAGCGGGTTCGTGGTATATGCTGGCGGGTTCTTCCCTTGTTCGCCGTTGCGGCGATATCGGCCGCCCCTGCGCTCGGCCAGGACCTAAACGGCGCTCGTGTGTATAGTGAGCAGCTTCGCGTCAAGCTGGATGAGCAGCTTCCCGAGGCCAGGGAAATGGGTTTCGACGCCGGCGGCTGGTTCAGTTTCGCGTTGTTTAGCTATGACGACGAACCTTCCCGGCGCGACCGGACGTTGCGGCAGTATCAGATTCGCACCTGGGCGAGCATGAACCTCCGCGGCGTGCATCGGGCCTACGTCCGCGGTCTTTTAAACTGGGACTGCTGGAACAGCGGCGACAATCCAGCCGGCGGACGCGGCGACGACTTCGACGGCGAGATCGAGCGGGCATGGTATCAGTTCGACCTGGGCCGGTGGCTGCAACACCGAACCGGCCAAAAGCCGCCGGTGGGCTTTAAGTTCAAAATCGGGCGTCAGTTCGCCACTATCGGCACGGCCCTGACGTTGTCGATGCCCCTGGACATGATTCGGTTCGATGTTGCGCTTCGGGACTGGCAGTTCATGGCGATGTTGGGCCAAACGATCAGGGACTCCAACAATGTCGTGGACAACTCCAGCCGCGTCGCCGGACATCAGGACCGATGCTTCTTTGGCTTTGAGCTGGTGTATACGGGCTTCGGCCAGCACCGCCCCTTCGTCTATTATCTGGACAATCAGGACAACACCCGCCCCGACCCGCCGGACCCGACCCAGGGCTATGAGTACACATCCCGTTACGTCGGCATCGGCAGCGAAGGCACGGTACTGCTGCCCGACCTGCGATACCGCGCTGAGGTTGTGGGCGAGTCGGGCAAGAGATATTCTGACGGCATAGCCGCCGGCCGAGACCACATCTGCGCCATGGCCGTCGATGTCATGCTGGAGTATCTCTTCCGCAGGCCAACCCGCCCGAAGGTGATGGTCGAATACCTCTACGGCAGCGGCGACAGCGATCACGTCTCAACCGCCACGTCCACCGTAGGCGGCAACTGGCCCGGCACCAGGGACACGAACTTTAACGCATTCGGCTTTCGCGACACCGGCATCGCGTTCGCACCGCGAATCTCGAACATCCATATTTACGTACTCGGCACCAGCTTTTTTCCACTGGAACACATAGAGTTGTTCAAGAAGATGGAAATTGGCTCGAAGGTCTTTTTCTATCACAAGGCCAGGGCCTCAGGCCCCATCGGCGACAGCTCAACCGACAACAGGGGCAAGTGGCTCGGCTGGGAATGGGATATTTACTGCAACTGGCGCGTAACCAGCGATCTGGCCTGGACGATCCGCTATGGCGCGTTTCAGCCGGGATCGGCTTACGACGGCCAGGGCCAGTCCTGTCGGCAGTATCTGTACACGGGAATTACTCTGAGTTTCTAATGTGTATAGCGAGCATTAGGTAAATAGGCAGGTGGTAGGTTTATGATGCATCTGGGACGTCGAATCTTCTGGGTGATGGCAGTTGCGGCCGTAACGGCCGGCGCAGTCGGCTGCGCCGCGTCCGATATGAAAGTTGTCGCCGCAGATGCCGTACTGCCGGCCAACGAAGATTCCGCAGCCTTCCTCGACCGGATATCCTCCAGGCTTACTGTTACCGAAAACGACGCCATGCGGGGTGTGCTGATGCTGGTGGACGGCAAAGACACCGCCGGCTCGTTCCAACAGCGACTGGAAAGTCTACTGGCCAGGAAAGTCATATCATCGCGGTGGAGTTACGACGCAGGCAGGCCCGTCACCAGGGGCAAGGTCGCCTACATGATTTGCCAGGCAACCAAAATTCCGGGCGGCGTCATGATGCGCCTGACCGGTCCGAACCAGCGGTACTGCCTGCGCGAATTGCAGTATCAGCGGTTGATGGTCGCCGGATCGACGTTCACGCCGGTAACGGGCATGGAGTTTGTGGACGCAATCAGCCGGGCCGATACCTACATCCGCACGGGTAAAACGCCTAACGTACTGGGCGACGTTGAGTGAGAATGTCTCACAGCCCGGAGAAGTTCCGGGTTTGAAAAAGCCCGTCTGCGGTATATAATTCACTGTTCAACCGTCCGGTGCGAAAAGCGCCAAGAGGGACCGTTATACGTCTGATCTATTTTGGCTCTATGAGCAGGAGTCGGCTATGTTGCGAAATATGACCGTTATGAGTGTCGTCCTGGCGATTCTGGCGTTGCCGTCCCTGGCGAACTATGCAAAGAAGCCGGGTGAGGCGAAGGCGCCGAAGGCCGACAAGATGAAGGTAACTGTGGTGTCCGTTTCAGGCACAGCCCACAAACATAAGGCCTCCGGCCCGGCAGGCAGATGGGTTCAGATCAAGGACGGCGAAACGCTCGACGAGCTGACGATTATTCGTACGGGCCTGGGCGCCAAGGTGGTTCTGCAAATCGCCGACCGAGGCCGTGTAACAATCAAGGGCGCCACGAAAGTCGGTATCGGAGAGTTGGAAAAGAAGGGCCGGCTCGTCAAGGCGAGGCTGGGCTTGAAGTACGGTTCAATGCGAGCCAGGGTGGACTCCAGCCGCGGGCCTAACGACTTTCAGGTGGCCACCCCGGTCGCCACGTTGAGCGTGCGGGGCAGCGGCCTCAACACGTCGTTCGGGCCGTTCGGGCTGAATCTGCAAAACACCGGCGGCAAGTGGCGGATGAGAGCCGACGGCAAGGGCATGACACTCGGCGACGGCCAGTTGGGAGACGGAGACTTCTCGCTTTCCAAGGACCTGGCCGACGACAACCGCGACCCCAAAATGGTGGATGCTCTTGGTGGCCTGAACAAGGATGAGTCCAAGAGCATTATGGACAGCGGCAATTCGCCCAGAGACCCGGCCATCAGCGGCAATGGCAGCATTGGGCCGCCCCTGCCTTTTACCCCGCCGCCATATGTGTGTGGTCGCGGCTCCGGTTATGATTACTAACCGGCTTAATCCCACCTTGTAGGAACCACCGGGCGGGGGTTAGACTCTTGGCATGGCTGCTGGGTCGCTGCGGACATCCCGACCTGTTTCTTCGCTCCTGCTGGGGCTTGTGGGGACGTTGGCTGTAATCGCAGCGCACATCGGCAAGCTGGACCGCCGTGCCGAGCTGCACGCACTGGACGTCCGGTTCAGGAATTTCTCCCACGCGACGGTCGCCGGCGACATCGTGCATGTGGACATCGACGATGGCAGTCTGGACGAGTTGGGGCGTTGGCCCTGGCCGAGGCAACTGCTGGCGGGAATCATCGACGTCCTGGACGAGTGCGGCGCGCAGGCTGTGGTGCTGGACATAATCCTGCCGGAGCCGCAGAAGGTCCGATACGTTTCGGCTGCGGGGCAAGTCTACGGCGGCGGCGATGCGCCTGTCATAGCAGAAGCTCCACCCGTGCCGGTGTTCGACGACGCAATTCTGGCCGAGTCGATCCGCCGGGGCCGAGGCGTGGCTCTGCCGATGCACATAGATTTTGCTGAGCGGCAAGTCTCACCGCTGCAAGTACAGGTCCGGGAGATGTTGGTTTCTGAACCCCTGTTGTCGGCTGATGAAATCGCCGCACGTTTGCGTCGGCCATGCCCCGCCATCGAAAGCGTCCTGCGACGGTCCCGTCAAAGCGCAATCGGTCTTCGCGTGGGGCAGATGCTTTCCGCCGAGCCGGAGGCGAATTTTGCGGCCGTCCTGGCATCGATTCTGCCCGGCCTGCCGCGGCACAAGGCCTCGGATGCAAAAGACATGGTCGAGAAGGCATATCTGCGGCACCGGGCAATTCGGGCACTGGAACGTTTCGGTCTCCCGGCCGAGCAGGTGGCGGGCTACCCGCTTCGGTCAGGGTCGATGGTTCCGCCTTTGGTTATGTTGGCACGGGTGGCTCATCTAAGCGGTTTTGTAACGGTCAAGCCTGACGAAGACGGCGTGGTAAGGCGGATACCCCTGCTTGGCCGCAGCGGTCAGCAAGTGTATATGCAGTTTGCCCTGGCTGTCGCGGCGCGGGAACTGGGCCGACGGCACAGCCGACCGGTTGTCGTCTCCGCCGATGCGGCATCCGTCAGCATCCGCTGTGCGGACGGCGCCGGGCGGGTAATACCCCTGGACTCCGACGGCTTTATGCTTATTCATTGGCTGGGCGGGGCGGCATCGAACGCCGAAAAAAGCGCCCGCCTCAGGCACATCCCCGCCATGTCGGTTGCGGCAATATGGCAGGAAAAAAAGCAAATCGACAGGCTCTCCGACCTGACGCATGGGCTTGGCGTTAAGTTTCTTGGCATGGGGTATCCTGAGAGCGAGCGCCAGGAGAAGCAACTGCAAGCGCTTGGCCGATTGACCGACCAGCTTGACGATGCGTACATGGAGCGCCTTGCCGCCGAACGGCTGCTGCAAAGGGTGATGCTGTACGAGCCTTCTGTAGCACCGGACGTGCGGTCGCTTGCTCGGCTTCGGCAAAACGAGCAAGACATCCAGGCCCAGGCCTGCCAGACAGCCAAGGCGCTTATTGACGAGCTTCGCAGCCCGGCCAACCTAAAGGCCTTCGCCGGCGACCAAGAGGCCCAGGCACGACAGACGCTGAAACTGCTCGACAGCCTGCCGCTTGAGATCCGGAACAAAAAAGCGAACCTGAAAAAACTGCTGGCGGAGCTGAGGACGATTGTGGCCGGAAAAATCTGCATGATAGGATCGACTGCGACGGGCGCAGCCGACTTCGTGCCGACGCCGATGGGCAAACGGACGCCCGGCGTGACAGTCCACTCGAATATTATCAACACGATTCTATCCGGCAGCTTTATTCGGCAGTGGCCCCTGGCGGCTGACATCCTGGTGATTCTGGCCGCCGGTCTGCTGGTTGCGCTGCTGGCGGCCACTCGGCCGGTCCTGCAGGCCGCGCTGCTGGCGGTGCTGCTGGCGGCGGGATACGTAGCCTTTAACTGCCTCGTGGTGTTCGATCGATGGGGCGTCTGGCTGGTGGCTGTGGCGCCGGTGGCGGCTATGCTGGTAAGTTTTCTGCTGGTTACCGCCTACCGCCAGCTCACCGAGGAACGGGCCAAGCGGCACATCAAGGACATGTTCGCTCACGCGATGTCGCCGGCGCTGGTGGACCGCCTGCTGGAAGACCCGTCGCTCGCCGAGCTTGGCGGCCAAAAACGCACGCTGACCTGCATGTTCTCGGACATCGCAGGCTTCACGCCGCTGTCGGAGTCGCTAGGTCCACCGCAGACGGTCCGGCTGCTGAACCGCTACTTCGACCGCGTGACCGAAGTCGTACAGAATAGCCACGGCGGATACCTTAATAAGTTTCTCGGCGACGGCATCTTCTGCTTCTTCGGCGCGCCGGTGTTTCAGGAGGACCACCCGCTCCGGGCGGTCCGGGCGGCTGTGGACTGCCAGGCGGAGGTGGCCAAGCTGAACGACGCTCTACAGGCCGAACTAGGCCCGGACACGCAGCTTTCAGTTCGGATCGGCGTTACCACCGGTGAGGCGATGGTGGGCAACTGCGGCTCGACCCAGCGTATGGACTACACGGCAATCGGCGACTGCGTAAACCTCGCCAGCCGGCTTGAGGCGGCCAACAAATTCTTCGGCACGCATATCCTCGTCGATGACCGTGCCTGTCGCCTGTGCAAAAAGGAAAACAACGACTTGTTCGCCCGTCCGCTGGGTGCGGTATTCGTAACCGGCCAGCGTGAGGCGGTGAAGATATGGAACGTCCTCGGTGCCGAAGCGGCGCCCGAGCAGCGGGAGGTGCTGGACGACTTCGCAGGCGCCGTCGAGTTGTTCACAGAGCGCAAGTTCAAAGCTGCCGCCAGGCTGTTTCAGGAGGTCCATAAGGTGATGCCCGACGACAGGCCCGCAAAGATATATCTCGATCTGGCCAGGGAATGCGCCGCCCGCCCGACGGTCGGAACTGATTGGGACCCGCAGAGCGAAACCGGCGGTGGTGTGGTTCAGATAGCCGGCCCGTGGCGTTTTCGCAGCCCGGGCAAATAGCGGCCGGGGTTCTACTTCCTGCGGATGACGATTGCGGTAAGGTCGTCTTTCTGGGGTTCGCCGGCCGTGAATTCGGCTACGGCACGGAGGAGATTGCCGATCATCTTCTCAGCCGCTAGGTCGCGGTCGCGGCGCAGAAGTTCCATCATTCGTTCAATGCCGAATTCCTCGCTGGCGGTGTTCATCGCCTCGAAGAAGCCGTCGGTGGTGACGACCGTAAAGTCACCCGGTTGAAACGTGTGTCCGGCTACCTCGCTGTAGTCTACCTCTGTCATTATGCCCAGGGGCATGGCGCTGGCGGGAACCTGGGTGAAGTTGTCCTGTTTGCGGTCGTAGAAAAGCATGGGTCCGTGGCCGGCTGCCGCATAGGTCAGGCTGGCGGCGAGCGGGTCCAGCAGACCCAGGAAACACGTAACGAATCTGCCGTCAGCCAGGTCGTCGGTCAATAGGTTATTAACGCCGTCCAGCACGATGCCTACGTCTCGTCCCTGGAGGCTTATCGCCCGCAGCATCGCGCGGGTCTCGGCTATTACCAGGGCCGGGCCGATGCCGTGGCCGCTGGCGTCGGCGACCACCAGCATCCATCGACCATCAGGCAGGGGCAGAAAGTCGTATGTATCGCCGCCGGTGTCGTCGGCCGGGCGGCAGAAACCCGTAACGTCGAAACCACAAATGTGCGGCGATTCGCCGGGCAGCAGGCCACGCTGAATGTCCCGGGCCATCTTCATCGCACGTTCCATCTCCTGCTTCTGAATATAGTGCGTGATAAGCCTCGCCCTCTGTAGCGAGACGCCCGCCTGAGCGCCGAGCGTCTCAGCCAAATTTACGTCATACTCATTAAAATTGCCCGACCGCTTGTTCAGCACCTGTAGCACGCCGACCAGTTGGTCCTCGTAGTCGCGCAGCGGCACCGACAGTATGTTCCGCGTGCGGAAGCCCGTCTTGCGGTCGATGTCGGGGTTAAATCGCGAATCGGCGTATGCGTCCGGTATGTTGATGGTTTGGCCGGTCTGGACAGCTGCGCTGGCTACGCCTCGGTCGGCGGGGAAGCGAATCTCCTCGACTCCGGCGGCGATGCGGCTGACAAGCTCCTGGCTGGCCGGCTCGTACAGGAACAAACTGGCCCGCTCGGCATCGAGCAGTTCCATACTGCGGTCGATGATGTGACCCAAAAGCTCATCGAGCTGTACGGTGGCAGCCATCAGCCGCGTGATGTCGAGAACCTTCTGGAGATCCCGATTCTTTTTGGATTCGCTGGGTTTCATCGTCAAAAGATGCGCGCTTACCGGACTATCCTGATCCCGTATCGGAGTTGCCGGCCGGGCTACAGTCAACCACTGGCCACAGGAGCATACCACGCAGCCGGATTCGATGAAAGTTATCGAGTTTATTTTTCATCCGTTCAAGGCCGACAGGCTGCTGAACGCGAGGCGGCTGGTGCATCCGACGGCGGTAAAGATATCCACGTCCGTAAGCGCAACACCAAGCCGAAGCGCCAGGTCCCCGTCGAGTACGGCTGTGGCCGTCCCCCGGCCTTTGGGCGAAGACCAGTTCCTGTTCCTGTCGGTCCGGTCCACGTAAGAAATCTTCCCTGCGTGCCGGGCGGTGATACCGAAGGCTACGCCGCCATTGTCGTACTCAGCGTCGCACAGCCGGACAGTACCAAGAGTGTCGGCGGCGATGTAACTGTTGCAGAAGCTTCGCAGCGGCGTGCCCTTTTGCTGTTGGCCTCGCACGGTTACTTTGCCTATGTCGCAAGATGGGCTGGCGAGTATATCGGTGTCTATCATCGCCCCGGCCATGACGCTTCCAATTCGACCGGCTGCGCAGATTCGACTGGCCTCCATACTGTTGCGGACGGTGACGTTCCCGACCGGTCCGGCCACCTGCCAGTCGGCTCCGCGCAGATTGCCCTTGATACTGGCGCTGCCCAGGACGCTCTTGCCTGCCGGTGTCCCGGCTCCGCCGAGCGTCAGGTTGGCCTCGAAGTTGCCGGCTGAGGCCGCGGCGCCACGCCGGGCGTTGGCCCGCCGGCCAAGCGTCCTTAACCGCTCAAGGCGAGCGGCGGCAATCTCATCGGCCGTTCCATCGACATCGACCGCCTCGACGGCTGTCAGGGAGCGAATCGGCGTCCCGGAGTTGATGCTGAAGTCGGCGACACGGCCCAGCAGTATATCCACCATGTCGCCTGGATTGGCCGATGCGCCTATCGTCATCAGACCGTTGGAGATATCTTTCAGGCACAGCCGCCTCAGGCTGCCGCCGGATACGTCGATGTCGCCGATAACGTTGGTGGTGCCGGCGTCGACCCGGCCTAACGAGCCGTTTGCTACAACGATGCCGCCGACTGTCAGAGCGTCCCGGCTGCGAATGGTCAGGCCGCTTTGTGGGCCTGTATCCCGCAGAACGATCCGTGTTACCTCGCACGGTGCGTCTATGCCGAGATGCGCAACACTGTAGAGCACGCCGGTACCGCCGCCTCGAACCGACAATACTGCATCGGATGCGTTTGGGCGAGTCAGCACCAGGCCGGAGGCGTCGAAAAACTCCTGGCGCGCCACGCCGATGGATACCGTGGCGGCACCGCTCTCGAAGGCCAACCTCGAACCGCTGCCGGTGCTGTCGTCGGTTACCGTGAAGCTGAAGCTGTCTGGCCCGTCGTAGCCGGCGTCGGGCGTATAGGTGGCCTGGGCGCCGTTAAGCACTACTTCGCCGTGGGCCGGCCGGCGGGAAATGGCAAAGGTCAAATCATCTGCGGGCGTTTCCAGGTCGCTGCCGGTCAGAGAGATAACGACGGAATTTGTCTCGGCCATGGCGACGGTGTTCGGCTCGACGATGGCTATCCGGTCTGCCGCGATGGGTGCGTCGTTGACCGGATCAATAGTAATGGAGACTGTAGCCGGGTCGCTTTGGCCGACGTGCCGGCCCGTGCCGGAGGGGTTGCCGTCGTCCATCACGACAAACCGGAAGCTGTCCGAGCCGTAGTAGTCTGGTTCCGGGACGTACCGAGCCAGGTTGCCGCTGATCGTTACGGCGCCGTGGGCGGGCCAGCCTACCAGGCAGTAGGTCAGGTCTTGTGCGGCAGTCTGTTCATCCCGCCCGTGCAGGACGATGACATCCGCAGCATCTTCCGACATACGTATGATTTCGTCGAAGGCCTTCGGCCGATCTATGCTGTTGCCGAAAAACGCGCCGCTTACCGTGTTGCCTGAAGAGACGCAAATCGGATAGCCACCTTCGGCAGGCCCTGTTTCCACCCAGCCGCTGAGTGGTACCTGGCGCAGAAGCTGCGGGCCATTCGGAACGTCCGTGAAGGCAAACAAGCCGTCGGCGCCGGTGAGGATGTGGGGTTCTGCCAGTGTCATCGTCAGGGACCAGCCTTCCAGACGGCCGGAGTCCTGCCGGGCCCGGTCGGAGACCTCCAGTGTCCAGGTTCCGGCGGCGTCTTGCCCGTCAAAGCTCGAAAGGTTCCCCATTGGCCTGTAGGTTCCGCCAAACGGTGCCAAGCCGCCGGTGATAGAGATATTCGCCTCGTCGTTCAGCGTCGTACCGGCGAAGTTGTTTCCCTCGCCGCCCACGTCGGAAAACAGCCTCACGCGCCGGCCGGTCGGACCTGCCAGGTAGACCTCCAGGTCCGATGCCCAACGGTGTTGAATGTCCAGTGTAACGTTGAGGTCCGTTACGAATCCGGCCGTGGCCTGGACCGTTATGGTGGAGCAGATCGTCTGGTAGTCGTCGATAAGCTGCGGCGCATCTATGGATTGGAACGTTGAGACGACATCCTTCTGGAGTGTTCCATCGGCGTTGATGTCCAGATATACGGCCCAGTCTTCCAATCCCTGCTCGTCGGTGTCCCAAACCCCGTCGAGGTCGTCGTCTTTCCAAACGCCGCCCTGGATCTCGCCGCCGTGGACAAGGCGAGGCATATCGGCCACTGCCGAAGCGGAGTCAAAGACCGACGAGTCTGGGCCGGTTTGCCACCATTGCAGGAACGTATCCCACTGCGTATCGGCCAGCAGTTGCATTTCGGACTGGATGTATGGCTCGAATGGCGCCACCCCAGCCGGCTGAAAATAAATCCACAGGCCGGTTGCATCCCTGGGCGATCTGGCGTAGTTGGCAAGAATGGCCTGGTCGTAGGCATCGGTTGCATGCTGTGCAGCGGTTCGGAGCCGAGCGCTAAGCGCCTCGTCGCCGGCGGCGGCGGACAAAAACGCACCCAGATCGCGGTAGTTCGGGCCACAAAAGTAGGGCGTGTCGTCCCAGTAGCTTTGCAGAAGCTGGTAGTCGGCGTCGGTCGCGTCGGCCATGGCGATGGCGGCAAAATCGCTCAGCGCATCGGCCGCTCCGTCAGGTGCCGGCTCGGCCAGCACCGCCAGGTCGATTGCCGAAAGCGTCTGGCCTCCGGTTCGGCTGTAGTGCGACACTATGCTCGAAGCCAGCGACGCCGCCGACTGTGTCGGCCCGGCTACCAGGTCGCCCAGAAGCCGGTCGTAGCGCCAGCCGCCACGCGGCTCGAGCTGTTCCGAGGCGACCATGATATTACTAACATCCGCGATTTCGTACGCCTGCTCGACCAGACCCATCAGGCAGGCGTCAAAGCCGACCAGGTCGATGCTGTGGCCGACATCCGCCAGCGCCTGGCCCACCTCACGAATCGTCAGCCGGTCATGAGAGCTGGTCTGATCATAACAGACCCCGTTAATGCCGTTGCCGTGGTCCCACAGGACCACCATGTAGTGCTTGGCGGGATGGGTCGAAATACCCCATTGGACAAAGTCCGTCAGGGCCGCCGGGTCGCCCATGTTGACCTCTCCGACACTGTGCAGCGGGCTGGAGATGATACGGGAGGTTGTGTCTTGGATAATTTGGCCGCGGCGTGTCTCCGTCCAGTTTCCGTTGGAGGCGTTGTGCCCCGCAACCCGGTCAAACTGGACAAGGACGTTCACCTCGTCACTGGAGCCGACGGCCTCCATTTCGTTGATGTCCTGTATGCCGGCTCCTTCCAGGTCGTTGTCGCCGGCGAGATAGACCATCACCGTCCAGGCGGCGTCCAGCAGTAGCCTCGGCTCCAGCCGCTCAAGCGGCGCAGCAGGCAAGGCCTCCGCCGTGCCACGGTGGTGACTTCGATGTGCGATCCTCCTCATCGTGCATATCCTCGTAACGGAGCGGTGCAGCGTCGCCACAAGGCAGCCCCTATTATAAGGTAAATGCCTTAATTCGGGGGTTTATTTTGGGGCAATTTTTTTGCCCTTATTTTGTCGGCCCAGAAGACGGTCTTCCCGCTGGCGGAAGTAGCTGACGGTCTTGTTGACGAGCCGGTCCAGCGCCTTGGGGTCCGGCTTGTAGCCAAGGTCGGGACCATAGTGGTTGCCGTGCAGTTCGATGAAATTAACGCCGGCTGCAGCCAACCGACCGGCGGAATCAGCCAGCGTCAATCCCGAAACCCCAATTGCTCCAGGAAAGGTTCAACCGCTTCTTTAGGGAATCGGAATGCTTGATTTTCATCTCATTGAAGGCAGACCGAATTTTTTCGTTCTTCAGTTCAAATTTTTGCTTTTTCATCGGAGTTTTTCCTTGCGGGCTGCACACGAGGCAGCCTCTCACAGCGCGTTATCATCTCGATAACAGACACATCGTGCCAGCCTGCGCTTGCCGGAATTCGGGTTCGTCAGCCATACTGCCCGTCCACCAACCGGCAGGCAATCGCAATCTACAACTCGCGCCAGCGACATGTGAAGCTAAGGCGCAGGCGAAAGCGTCAAGGCGTTGTAAAATCGGCTTGTACCGTCGGACGGCCTAGGATACGATACCGTTATGTTTCCTGATGGACAGGCAATTCGCCAGGCACGCAGGGCTAAAGGCCTTACACAGAAGGGCTTGGCCGAGATGGTCGGCACTTATCCCTTCGCCATTTCGCGGATTGAACGCAATGACCTGAGACCTTGTCGTGCATTGCTGGATGCCATCTCCGAGGCCCTGGCAGTGGACCTTACCGACTGGCCCGTCTCGGAATACGCCGAGCAGGTCAGGCGCAAGATTCCTGAACTTGCCGACCCGGAGTGGCTGCGCCAAAAACTGATCGTGGAGGGATTAACGTATCAGCGTATCGGCGATCTGGTGGGTTGTTCCAGACAGCGTGTTCACCAGAGGGCCCAACAGTTCGGATTGCACCGTCCCAGGAGACCCGCAGCCTCACGAAAACCCAAGAAGCGCCGCGTAATTCCCCTTAAAGGCCTGCTGAAAGAGAAGCGCCTCCGCGCGCTATACAATGGCAAGCTTTACATCGCCCGGGTGTACCGCTCTGGTCGGCTCAGGATGAGAGCCACCGGGGAGGTGTATGACAGTCCCGACGCTGCCGCCACGGCCGTCTGCGAGCAGGAAACCGACGGCTGGGAGTTCTGGCACTATAAGAACCCACAACTCGGCTGGGTGCCGCTGAATACCCTGAGACAGCCGCCGGACCGCGACGAGAGCCTGCAAGAAGGCGCCGACATTGATACCCGGTTCTTGTGAAAAACCGGCCCGGCCACCCGCCAGAGGCGTTCCATCGCACAGAACGGGTTGTTGTCGGAAAACGGCTGCACACGCCCGTAGCTCAGCAGGACAGAGCGGCGGTTTCCTAAACCGCAGGTCAGAGGTTCGAGTCCTCTCG
>JAXIHJ010000089.1:0-7006 GCA_034189755.1 Planctomycetota bacterium
CTCTGAGTTCCGTGTTCCGGTATTCAGTTATCAATCAGCGGTCTGTGTTCCGCTTATATGCACGGGGCGCATAGCACGCCCCCAACTTCTACGAAATGACGCGATTTGCGCGCGCAGACGGCGTTGCAAAACTCCTGTTGACGTTGTAAGTCCAGGCCGGCTAAGGAGAAGTTTTTTTTATTTTCCGGAGCTGCTTTCGGAGTGAGTTTGTAAATCCGTGCGCACAAAACAGTCCACGAATTACACGAATTGCACGAATGTAGAAGAAAAAGAAGAAAAATCGTCCACACCTGCCTACCTGACCGGCCCGCCTGCCCCTTGCGGAGCAAGGCCGGCAGGTAGGGCAGGCAGGGGTAGGCGGGGCGCTAAGCGAGCGGTGCCGTTAAAAGCTGTTGCGGTTTTTCGAAGGTTTTTTCTCTCAGGCGGTGGCGGACTGTGCTTCCGCCGGGATGCGGTTGAATCGTATGCCCACGGCGAGGTGGCCGGTAGTCAGCAGCGCCTTGCGGTCCACGCGGATGACATAGGCTGAAATCGTCTTGTGGCCCAGGTCGAATACTTCCGGCCGGGTTACGTCGCTGAAGGTTACCATCAGCATATGCCCCTCCTTGACGGGCGTGGTCGCCGGTACGTACATAAGCATGCCGCTGTCCGAGATGTCGATACTGCGGGCCGGAAGCCTTCGCTCAGATGGCTGGTGGACAAACCGCAGGTTCGACGCAACGGGGTAACGCCTGGTTTGTCTTCGTTCAACTGATGCCGTAGCGCACATTATGAGTTCCTCGGTCCTTTGCCGCCCCGCCCGATAACTGCACCTACCTCCTTTATCGGCAAGAACCCCGTGTAGATTTTATCTTGATTTGCCGGCCGGCCGGCCGCTTATTGGAGAAACCGCCGTTCTGCGGACATCAAAAGGGACCGGCCGGACAACGAAATGAAGCGCAAATTTTTGTGCATGACGTGTAGGAGACGCATATGGGCGACAAACTCAAGCGGATAGGGATATTGACCGGCGGCGGGGATTGCCCGGGCCTGAACGCCGTCATACGGGCGGTCGCCAAGGCGGCTATGGGCGGCGGGCTGGAGGTCGTCGGCATCGAAGACGGCTACCTTGGTCTGATCGAAAATCGCATTCGCGTGCTCGAGAACCGGGACGTCAGCGACATTCTCACCCGAGGCGGGACGATTCTGGGCGCCTCGAACAAGGCCAACCCGGCCCGCTACGCCATGCCCGACGGCGAGGGCGGCTGGGTGCTCCGCGACGTGCGCGAGCAGGTGATGCAGCACTGCGCCGACGCCGAACTCGACGCGCTGGTCGTCATCGGCGGCGACGGCACGATGAGCGGCGCAGAGAAGCTTATCCAGCGCGGGCTGAAGATCGTCGGCGTGCCCAAGACTATCGACAATGACCTGTGGGGCACGGACATAACGTTCGGCCACGACACCGCCGTCGCCACCGCCGCCGACGCGCTGGACAAGGTGCACACCACCGCATCAAGCCACCACCGCGTGATGGTCGTCGAGCTGATGGGCCGGTACGCCGGCTGGCTGACGCTTCGCGCAGGCGTCGCCAGCGGGGCGGATGTCATACTCATTCCGGAGATCCCGTTTGAGATGGACAAGGTCATCGAGAACTGCCTCTATCGCGGCCGGCGAGGCAAGCGGTTTACGATTGTCGCCACCGGTGAGGGCGCCAAGCCCGTCGGCGGCGAGCAGTTCGTCGACCACACGGACGATACGTCGCCCGACCCGATCCGCCTGGGCGGTGTCGGCAAGTTCGTCGCAGGCCAAATAGAGGACCGCACGGACCTGGAGAGCCGCTCGATTGTGCTCGGCCACATTCAGCGAGGCGGGCCTCCGACCGCACGCGACCGGCTGCTGGCGACACAGTTCGGCTTTAAGGCGTTCGAGCTGTTGACCGCCGGGCAGTTCGGCCGGCTCGTTGTCCACCGCGACGGGAAAATCGACTCGGTGGCCATAAGCGAGGCCGCCGGCAAGGTGCGCACCGTGCCGACAGATCACCAGCTCATCCGCGCCGCACGCGCAATAGGAACGTGCTTTGGAGATTAATTGGATATGTTCTTCCCAACACACGGGTCAAAACGTGCTCGGCGACACTGCATTGCGGCGGCGGTCTGCGTTGTTGTGCTCGCCGCCGGAGCAGCCCCGGCCGGACCGACGGCGCTACAGGCCCGTATTGCGGCGCTGGTGCGTGCCTACGAGCGGGAACATGGTACCATCGCCGGTGTCTCGGCTGTAGACCTTCGCACTGCCCGGCCGCTCGTCGCTATTCGCGACGGCGAGCCGCGAACCCCCGCGAGCAACCAGAAACTGCTGACCAGCGCGTTTGCGCTGGAGCGGCTGGGCGGGAACTTCAAGTTCACCACGGTCGTTTACCGCTGGAGCGGCGGGCTGCTGGTAGTGGGCGACGGCGACCCGACGCTAGGCGACCCGGTTATCGCCGAGGCCGCCGGCATGAGCATCTACGCCGAACTGGACGCCTGGGCCGCCGACGTGAAAAAGAAACTCGGCAAGGAGATCGCCGGCGACCTGCTTGTCTGCGGCAGCGCGGATGCGTCGGTCTATCGGCACCGCGACTGGCCGACCGGCCAGCATCATCGCTGGTACGCCGCGCCTGTCGCGCCGCTGAACTTTCACGACAACTGCTTCGATGTAACCTTCAGGCGGGTCGGCAAGACCATTGCGGCTGAGGTCGCGCCTGTAAGCCGGCTGGTTCGTATCAAAAGCGCCGTGCGCTCAGGCCGGAAACATCTATGCTCGGTCCAAATCCGCGATGGCGACAGCGTGGTTAGCCTTCGCGGCACGGTCAGGCCAGGCTCGGCGGTGATAAGCGCAGCGGTGAATGATCCGCCACTGCTGCTTGGCCGGGTCTTCACCGACCGGCTGGCGCGTGCCGGCGTAACGCTGGGCGGGCGGGTTCGGCGCATCCGGCGGGCGGAGGTAGACCTGGCCGCCGCGACGCCGCTGACCGGTACGACCACCGCCTTGTCGCTGGCATTGGCGCGGGCCAACAAGCGCAGCCTGAACCTCGCCGCCGAGTGTATCTTCCTGCGGGCCGGCGACGGCACGTGGAAAGGCAGCGCGAATATCGAAACGCAGGTGCTCATCCGGCATTTTGGCCTGGCTGCAAAGAGCTTCGTCGTGGCCGACGGCTCCGGGCTAAGCCGCCACAACCGCGTCGCCCCAGCCGGCGTAACCGCTGTTCTGGCGGCCATGCTGAGACACAAAAACGCCTCAATCTTTCTGGCGTCGCTTCCGGCAAGTGGTGTGGACGGCTCGATGCGGTCCCGGCTCAGCGGGCGGCGATATCGCAACCGGGTGCTCGCCAAGACCGGCTCGATCGCCGGCAGCTCCTGCCTGAGCGGCTACGTGCTTGGCGGCGACGGGAAACCGGCTATTGCGTTTTCGGTGCTTGTAAACGACGTGCCGGCCGGATACGCATGGACGGCGAAACAATTGCAGGATTCCATCTGCCGGCTGCTGGTAGAAACAAGTAGCCAGTAGTCAGTAGTCAGTAAGAAACCGGATACGGGCTACCATTCTTTCAGTTCGCCGACGATTTCCTCGACGAGGTCCTTGACGGTGGCGATGCCGATGTGGCGCCCGCCCGCCGACTCGACGACAGCCATCGCCGCACCGGTGCGCTGCATGCGATATAGCGCGTCGCTGACGGGCGTCTCCGCAGGCAGGCAGAGCGGGGTGGCCATCTTGTTGGCCGGTGGGCCGGTCGGCGCTTCGGCGACGACGTCGTAAAGGTCCAGCACGCCGACAACCCGCCCGCCGGCGTCCAGCAGCGGCACGCGGGAGTAATTGCAATCGGCGAAAAGCTGCGTAACCTGCCGGAGTGTAATGTTACTTCGGGCCGAAACGACGTCTCGCATCGGGATCATCACGTCGACGAGCGTTACATCCGCCAGTTGCATGACCCGCTCGGCCATGACCGATTGAAACTGTGACAGCACACCGCTTGCGTGGGCCTCGGCAACGATGCCGCCCGGGACTTCATGAAGGCCTTGCTGCCGCAGCCCGCCGGCGCCGGCCAGATGAAATATCACCCACGATAACCCGCGAACCAGGTAGGAAACGCCGATAAGCTTGAACAGCACGTCCGAGGCCTTCAGCAGCCAGGCCAGGCGATAAACAAGCCGCTCGGCCCGCCTGTGAAAGAGGCCCTTTGGAATACTGTCACCAACGACAAACAGGATCGGCGTCGCCACGATAAGCGTCAGCCATTCGGCCCGATGGGCGTAACCGGCCGTCACAAATATCGCGCTGACGGCGAACGTTGCGGCGTAACAGGGGATGTTCGTTCCGATTAATAATACGGCCAGGAGATTGTTGGGTTTGGCTAACATGCCGTGCAGCAGTCGGGCCGAACGTCGCGACTGCTCGGCGTACAGGTTCAGGCGGATCTTGTTCAGCGTGTAGACGCCTGTTTCCAGGCCCGCGTACAGGGCGTACAGTATCACGCTTGCAGCCAGCACCGCCGGCCACAGCGCCCAGTTCAGGATGTCCGCCGTTTCGGCAATCATTGCGCCCCCTCCATCAGTTGGAGGCGAACCTTACCGACGCGCCGCCGCTGCATGGATTCCACGCTGAAGCGGAGGTTGTGGTAGCTTACCTTGTCGCCCGCCTGCGGGATGCGTCCCAGCAGCGATGCGAGGAACCCTCCGACCGTGCTGATGCGCCGGCCGGCTAAGTCCGTGGTGAACACATCGGACCATTCGTGGATGCCGAGCCGCCCGTCCAGGACGTATTCCGTCGCGCTTATTCGCCTGACGGCCGGGCCGGCCTCGACGTTGTTGGGGTCCGGGATGTCGCCGACTATCTCCTCGAGGATGTCCTCCAGTGTAACCAGTCCGGCCGTCCCGCCGTACTCGTCGACGACGATACCCATCTGCGTGCGCGTGGTGCGAAACCGCATCAGCGCGCGTTCGACGCTGGCGGCTTCGGGTAAAAACGGCACGGGCGCCACCAGGTCGCGCAACTTCGCCTGCGGATTCAGCAGTATCCGCTTGGCGTGCACCACGCCGAGGATGCGATCGATGCCGGCGTCGTAGACGGGGATTTTCCGCAGCCGCGTTCGCCTGAACAGGTCCGCCAGCCCGTCCGTCGAGTCGTTTACGTTGTAGGCGACCATGTCCACCCGCGGCACCATGATGTCGCCCAGGCGCAGCTCCGCCAGCTCGACGATTTCCTGAAGCAGCGCATTGGCGTCGCGGGTGATGACGCCCCGCTTGGCCGAAAGCTCCAGAAGCGCGCCCAGCTCGTTGGCGGTAATTTCATCCTTGTCCTCCGGTCCGGGCGATATGATCCACAAGATCGGGCTGATTATTATGTTAACTAAAACCCACAGCAGAGGCGCCAGCAGGCGCGAGATGACGAGCACCGGCCATGCCGCCAGCGTCGACCATCGTCGCCGCCAGAGCATTGCAAGCATCTTTGGGCAGACCTCGCCGAATAGAACCAGCACCAGCAGCGACACCAGCGAAGCGACGGCCGTAACCCAGCCGTGCTTGGCCGTTCGGCTCAGGTTGATCAACAGCACCGCCACTATGCCGGTGTAAGCGACGTTGACCAGCATGTTGCCCAGCAGCAGCGTGTTGAGCAGAAAGCGTGGCCGCCGCAATAGCAAATGAACCGCTCGCCCCGCGCCGCCGGTCCGCAGACGGAACCGCTCTCCGCCGGAGAGGCTGAACATGGCCGTCTCGGTGCCGCTGAAAAAGGCCGACCACGCCAGCAGCACCACAAGCGCTAGCATCCGCCAGGCGTGCTCGAAGAGAAAATCAACCCACATGCCGGCGACCTCCGGCTGGGGACGGGCCTGATAATGGTCGGCCGGCGGCAAGATGCGCATGCCGCATCGGAACTGCCAGCAACGGCCGTTGTGGACCGGGTTCGTCGGATTGTTCGCTTTCTTCAGGCATCGAAGCGCAGGGAAAGTGTATCACAGCGACGCCGCTAAAGCCAGCGCGACGGCGCCGGGGTGATGTTGTCATGTCCGGGTATGATCAGGTCGGCCACCTCCAGCATGTTGCTCAACGATTCCCTTGCCGCCTGGTGGCCGGCGCAGCCTTGCCAGATTTGCCCGCGCCGGAGGTGTTCGATGGTCAGGGCTGCGTCGCCGGCGATAAGGATGGACGAGGCCGGCTGGGCCAGCAGCAGCCCCGCCGAGCCGGGCGATGCGCCCGGTAAGGGGAAATAGTGCACCTGCCGGGTAAGCCGATCCGGGACGGGCTGAAAACGCTCCAGGAGCTTAAGGTCGGCCTCGACGGCGCGGAGGTCGTCGTCGCCGAGCCGCTCAGCCGATTCGGCCAGGCTGCTTAGATGCGCGCGGTACGATTCCAGCTCCAGCTCTCCGGTCCACCACGCCGCAGACGCCAAGGCCTCGACGGCGCGGCGGTGGACCGGGCGTAGCGTCGTGCAGAACACATCCGTTACGTCGGCCATGCCCACCCCGACGCGCTCGCCGAGCCTGGCCGCCAGCACCGGCGCCGGCAGCGACGGGTCAACCAGGATTACCCGCTCTTCATCGCGCAGCAGCGTGGTCGTGGCGTGGGCCGTGCGCACCGGCGCGGATTCGCCCCACAGCCGGTTGTGCGACAACGCGCCAATGCTGATAACACAATATTCCACGGTCATGTTTGCATCCTCAGGCCACGAGGGTACCGGCTCGCCGTGGCGTTGCAACGGTTCACATCAATATTCACCTGCTTACCGCATCGTGCGAACCTCGACGCCGCCTGCGCCGAATCGTATTTGCGTCCAGCCGTTGCGGGCGGTGCAGTAGTAGCGCCGATGCGTTCGGAGTTCGGTGTAAAAGCGTTTCGCCGCCGGGCCTGCTCCGATCGGGACGCGCAGGTCGCGTGAGCTGCTCACGATAATCGTCTCTGCGCCGACTGCGCGGACGAATTCCGGCAGCGTCCGTTCCCATCCGCCGTGGTGCGGTGCGACGAGCACGTCCGCGCGGATTCTGCCGCCGCGTTTG
>JAXIHJ010000009.1:0-19377 GCA_034189755.1 Planctomycetota bacterium
GTCAAACCCTAAGAGTCCCTAACCCATCAGTGCCCCGCCGGTAACGTTTATCGCCTGGCCGGTCATGTAGGCGCTGTCTTCCGAGGCCAGGAAAAGCGCCACCTTGGCCACGTCAGCCGGCCCGCCTTTCGCAGCACACAAATCGCCTGGGCTACGGCACGGCCGCTGCCGCTACAGTCGATCGCGGCGTCAATCTTGCCCACAAGGTCCGACCGGGCCAATTCCTCCGGAGAAACCGCCTTCAGATTCAGTAGGCGGAAGGCTCTTTCCCTCCGGTTCTCCGCCGGTTCGACGAAGACGCAGTCTGCTTCGATCGACCCGAGGGCCATCCCCGTCAGGATACCCATCAGACCCGCACCGAAAACCGCCACGCGCTCACCCGATTTAACCTCTGCCGTATCGGTTGCGTGCAAAGCACATGATAACGGTTCAATAAAGGGCGCCAACTCATCGGGTACCGTCTCGGGCAGCGGGTGAACCATGCGATGGTCCAGTGTGACGAACTCGGCCAGCCCGCCGTTGCTCTTGATTGGCCGGCTCTTCAGGTAGTCGCATAAATTGGGTTTCCCCATTCGGCAAAAGCGGCACTTGCCGCAGCCGAGGTTGGGGTCTATGACCACTCGTTGCCCTGGTACCGGGGCCGAAACGCCCTCGCCGACCTGCTCAACAATACCGCAGAACTCATGGCCGGGGCTGTAAGGGTACTTCTTGTGCCCGCTGCCGCGCCACGCCGCTACGTCCGAGCCGCAAATCCCGCAAACACTGACCCTGACCAGAACAGACCCGGCGTGAACCTCAGGGACCGGCCGGTCCTGAAGCTCAATATGGTTTGTTTTGGTACAGACGCCTACTTTCATTGTTACCAGTTGCCTTTGGTCAGGGTTGGAGGACCGTTTTAAGCCCCTTGCCCTCTAAAGCCGCCGCCATGGCCTGCTTGGCCTCTGAAAGCTTGAAGACGTTGGTCACCACGGGCTTCAAGTCGACCGATTTGCTGCCTTGCAGTTCCAATGCCTTTCGACAGTGATATGTGCAACACCCATGTGAACCGGTAATCGTCAATTCCTTGTAGTGGATTAGATTCGAGTTCAGATTGATACGTTCCTTACCCTTCGGCAGGCCGCCGAAAAAGTTTACCCGCCCATGGTCAGCGGCCAAATCGACCACCATCTCTTGGACCTCCGGTGATGGGCAAGCGGTAATGACAACATCCGCGCCTCGCCGGCCGGTCAGCTCCATAACCGAGTCGACGAGGTCTTTCCGGTTGGTCACAGTCTCATCCGCACCTAGCCGGCGCGCCAGTTTCAGGCGCGAGGCGATGATGTCGGCAATGATAATTTTCGCCGCACCGGCCAGGCGCGACATCTGAATGTGCATGATGCCGATGGGTCCTGCACCGACAATCAAAACTACGTCTGCCGGCCTCGTCGGGCAGCGGGTATATCCGTTATAGACACATGCAAAAGGTTCGTTGATAGCCGCCTCCTCAAAAGAAAGGCCGGCCGGCATTTCCAGCAGACAGCCCTGCTGAAGGGCGATTTTCGGGATGCGAACGTATTCGGCCATGCCGCCGTCGACGGTCAGGCCGATTGCTCCGTAGTCCGGACAGAGATGAAACCAGCCCCTCTGGCACATCTTGCATATGCCACAGCCAAAATTGGGCGCAACGGCAACTCTCGTGCCTTCCCTGGTGCCTTTAACGTTTTGCCCGACCTCTGCGACTTCGCCGGCAAGTTCGTGTCCCAGTATCCGCTTGGTTTCGTCGGGCAGGTCCTTGTGGCCGAAACGATAGATTCGCATATCCGTGCCGCAGATCGACACCGCCTTGCAGCGCAACAATACTTCATCCGGGGAAATCTGGGGTTTGGGAACCTCTTCGATTTGAAGATCGTTTTGACCGTGTAAGATGGCAGCTAACATACCGACCTCCCGATTCTAAATGTTTTTGCAGCATTGCAGCTATGTTTGGCTGCGCACCAGATACGTCCTGATGTTCTTGCCCGCCAGGAAATCCAGTTGCTCCCTGGTTAAGACGTCTTCGGTTACCAGTTCGTCAATTTCGTCTATGTCCAGAACGAGGCTGAACGCTCTTTGTTCCAGCTTGCCGGCATCAACCAACAGGCAGACCGTCTTGGCGCTTCGTGCCGCCTTTCGTTTGACGGCCATGTTGAACACGGCGTTCTCGTAGGTGCCCTTCGCCAGGATCAACCCGGTGCACGAGAGGAAGGCCTTCTTGACGTGGTAGCCCTTAAGTGCGTCATCCTCGTCCATCGGGCTGAAACTGAACGTTTCGTAATCGAAAAGTCCGCCTAAGCTCACGAGGCGGATATTCCTGGCCTCCGCCAGCTCAAGCGCCACCAGGACAGAGTTGGTTATCACGGTTATCTCTTTGGCGAGCCGCGCCAAGACTTCAGCCAGGCAAATAATGGTGGTGCTGCCGTCGAGAAAGAGCGTATCGCCATGCTCGACGAGCGTAGCGGCCTTTTCCGCCAGACGCTGCTTGGCTGCAATGTTCAGCTTCATCCTCGCGCGTAAATGGGCCTCGTGAAATTTGGCCGATTCTTCCAACCGCTGTGCGCCGCCCTTGACCTTCGCCAAAAGTCTGGAGCGGGACAGATGATCAATGTCCCTGCGAATGGTCATCTCGGAGACGTCATACAGCCTGGACAAATCCTGAACGGAGGCAACCCCAACGGCGTTGACATGCTTGAGCAGCCGCTGCTGGCGACTTCTGATGGGCATCGGTAACTCCCGGCAAGGGGAAATCGAGAAATCCATACCTAGTCAGTATGTAACATTGTGCTCAGATTGGAATTACGTCATTCTTCCAACCGGACCAAGGATTATAACATCGACATTGATACAACAATAACATAGTATTATCATAATTCTACAAAGTTTCACCCTCTAAATCTAGCATAATATGTTATTTTTGCAAAAAACATGTTGTACAAGTGCTGTTGTGAAGAGTAGGATGTTTTTTGCGTGATGCCGCAGGATTATCCGCGGTGCTTTCCATAGTTAGTGTCATTGGAGCCAGGCTGATGAAGAACCTTGATATTTCGCCGGATTTTACGCCCACCACGCTTCAATTCGGTTCCGTACCGTGCTACCGGTATCAGCGTAATTTGGCTGATGAGCTGGCCGGAGGAGCGGACTGTTCGGAGGTCGTCTTTGGGCTGCGACTGATGCACTACATTCGGGCGTTCGAAACCACGATTGCCCAACTGCGGTCGGGGCAACTCGTGCCGTATCCCGATTATCGTTTTTGCGGCGCGACGCACTTATCGGTAGGCCAGGAGGCCGTCGCCGTTGGTGCTTGTGCCGCCCTGGCTGCGGCCGATTATATAACGTCCACGCATCGCGGCCACGGTCATGGTATTGCCAAGGGCGCCTTCGTCCTGCGCGCAAGCCATGAGAAACAACTTGAAGCTTTTTGCGGCGAGTGCGGTTTTGAGTCTGATAAAGAGGACTTGTTCGAGCGGGCGCTGGAGCTTCACCTGTACCGCACGATGGCGGAGTTTCTCGGCAAGGCCGACGGTTACTGTCGCGGCCGCGGCGGTGGAATGCACATCGCCGACTTCCACTCCGGCCACCTCGGGGCCAACGCAATCGTCGGCGGCTCGCTGGCCATTGCCACGGGGGCCGGAATGTCCATGATGTTTCAGGGCAAGCCCGACGTGGTGCTTTGTTTTCACGGCGACGGGTCGGTGAGCAACGGCATCTGGGCCGAGTCGGTCAACATGGCCTGTATGGCGCAGTTCAAGGACAAGGGTGTGCCGGTCATCTACCTGATTGAGAACAACGGCTACGGCATGACGGGCCAGACTCCGGGCGAAGTAACCGGCGTGGACTTTTTGGCCCGTCGCGGCTTTGCCTATGCCCAGGAGGGAATGCACGCCGAGGTGCTTAACGGGATGGACATGCTGGCCGTCCGCGATGCCGTCTTCCGGGCCGCCGAAACGTGCCGAAAACACCAGGGGCCTGTCCTGCTGGAGGCGATGACGTATCGCTTCATGGGACATTCGCTCTCGGACCAGCAGCGATACCGAAGCAAAGAGGAAGTTGAAGCATGGAAGGCGCAGGACCCGATACTCAGGCTGGAGGCTCAGCTTGTCGAAGCCGGCAAACTCAAGCAGGACCAGGCCGATGAGTTGCGACAGCGGGTCTACGAGCATATGCAAGAGCTGACCATAAAAGCAGCCAAGGCGGCCTATCCTGATCCGGCCACTTTGCACGAAGGCCTGTTCAGCGACGGGACCAGCAACGAAATCCCCAGGGAACTGGCGACCACCGAATACGACGAGTCTTTGGTCCGCGACGTGCGGGACAAAGACGGCCTGATGACCTATCGAGGCGCCGTCACGGAGGCCATGTTCCAGGAGATGCTGCGCGACAGGCGGGTTGTCTTTTATGGCGAGGACATCGCCGAGCACGGCGGCGCTTTTGCAGCTACGGCCGGACTCTATGAGATTTTCGGCAAAGACCGGGTCTTTAATACGGCGATTTCGGAGGCCGCCATCTGCGGCTCCGCCGTGGGCATGGCGCTTACGGGCATGAGGCCGGTGATTGAACTGATGTACATCGACTTTATCCTGATGAGTATGGACCAGATCGGCAACCAGGCGGCCAAGTTCAGGTACATGTTCGGCGGCAACGGCACAATTCCGTGGACGCTGCGGACCACTATCGGGGGCGGCAAGGGCTACGCGGGCCAGCATTCGCAATCTCTTGAGGCGGTCCCCGCCCACATACCCGGCCTGAAGATCGTCGCACCGGCTACGCCCGCCGATGCCAAGGGCCTGCTGAAGACCGCCATCCGCGAAGACAATCCCGTAATCGTCATCGAGCATCAACTGCTGTACGCCGATAAGGGCGTGGTGCCCAAAGACGATTACATGGTTCCCCTCGGCAAGGCGGCGATCAGGCAAGAAGGCGGCGACGTAACGATTATCGCTTATTCTTACATGACCAAGGTGGCGCTACAGGCGGCTAAGCTCCTGTCGAAACAGGCCGTAGAGGCCGAAGTCATAGACCTACGCTCGCTGGTACCGCTGGACGTCGAAGCTATAACCGCCTCGGTTCGCAAAACGCATCGGGCGGTCGTCGTATCGCAGGCGCCCAGGCGATGTTCATTCGCCGAGCACGTAGCCGGTGAGATTATGGCCAATGCTTTTGATAGTCTCCAGTCGCCGGTGCGAATCGTCGCCGGCGCCGAGGTGCCTCCGCCGATGGCGCCGAGTTTGGAGCGGGCCTTCATGCCGGATGCGGAAAATATCTGTCAGTCCGCCCTGGAGATGATACGCTAGTATATATAGTTCAGGAGACGTTACATGGCTACTGAAATACGAATTCCCACTGTAGACGAAAGCACCGAAGAGGTTCAGATTGTCCGCTGGCTGAAGCAAAAAGGCCAAACCGTCGCTTCCGGCGAGGCGCTGCTGGAGATACAGACGGATAAAGCGACCGTCGAGGTCGAATCCTTCGCCGATGGTGTGCTGCTGGAAGTGCTGGTGCAGCAAGACGATACCGTGCCGGTCAATACTGTTGTCGCCATCGTTGGCACCGAGGGAGAAGATGTGTCCGAGTTGCTCAACCAGCGTTGACGACCAGCGTGAACGACGGGATTAGAATATGCCGTTTATGCCTTTGAAGGATTGGCGTACGGACACTTGTGGAGATAATTAAAGGATCAATATTATGCCCCTGGTTACCGATTATCACGCCGTGAAGGAAATCTACCAGGAAGCCGCGGAGCGGGGCATCGGCCTGCCGCTGTTCTGCTCCGAGGACAGGGAAACGCTGGAGGCTATCCTCGCCGCGGCGCTGAAAATATCGCAGGATATCGGCGTGGAGGACATTCCGATTACGCCCGCCTGGACCAGCCGCTATCCGCCACGTGGGCAACTGGGGCTTGTAGCCGCCTGTGGCGGGGCGGTACTCGGCGCTCAACTGATGTTCTCCGACCTTAAGGCTTTTATGGGCGCAGACAGCCCGTATCGCAAACTCCGCGTGATGCCGCACCTCGACCATGCCTTTCCCTGGCTGGACGGCGACATGCTGGAGAATTTCGCCGACCAGTTCGCCTCAGTCATGTGCGACGCCAGTGAAAAGCCGTTTGAAGAAAACATTCGCATGACGGCGGAATACGTGGAGAAGGTAAAAGGCAAAGTGGTCGTCGAGGGTGCGGTTGATGAAATCTACGAAGCCGGCGGAGTTGAAAAAAATACACCCACCACCGTTGAACAGGCAGAGAAGTTCCTGAGCCGGACGGGCGTTGACATCCTCGTTCCGAACGTCGGGACCGAACACCGGGCCACGGTGAAGAAGGTGCAATATTTGTCCGACCAGGCCAGGAAAATCAGCGGCGCCGTGGGTAAAATTCTCTGCCTGCACGGGACCTCTTCGGTCAAGACCGAAGACCTGCCGAAACTCCCCGCCGACGGGTTTGTGAAGATAAACATCTACACGACCCTTGCCGTCCACGGCGGCCAGGCCGTCGCACACGAAGTATTGAACAACCTCGGAAATATCTTCGATCAAGAGCAGTTGAAAAAACTCGTACAAAACGGCACGCTCGGAGAAGGCGTTTTGTCGCCGGAGTTCGGCCGGACAATCGCGCCGATAAAGCCGAAGCTGGCCAACGTAACCAACCTGCCACACCGCAACGCGTGGTTCGGCGCTGTTCGAGACCGGTGCTGTCAATTTCTTGAGATTTTCAATTACAGGTTCTTTAAGGAATGACCCGGGCCATAGGGGCACAAACGATGAGCGACAAGGTTGCGTTCGCGGTGGTTGCACATCCTGATGATATCGAATTCATGATGGCCGGCACGCTGATTCTGCTTGGCCAGGCCGGTTTCGAGCTGAACTATATGACGGTGGCCAACGGCTCATGCGGCACGGCCACGCAAAGCAAGGATGAGATTGTCGCCATTCGCACCGCCGAGGCCCGCAGCGCCGCGGAGATGATAGGGGCGCAGTACCACCCGCCGTTGGTCGGTGATACCGAGATTTTTTATGACCAGGTGCTCATTTCCAGGCTGTGCGCAATCGTCCGAAGGGTAAACCCTCAGATACTGCTGCTTCCCTCACCCCAGGACTACACGGAAGACCACATCGATACCTCGCGGCTGATGGTGACGGCCGCTTTTCTGCGGGGCGTGAAAAATTACCTGACCGACCCGCAGATGCCGACGGTGCAGCGTGATATGGCGATATACCACTGCATGCCCATCGGCTTGGTTGATCAACTGCGAAGGCCCGTCAGGGCGGATGCGTACGTGGACATTTCGGACGTCTTTGATCAGAAGCTGCGCATGTTGAAGTGTCATCGCAGCCAGAAGGAATGGCTGGACTACAGCCAGGGCCTCGACAGCTATCTTGCTGCTATGGAGCAGATGTCTTTGGAAATAGGCAAGCGGTCGAAAAAATTCAAATATGCCGAAGGTTGGCAGCGTCATCTTCATCTGGGTTTTGGGCCGGAACAATTCGACCCGCTACAGGATGCGCTTAAGAATCTGGTTATAATCGCTTAGACAGGAGAGCCTGACATGGCTAGGCCGTTAAGCAAAATCTCGCCCGCCTGGTGGGACTACACCACACTGGACGCGGAGTTGTTCGCAGATGCAGCGCGACTCACCGCCGAGCAGATGATGAACCTGTCACGGGAGGGATTTAGAGTCGTATTCTACGACACGCTGGATGATTTTTACCTGGCCGAGGCGTTGGAGTACGTTGAAGCCTGGAAGCAGGCCACGGCTGACAATCCTGTCGGTATCTGCGGGCCGATCGGGCCGACCGAGCAGTTGCCGCTTGTGGCGCGAATCGTTAATTCCATCGACCTGTCGCTCCGGCATGCCCATTTCTGGGGCATGGACGAATGGCTGATAGATGGAAAAGAAGCGCCGCTGGACCATCCGCTTTCGTTTGAAAAAGCCGACCGCGAACTGTGCTTTGGCCGCATTCGGCCCGAGCTGGCGATGCCGGAAGAAAACATGCATTTTCCCAAGGCCGACACCGGCGAATATATCGCCAGTTGGGAAGGCGTTCGGTGTGCGGCCATGCAGGGAGGGCAGGGCGATGCGAAACATTGGGCGTTTAACGACCCGCCGAGGCGCGAGGGCGAATACCAGGATAATCCGCCGCCGCCGGAGGAATACCTTAAGCTCTCGGCGCGCGTGGTGGACTTGCATCCGCTGACGGTTTTTCAGAACGCCCGGTCCTCGGCAGAGGGTCGGATAGACGTGGTGCCGACGCAGGCGATTACCGTCGGGCCGGTCCAGACCTGGCAGACAGACAAGATTTCCATCTGGCACCCCGGCGTGCACGACGATCAGCTCGGCATGAGGCTGACCACGCTGATGATATCGAAGAAAATCCCGGATAGCGCCGTTCCGATGTCGCTGCTGGCGCTGCATCCCGACGTGCAGTTTAATTTTTACCGGCCGGGCCTGCGCCGCTGCGAGGCGGGCATACATTGAAGACCGACTCTACATGAACAACCAAGCCGACAGAAAAGTCATGGTCGCCGGAAACCTGGTGTTGGACATCACGCCACGATTTCCAGCCGCCGATAAATTCGACTTCGGGCGGATGTTTTCGCCTGGAAAGCTTATACACGTCGGCGAAGCGGTCCTCAGCACCGGTGGCGCCGTCTCCAATACGGGCCTTGCGATGGCCAAGCTCGGCGTGGAGGTCATCCTCAACAGCAAGGTGGGCGACGACAATTTCGGCGAGATTCTAACCGGCCTGATCGGCAACCGGGCTGCCGCCAGGATCAAAAAAGTCTCCGAGCGGCCCACTCCGTACACGCTGGTAATCGCCCCTCCGGATGTGGACCGGATTTTCCTTCACGCCCCCGGCACGTCCGACACCTTCGGCGCAGACGACGTTGATTATGAAGCCGCCGGAAGCTGCGACCTGTTCCATTTCGGCTATCCGCCGGTAATGAAACGTATGTATGAAAACGACGGCGAAGAACTGGCTGAAATCTTCCGTCGAATCAAGGACATGGGACTCACGACGAGCCTGGACATGGCCCTGCCGGACCCGTCGAGCAGCGCCGGCGAGGCGAACTGGAGAAAAATCCTGGCGAATGCCTTGCCCTGCGTCGATATCTTCCTGCCGAGCATAGAGGAAATTACCTTTATGCTGGACAGGGATTTGTTCGAGAAAAGGTGCACCGAGGCCAAGGGGCGGGACCCGGTTTTGTTCTACGAACCACGGGACTGCCAGGCAATCGCCGATAAGCTTCTATCCATGGGCGTCAAGACGGTCCTGCTCAAGATGGGGATCAGGGGCTGTTATCTGCGGACGGCGCAAGAGGCGAAGATGTCGGATGTGGGCAGGGCTTCTTTGCCGAAGGTCGCTCCGTGGTCGAATCGTGAACTGTGGGCCGCTTCGCTGCGGGCTGATTCGTTCGTCTCGGCCGTAGGGGCCGGCGACGCAACCATTGCGGGATTTCTGTGCGGTTTTATCCGTGGCTTTTCGCCGGAGGACTGTCTGAACATAGCGAGCATCGTCGGCTGGCAAAACGTACAGCGGCTGGACACACTCAGCGGGATAGAAGACTGGCCGAAGACGCTTAAGTTGCTGGGCGACAAAACAATGCCTCGCAACCCCGCCGGATTGCAGGACAGTACATGGGACTTCTGTGCCCAACGGCAGGCATATAGCGGCCCGAACGACCAAAAGGCCAGCCGGCTCAAGTGAGGCCAGGGGGCAATATCACATCGGGTGTTTGAACTTGCCATCCGGCCCGCTTACAATGCCTCTGGCAGGTGCGCGCCGGGCGCGACTCGCCGGATGAAGCCGTTGTCCCGAAAAACAAGGATTTTGGCCATGGCTATCAAGATACGTTGCAGTGATTGTCGCAAGAAGATTTCCATTGATGAGGCCTTTGCCGGCAGCATGTGCCGCTGCCCGTACTGCAAGGCGATTGTCCTCGTGTCGGACAAAACCGACCCGTTGGGCCGCGGCGGCAGGCCTGATGCGCCGTCTGATCGACCTGCGGAACCCGGCAAGGCCCCGGCTGCCGTGGAAGCCGTTGCAGCCGAGGAAATTCCAACCGCCGATCCGGTCAGGTTTCAGGGCATCGTTACAATCATCCTGCTGGGCCTGCTGGTGGTGATGGTCGCGGCGGCCGTAGTGTTGTTCGTCCGGCTGATGTCGACCGGGTCGAACCAGGAGCCGTTCGATGAACCTGCCGAGACGCAGGTCAACCCGTTTGTGCCCAGCACCGCCGAACCGGTCGTTGCGGGCGTCTCGATGGCGCCGCCGATCGTGTATGTGCTCGACACCAGTTCGAGCATGTTGGAGTTGTTCGATTTCGCCGTTGCTATGACGCGGATATCGATCCGGTCGCTGGAGGCCGGACAGGAATACAGCATCGTGTTGGCCGCTGCGCGATCCAACAAGGTTATGCCGGGCGGATACATCGGCGGGGGCGAGTCCGGCGAAGCCGTCGCCAAGGAATTTCTCGCCAATGTCCGCCGGCTGGGCGCCTCGGACATCTCCCAGGCGCTGTCCGTGGCGCTGGAGCAAAAGCCCAAGACGATCGTCCTGTATGCCCGCAAACCGGTTGACGACGCGATAAAGGTCGCCCGGCAGGCCAACTCCGCCGGCGTGAAGATTATCACCGTTACGCTGGACGGCGACGCCCATGCCCGACAGAGTATGGCTAACCTGGCCAAAGCGACCGGCGCGAAAAGTCAGGCATACAGCTTTTCCAGGCTTCAGAGTGAAATCCAGGACGCACCGCCACTGGAATAACAGGAGAACGGATTTTGATTATCATCGGCGAGAAGATTAACGCCACGCGGAAGTCCATTACCGCGGCGCTGAACAGCAGGGACGACAAATTTATCATCGAGGTCGCGTGCCAGCAGGCCGACGCTGGCGCGGACTATCTCGACGTCAATGGCGGCGATCCGCGCGAAGGCAAAGAAGCCGAAAACATGGCCTGGCTGATGGAACTGGTGCAAGGCAATACTGACCTGCCGGTGGCTGTGGACTCGGCCGACCCGCAGGCCGTCAAGGTCGGACTCGGCCTGGCGAAGAAAAAGCCCATCCTCAACAGCATCTCGCTGGAGACGGACCGTATCGAGAGCCTGCTGCCTATTGTCGCCGAGCACGACTGCATGGTAGTGGCCCTTCTTATGAGCGACAGCGGCACGCCAAACGCCGTGGACGACCGTCTCCGCAGCGCCGGGACGTTGATCGACAAGATTACCGGCACTGGCAGGAAGGTGGATGATATTATCATCGATCCGTGTTTCCTTCCCGTCTCGGCCGATCCGGCCAGCGGGCTGCGCGTTGTCGAGGCCATCGCAGCCATTCACAAAGAATGGCCTGGTGTACACATCGGCGGCGGCTGCTCGAACATCAGCTTCGGCCTGCCCAAGCGGAAGTACATCAACTTCGCGCTGCTGGGGCAGGCGATTTTCCACGGCATGGACACAGGAATTATCGACCCGTGCGTACCGGGCATCCTGGCGGCTATCTATGCCGCCGAAGCCGTCGCCGGCAAGGACGAGTTCTGCATGAACTACGTTACAGCCGAACGCCAGGGCAAGCTGCCATAACCGCCTGTCTGCGAAGCCAAAGGCATTACCACTTCGGCTCCAACTTGCTACTGAGGCATCGGCGCGTTATCCTTTTGCCGACATGGCCGTCAGCAGAAGCAGAATCGAGAAGAACCTTCAGCGCATTCGCAAGAATATCCAAGCCGCCTGCGATAAGGCTCAGCGGTTGCCGGGGGAAGTTTCGCTGGTGGCTGTGACCAAGTCGGTTGACCTTCAGACCATCAAGAACCTGCTGGACGTTGGTCTGCGAGACCTCGGCGAGAGCCGTATCCAGCAGTTGACAGCCCGTGCCGATGAGCTGGACGGCTATCTTAGGCGCTGCCGTGCCACCGATAAACCATCTCCGGATGAGGTTCGCTGGCACATGGTCGGCCATCTTCAGCGGAACAAGGTCAGGCAGGCACTCGAAGTTGCGTGCACAATCCATTCAGTCGATTCCCTCCGGCTGGCTGAAGCCATCAACGCGCGGGCCGAACGAGCCGAAAAAATCGCGGACGTATTGCTCCAGGTCAACTGCTCGCAGGAGTCGAAAAAACACGGCTGTGCCGTCGGGGCGGCGATGCATCTGGCGGAACTGATCTGCACCCTAAAACACGTCCGCCTGACGGGGCTGATGACGATGGCGCCGCTGGCGAAAGACCCCGCAGAAAGCCGCACAGCCTTTTTGCGCCTGCGCGAGCTGTTCGAAGAAATCCGCAACGAGAAGGTCGGCGGAAAAAATTTCCGCCACCTGTCCATGGGCATGAGCCAGGACTACGCCGTCGCCGTCGAGGAAGGCGCAACAATCCTCCGAATCGGAACAGCTTTATTCGAATGACAGCAGGTTAGAGGTGAGAGGTTAGAGTATTTAGCGCAGCGGATCAGGAAAGCCCGAAGCCCACGGATGGCCATCCCGTGGGCTGTACTTTACATTGTACGTCAAATGGCTTGCCATGATTTGCCCTTCGACTCGCTTCGCTCAGGACATTCGATGCTGCTTACTCACGGCATGCCATTGAGAATGGAGCCGAGGGGAGTCGAACCCCTGACCTGTTGATTGCGAACCAACCGCTCTCCCAACTGAGCTACGGCCCCGCCTGTCCATCATAGTATACTCGTCTGTACGTGCGTTTGTGAAGTACGTTCCTTGCAAGATAAGGTTAGAGGTGAGGCTCCGCGAATGTCGCAGCATTCGCTATTGTTGTTACTCTAACCTTTCTGCGGCTCGTACGCGCATGCCGGCTCGGCTTCGAGGTAGTCGCCGGTGGCGGCGAACGCCCTGGCCCGGCAGCCGCCGCAGACGGTTTTAAATTCACATCGCCCGCACTTGCCTTTTAACTGCTCGAAGTCGCGCAGCTTGGCGAACACGTTTGAACCTCGCCAGATGTCAGCCAGCGAATGCCGGCGCACTGAGCCGCAGCTCACCGGCAGGTAACCGCAGGGGAACACCTCGCCGGCGGAGCTGACGAAGATCACGGAGCCACCGGCCAGGCAGCCGCGCGACTGCGGCTTGATTCCGCGCTGCGTCGCGACACGGCAGTACTGTGGCGCACAGGTTGCCCGCAGCTCCAGGTGCCGGCTCATCTGGCGGTCGCATATCCAGTTCAGCACTTGCTCGCAGGTTTCCGGCGGCAGTTGGTGGGACCGGGATATTTCGGCGCCGCAGCCGACGGGAACGAGCAGGAACAGATGCAGCGCCACCGCCCGAAGCGAGCAGGCCAGTGCGTAAAGAGACGGCAGTTGATCGACGTTGTGTGCGGCGACGGTAGCGTTAATCTGGACGGCCGTGCCCGCATGTTGCAGTTCGGTAATGCCCGCAATGGCGCGGTCGAATGCGGATTCCACACCACGGAATGCATCGTGTGTGGCTGCGTCTGCGCCGTCCAGACTGACGGCCACGCGGCGAAAGCCCGCGGCTGCAACCTGCTCAGCCGTCGCCGGGTCGATTAACGTGCCGTTGGTAGCCAGCGCCGTCGGCAGGTCCAGCCGGCGGGCGGCATCGGCCAGTTCACGCCAATCCTCACGCAGCAGAGGCTCGCCGCCGGAAAAGACGATAATCGGCTTACCCAGCGAGGCGGCTGATTCGAACACGCCCTGGACTTCTTCCGTGAGAAGCTCTTCCTCCGCTGCGGCTTCGGTCAGACGGCGGCAGTGCACGCAGCGCAGATTGCACCGCGCAGTCGATTCCCAAAAGAGCATCCGAAGCGGGGCGGCGTGTCCCCGGCCGCAGGCTGGTGTTTGTTTAGTCTGGGGGCTCACAGTTCCGGGCCGGTAAGGCGGGGTGTATATTTTTGGACCAGTTTCCGGATATCTTCCTGGTCAGGGTCGGTTTCCAGTGACAGATTCCACTCTTCCAGGGCCTTGTCCCTAAGCTGGACCTTGCTGCGGTCCATGACGAACCGGGTCATGTACACCACTCCAAGGCCGCGGTGGGCGGCGGCGCTGCCGGCGTCAAGTTCGATGGCCTGTTCGTACGCCGTAACAGCCTGGTCGTAGTCCCGCAAGTGATAATAGCATATGCCTATCTGCTCCCACGGATGGGGATCGTTCGGTGCTTCTTCGGCGGCCAGTTTGAACAGATGCAGCGCCGACTTGATTCGCCCCTGGCGCATGTAAGTTGAGCCGAAATTCAGCAGAAGCTGCGGCTGATGCGTATCAAGTTCCAGCGACGCCTTGTAAGCCCGGATAGCGTCATAGAGGCGGTTCTGGCTGTCGTAGATAATGGCCAGGTTGTTGTATGCTTCGGGCTTGTTCGGGTTGATTCGGATTGCGGCCTGGCAGTACTGAAGCGCCAAATCGTACTTGCCCAGTTGGAAGTAGCAGGCGCAGAGGTTCAGGTTCGCATCGAAGTCGTTCGGGGCGATCATAATCGCCCGGAGATAAGTATTGACGGCCTGGCGGAGATACTGCTCGATGCGATCCAGTGTCTTGGCGGCTTCGGAGAGTATCTGATACGTTACTCCGAGGTTGTAATGCGGACGGAATGCATACGGATTGGCCTTGCAGGCGCTCTCATAAGACCGCTGGGCCGACTTGTAGTTGCCGCGGCGGCGATAGATATCCCCGGCGGCACTATGAGCGACCGACAGGGTCGGGTCGCACCGGACGGCCTCGGCCAATTCCGCCAGTGCAGCGTCCAGGTCGCCTTGTTCGGCCAGCAACTGACCACGGACGTAGTGTTCGACGGCCGCCCGTTCCGGGGCGACCCACTGACAACCTGGCGCGACTGCCGCCGCTATAATCACTGAAAAAATCAACCCGTTTGCCGTGCGCACCGGCCATCCTCCGCGCAGTTTTTCATCATATTATTTACGAACCTGTATCTTTGTACCTGTGGGCTTGTAACAGGTCAAGGGTCAGCTTCCGACCTGTTTGCTGTGCGCCGCAGCCGGGCTGCGATACAATTAGTCTTGCCGCACAGCCAGATGGAGATTGGATGAATCAGCACGCAGACAGGAAGTTCCGCGTTACACGGCGGAAAGACATATTGCGGCTGTTCGACGGCGGACGACGTTCTGCCGACGGGTGCATAACGCTTCTGGCTGCGCCTAACGAGCTGGGCCATGCCCGGATGGGCGTGGCGGTGGGCTTACGGCACGGCAACGCCGTTCGCCGCAATCGGATAAAGCGGCTCTGTCGTGAAGCGTTTCGCCTGGTGCGTAACGAGCTGCCGGCCGGTTGGGATTACATGATGCTCCCTCGCATCGGGGCGGATTATACACTGCTGGGCCTTCAGGCCTCGCTGCGTACACTCGCGCCGCGCGCAACCGAATCCGGGCGCAGCAAGGCGGTGGACTCATGACGGCCGGTGCGATTCTGAACAAGCTGTCCGGCCTGCCGGGCGAAATGCTGATCCTGATGGTTCGGCTGTACCAGGTAACGGTTTCGCCGTGGCTGGGCCGGCAGTGCCGTTTCGTGCCGACCTGTAGTGAATACTTTATCGAGGCGGTGCGAACGCGCGGCGCTATCCGCGGCGCGATGATGGGTCTGTGGCGAATCCTGCGCTGTCATCCGCTGGGCGGGGGCGGCTACGACCCGGCGAAATAAAGCTCCGCCCGCTATTTTGAGCTGCGCTTGCGGCGAGGGGGCCGGTGTGGCGGGCGGCCTATCAGTGTTCCTTCGCCGCTGCGGCGGGGAACGACAAATTCCCGTTCCCCCGTTCGGCGGCATTGTTCCAGCACGCAGGCTTCCTCGATGATGCTGGTTGCTTCCTTGAGGCTGTCCGTCACGAAAAACAGCTCCAGGTCCTGTGGATCGATCTTCCGGTCGCCGCTTTTGAGCATCGCCTTTTTCAGCCAGTCTATCATCCCGCTCCAGTAGTTGCGCCCTATCAGGACCACCGGAAACATCTCCGCCTTGCCGGTCTGTATGAGCGTCATTGAATTGAAAAACTCGTGCAGCGTACCGAACCCGCCCGGAAAGCAGACGAACGCGCAGGAGTACTTCACGAACATCACCAGCCGGGCGAAGAAGTAGTGGAAATCGATCTGGACATCGGCGTATGGATTGGCTTTCTGTTCATGTGGCAGTGTGATATTCAGGCCTACCGACGTCCCGCCGGCATCGGCTGCACCACGATTGGCCGCCTCCATGATGCCAGGCCCGCCGCCGGTAACAATCGCAAAGCCTCGTTCGGCGAGTATCCGCGACAGTTTACGGGCTTTTGCGTAGGCCGGGGCGGCCTTACGCGCTCGGGACGAGCCAAATACGCTCACCGCGGGGCCGATGCGGCTCATCGTCTCGAAACCTTCGACAAACTCGCTCATGATACGGAATACCCGCCAGGTGTCGTCGCTTGTGAAAGTCGCTTGTTCCGTCATGGCTTCTCCTGTAGGCCGCTCTGTTTATTATTCATCGGCGAATGACCGAGCCGATCCTCATTCTTTCATGCCCCCGGCATTCCGGTTACCGTGTTTTTTATGGGATACAGTCGGAAAATGCGGTACCTTGTTCGCAGCAGGAGAGTCTCAATGCGTCGAATATGGCCTTTATTGGTTTGCCTGCTCGCAACCAGCGGTTGCGGGGGCTACTACATACTGACCGTGCCGGACCATTTGGCCCCAGCCGGCGATGAAACGGCAGTGGTCGTTCGCTTGCAGCGAAACGATTTTTTCATACTGGCCATGCCTGTCAAGGGCGCCGTCATGCGATTTCAGGTCGGCGGCGACCAGCAGCGGGCGGCCTATACGGATGACCTGGGCTATGCCGGCGCGACGTTGCAGGCCCCGGACGAATCCGGCAGGTACCTGATGCGGGTCTCGCATCTGGACCGTGAGGGCGAAGAAGTCTACGCCGAGGTTCTCGTGTACGCCTGGCGGGCGAACCGCCCCGTCATTGCCGTGGACCTGGACGGTCTGCCGCGTGCGGCGGGAGGCAAACTCTGGGATGCACGCGACGCACTGAAACGCCTGAATCGCGGGGCGAACCTGATCTACTTTACCCGCAAGGACGTTAAGGACCACGACAAGGCCCATCGCATGCTCGCGGCGGCCGGGTTTCCTGACGGGCCTGTGCTGCTGTGGCGGCGAAAGCGGTGGCACATCGTCCGTGGGCGGTGGAAAATGCCCAAAGTCGTCGTCGAGAGCAGGCTGGTCAGCCAGTTGGCCGAAATTCGCGGTCTGTTTCCCGCCCTGAATAAAGGCGTTTGCAACTCCGAGATTGCGGCAAAGGCGTTTGCCGCAGCCGGGCTGAAGCCCGTCGTTATCGGTAAGGCGAACGTGAACCTGCCTGAGGTAACCAGATTCTCGTCCTGGTCACTGCTGGCAAAACAGGGATTATGCGATTCTGCGTCTCAACCGGCGCAGTGAAATCCTGAAGCGCCTTGGCTACAATGCTCCCCTATGTCGCAGCCTGATAGAATTGCGGTATTCCTGCCGAACTGGATAGGCGACGCGGTAATGGCCACGCCGGCCCTGCGGGCGCTGCGCCGGAAGTTTGAGGGGGCTAAAATCTCCTTCGTCGGCAAGGATGCGTGTATGGAGGTTCTGGCCGGCGGCAATTTGGCTGACGATTTTCTGCCGGACGTTTCCAAACGTCGCCCGCGACTGATCCATTTTTTTCGCATGCGCAGGCGGCTTCGCGCCGGCCGGTACGACCTGGCGGTGTTGCTGCCGAATAGTTTTCGCACGGCGGCGCTGGCGTACTCGGCGGGTATTGACCGCATCGCCGGCTATGCCCGCGACGGCCGAGGCTGGATGCTGAGCGACAAGCTCAGCCCGGCCCGCGACGAAGCCGGAAAATTCATCCCTGCGCCGATGATCGATTACTATCTGAACCTGATGCGATTGCTGGGCGCCGAGGCCGACTCGAGGCGGATGAAACTCGCCGTTACGCCCGCAGAAGACGCAGAAGCCGCCAGATTCTTCGACGAGGCGGACATAGACCCGGCCCGGCCTCTGGTTATGCTCAACCCCGGCGCGTCGTTTGGTCCGAGCAAGCTTTGGCCGCCGGAGCGTTACGCCGCCGTTGCCGATGCACTGATTGACCGCCGTGGCGCGCAGATTATTATTAACGCCTCGCCTTCGGACCGCCCGGTTGCCACCCGGGTCGCCGCTGCTATGCGACGCTCGCCGAGCGTCAACTTCGCGGATCGCGACAACACGCTCGGTTTACTTAAGGCCCTGTTAAGGCGAAGCTCTCTGCTGATTACCAACGACACCGGCGCGCGGCACATCGCCGCGGCGTTCGGCGTTGCTGTCGTAACGCTGTTCGGCAGCACCGATCCTCGCTGGTCCGAGATCGGTTGTGAGTCCGAACGGATTGTTTGCACGAACGTTTCGTGCAGCCCGTGCCAGAAAAAACGGTGCCCTTTGCCGGCCGGGCCGATGCACCACCGGTGCATGACCGCCATTACGGTTGAAATGGTGCTGGCTGCGGCCAAGGAACTGCTCGACGCCTCCGGGCACGATTAAGGAACGGCAATATGACCCGCCAGGCAAAGTGGGTGCAATCGCTGATGGATGCGCTGCGGCGCGAGGGACTCGACTCGGTCGAAGGCGCGTTTGGCTATGCCGGCGGTGAAGATCTGCACAAGCCGGAGCTGGGCCATCGCCGGCGCACCCGGCTGTGCTTGGAAGACGACGACGGGCGGAAGCATGAGGTATATCTCAAGCGATACGACTGTGAGCCGTTTTTCCGGCGGCTTCGACGGTGGCTGACCTACGGCATACGGCGCAGCCCGGCCAGCATCGAATTTGACAACATTCGTACCGCCGCCGCCGCGGGCCTGAGCACTATGCCGGCGCTGGCCTGCGGCCAGGAGCAACGGTTCCTGCGCGACGGACGCAGCTACCTGTTCGTCGCGGCCGTGCCGGGCGAATCGCTGGAACGATGCGGCGACGAGTTTCTGGCTGGCCACCATGATACGCCGCAGGCCGTCAGCGAGTTGACCGCCGCGTTGGCCGAGATGGTTCGCAAACTGCACGCCGCCGGCTATGTTCATCGAGACCTGTATGCCGCGCACGTCTTTCTGCACGAAGCCGACGGGCGTATAGAGTTGTACCTGATCGACCTGGCGAGAATGTTCCAGCCTCGTTGGCGGCGGTTCCGCTGGCGGGTGAAGGACCTGGCCCAACTGAAATATTCGATGCCGGACCGATGGGTCGAGCCGTGCTGGCAGAAGTTTCTGGCGACGTATCTCGGCAGGGACTGGGCCAGGCATTTAGACTGCTATCGCCGCGCCGTCGACCGCAAGGTAGCGGATATGCGGCGCAGGGCACAACGGCGGCGAAAGGAAATGTAATCATATATGAAAATCGCCCTTGTTATTGAGCGAATGGACGTTTCCCGCGGCGGGCGCGAGACCTCGACGGCGCAG
>JAXIHJ010000090.1:0-3266 GCA_034189755.1 Planctomycetota bacterium
CAGAAACCTGCACCCCAGGGCCGCGATCGAGTGGATGGGTTCCGATAAGAAAAACGACCTGGTCAGCTTCTACAAAAAGCTCGAAGTGGATTATGAATGAGGCGGGAACCGGTAACCGGGAACACGTAACCCGTCCTTCGACCCCGGCGCACCGGGACTCAGGGCAAGTAATCCGTAAACAGTGGGTGCAGCGACGTTTGTCTGCCGATGCTACTCCGCCGCCATAGCCACGCTCGTGGCGCCAGGCTGTTGTGTAATAGGCCACGGCTTCAGCCGTGGTATTCAGGCAGCCCATTAATTATGCCTACAGGGCGTTTTAACGTCCTTTTCTTTCCGGCTTAAGCCTACGCGTCCAGCCGCGTGATACGTTCCAGCCGTTTCTGCCACGTTTCCCGGTCGTGGTGGCGTTTCTGGTTTTGGATGTATTCCTTAACCCACGGCAACTCCTTCGTTCCGAAGCTCACCACGCCGTAGCCGGTCTGCCAGTGGAAATCCCCGCTGCAAATTGCCAACTCGTTCAGGTCATGAGATGAGCCGCCTTTAACCTGTCCGATCCATTCGCTGATTGGAATAGTTGGCGGAATCGTCACGGCTATGTGCACGTGGTTTGCGGTTCCCCCAATTTCATGGATGAATACCTCGCCAGGTGCAATCGCGCGTCTGCGAATATAATCATAAACTGTCTGCTCCATGTCGGGTTTGATGAGGAAGCAACTGTTCTTGGTATGCCAGACGATATGTAGATTAATTTCGCTGTAAACGTTGCGAGGCATTGATTGGTTTCCCGTGGCTGAAGCCGTTCTTTGAAAAGCCCGTTAAAACGGGCTTTAGTATGAGGGTGGCGCTTCCTTTACCACGGCTAAAGCCGTGGCCTAATACAAAACAGCATTATGAAATAATTCCCGCCTGCCGGATGTCGTGGCCACCGAGACCGGCAGGGCAAACGCAACGGCCGGATAAAGACCGGTTCCCGGCTACTGGTTACGGGCTACCGGCTACTGCTTCTTTTGAATCCTTGCCCATGTATCGCGGAGTGATACCGTGCGGTTGAAGATGAGTTTTTTGTAGGACGAATCGGTATCCACGCAGAAGTAGCCTTGCCGCTCGAATTGGTATCGGCTGCCGTGGGCGGCATCCGCCAGGGACGGCTCGACCTTGCAATTGGTCAGCACCTCCAGCGAATTGGGGTTGAGGTTGTCTTTCCAGTCGGCGCCGTCGGCCACGTCGTTTGGGTTTTCCTTCGTGAAGAGATGGTCGTACAGCCTCACTTCAGCCGCCAAGGCGTGTTCGGCCGAGACCCAGTGCAGCGTAGCCTTGACCTTTCGGCCGTCCGGGGCGTCGCCGCCGCGGGTGGCCGGGTCGTAGGTGCAGTGCAGCTCGACGATTTCGCCTTTATCGTTTTTCACCACGTCCTTGCACGTAATGAAGTAGGCATATCGCAGGCGCACCTCCCGGCCGGGCGCCAGGCGGAAGAACTTCTTCGGCGGATCCTCGCGGAAATCCTCCCGCTCGATGTACAGCACGCGCGAGAAGGGCACCTTCCGCGTGCCGGCGGCGGCATCTTCGGGATTGTTGACGGCCTCCAGTTGCTCGGCTTGGTCTGCCGGGTAGTTGTCGATGACCACCTTCAGCGGGCGCAGCACGCCCATCACGCGAGGGGCGGTTTTGTTCAGGTGCTCACGGACGCAGTGCTCCAGCAGTGCGATGTCGATGGTGCTGTTGAACTTGTTAACGCTGATGCGCTTGCAGAAGTTTCGTATAGCCTGCGGCGTGTAGCCTCGCCGCCTCAGGCCTGATATCGTGGGCATCCTTGGGTCGTCCCATCCGCCGACCAGTCCGCCGGCAGCCAGCTCCAGAAGTTTACGCTTGCTCATGACGGTATTGGTAAGGTTCAGCCGGGCGAACTCTATCTGCTGCGGATGGTGGACGCCGAGCGCGTCGAGGTACCAGTCGTACAGCGGGCGATGATTCTCGAACTCCAGCGTGCAGATCGAATGGGTAATCCGCTCGATGGAGTCTTCCAGCCCGTGCGCCCAGTCGTACGTCGGATAGATGCACCACTTGTCGCCCGTTCGGTGGTGCGCCGCGTGGAGTATGCGATACATCACCGGGTCGCGCATGTTGAGGTTGGGCGAGGCCATGTCGATCTTCGCGCGAAGCACGCACCTGCCGTCCGGGAACTCGCCGGCCTTCATCCGCTCGAACAAGTCGAGGTTCTCCTCGGCGGGCCGATTTCGATACGGGCTGTCTTTGCCGGGCGAGGTCAACGTGCCGCGGTGTTCTCGAATTTCGTCGGCGTTAAGGTCGCAGACGTACGCCTTGCCGGCCTTGATTAGCTGCACGGCATAGTCGTACATCTGCTGGAAGTAGTCCGAGGCGTAGTACAGGTGTTCGCCCCAGTCCCAGCCCAGCCAGCGGACGTCCTGTTTGATGGATTCGACGTATTGTGCCTCTTCCCTGGTCGGGTTGGTGTCGTCGAAGCGCAGGTGGCATAAGCCGCCGGCGTTCTCAGCCGCGATACCGAAGTTCAGGCAGATAGCCTTGGCGTGGCCGATGTGCAGATAGCCGTTCGGCTCCGGCGGAAAGCGCGTAACGACACGCCCGTCCCACTTGCCGGTTTTCAAATCTTCGGCAACGATGTCGCGGACAAAATCCAAAGGCCGGTCGGAATCTTTTGGGTTCATATTCGCAGCTTCCTTGTTGGCTGAAGCTTTCAAATCCTTTATGAGTCGGGACAAGGGGTAGTTGAAAACTGCCTGTCCGGGCACTAAGGTAGCAAATGACGCGTGTACATAGGAGACTTTTTCACATATGGACAGGCTCAAGACACGATTTGCCCCGTCTCCGACGGGCTGGCTGCACGTCGGCGGTGCGCGGACGGCGCTGTTTAATTACCTGCTGGCCCGGCAAAGCGGCGGGGCGTTTCTGCTCCGCATCGAGGACACCGACCGCGCCCGCCACGATGAGGCCGCCGTCGCCGGAATTATCGAAGACCTCCGCTGGCTTGGCATCGACTGGGACGAGGGCGTCGAGGTCGGCGGGCCGGCGGGCCCATATCGCCAATCCGAGCGGCTGGAGATTTACAGCGGGTATATCCAAAAGTTGCTGGACGCCGGCAAGGCATACTTCGCCTTCGAGACGGTTGAAGAGCTTGACGCCATGCGGAAGCAGGCCCAGGCCGAGAAGCAGACCTTCCGCTACCGGCGTCCGGCTGCGCTGCCGACGGCCGACGACGCCGAGCACGCCCGTGCCGAGGGCAAGCCCGT
>JAXIHJ010000091.1:0-7150 GCA_034189755.1 Planctomycetota bacterium
CACACCGGCGCGCACAAGATCAACAACACCATCGGCCAGGCGCTGCTGGCGCTGCGGATGGGCAAGCGTCGCGTCATAGCCGAGACCGGCGCCGGCCAGCACGGCGTAGCTACGGCCACCGCGGCGGCGGTGTTCGGCCTGGACTGCGACGTCTACATGGGCACCGAAGACATCCGGCGGCAGGCGCTGAACGTCTTTCGCATGGAGCTGCTCGGCGCGCGCGTCATACCGGTTACGACCGGCCAGTGCACGCTGAAGGATGCCCTCAACGAAGCGATGCGCGACTGGATGGGCAGCGTCGAACATACGCACTACATCATCGGATCGGTGGCCGGGCCGCACCCGTACCCGGTCATGGTCCGCGAGTTTCAGTGCTGCATCGGGCGCGAGGCGCGCCGGCAGATGCTGGAGGCCGCCGGCCGCCTGCCGGACGTGATCGTCGCATGCGTCGGCGGCGGGTCGAACGCAGCGGGCATCTTCGTGCCGATGATAGACGACGACGTGAAGATGGTCGGCGTGGAGGCCGGCGGGCGAAGCCTGAACTTCGGCGACCACGCCGCCCCGCTTTGCGCCGGCTCGCCCGGCGTGCTGCACGGCGCGATGAGCTACGTGCTTCAGGACGCCGACGGCCAGACCGCGCCCGTACACAGCGTCTCGGCCGGGCTGGACTATCCCGGCGTCGGGCCGGAGCACGCCTACTGGAAAGAGAGCGGCCGGGTTCGATACACCTCGTGCACCGACGAAGAAGCCCTCGACGCGACGGTCGCCCTTAGCCGGGCCGAAGGCATCATACCCGCGCTGGAATCCGCGCACGCGGTAGCCGAGGCGATGAAACTCGCGCCGAAAATGGCAAAGGATAAAATAATCCTCGTCAACCTCTCAGGCCGGGGCGACAAGGACTGCAACGAGATCGCGGAGATACTCAAACGCAGAGGAACAGAGAAGCATTGAGGCGTTTGGTATTACGACACAGAGACGCAGAGGGACAGAGAAAATAAAAAACGGCCGGGGCTTTATGAGTAAGGGTTTTGTTGAAAGCGAATATCCTCAGCCAGAGTTGACAGACGCGATTATTGCCGCGGCGGTAGATGTGCATCGGGAATTGGGGCCTGGATTCGTTGAGAAGATTTATGAGAAGGCTTTAGTAATCGAATTGGAGCGTCGCGGCCATAATGTCGCCCGTCAGTTGAAAGTGGACGTGCAGTATCAAGGGAACCTAGTCGGCCAGCACCGGATCGATTTGCTCGTCGATGATGAGATTGTCGTCGAGTTGAAGTCGGTTGAGGCACTGGCGGCAGTGCATAAGGCGCAACTTCGGAGCACCTTGAAGGCCGCAGGAAAGCGCGTTGATTTGCTGATGAATTTCAATCAGGCACCCTCACGAGTGGGTTGAAACGGGTAATAAACTAAAATGGCAGAACCGTGGAGTTGGTATGTTTTGATTTCTCTGTCTCTCTGCGTCTCTGTGTCGAAACAGGAAAGCTGCAAATATGACGAAACCTGAAAATAATCGTTTGGTCCGGACGTTCGCTGAGCTTCGTGCGGCCGGCAGTAAGACACTCGTGCCGTTCATAACGGCCGGCTACCCGGACCTGCCCACCACCGAGGCGCTGCTGGGCGAGTTCGAGGCCCGCGGCGTGCGGATCTGCGAGCTGGGCGTGCCCTTTTCCGACCCGATTGCCGACGGGCCTGTAATCCAGGCATCCTACACCGAAGCCCTGGCTGCGGGCATCGACAGCGATGGCATTTTCAAAACCGTCCGGAGCTACCGCAACGCCGGCGGCGAAATGGCGCTGGCTGCAATGGTCAGCTACAGCATCATCTACCGCCACGGCGTGGAAGATTATCTACAGTCAGCCGCCGATGCCGGCTTCGACGCCTTTATCGTGCCCGACCTGCCGCTCGACGAGGCTGCGGAGTTTGAATCGCAGGCTGCGGCGAGGGGGCTTTGCAACGTTATGCTCATAGCCCCGACCACCCCGCCGGACCGCCGGCTGGAAATCGCCGGACACAGCCGCGGCTTTATCTACTATATCTCCGTCGCCGGCATCACCGGCGAGCGCGACGGGCTGCCGGAAGAAACGATTCGTACCGTGGCCGAGCTTCGCAAACACACCGATACGCCTGTCTGCGTCGGCTTCGGCATATCCAACGCCGAGACCGTCGCCCACGTCTGCCGTGTCGCCGACGGCGCCATTGTCGGCTCAGCCATCGTCCACCGCATCGAAGACAACAAAGACGCCCCGCGCAAGAAGCTGGCCAAACAAATCGGCGAGTTTGTGAGCGAACTGCTCGCGCCGGTGCTATAGCAGCGCCGTGGAAAAGTATCTCTCAGTCAATTATCCATAAGTTTTTGCTTCAAATAATTATCAGTAACGACTTGTAAGACCAAGTCATCCAAGGCAGCCGGGAACCCCTTAGTTACTACCTCGGAATACCAGTGACATTTCATTCCCCCTTTCCCTATGAACGTATCCTTCCATAAAATCTTGCCACTTTTAGTATTCGTCAGGCTCAGCTTTACCATTAATTCCGGTTCAACATCGGCATCCCAGAAGCCCATGATATATTCGAAATTGTATCTTAGAATTTTCCCATTAATCACATAAACTGGATCATCTGTAACAACATTCGCCCCTGCATTCCTTAAGCCGGTGGCCAAGGCATCTTTGACGATTTCCGCTACCGGTTTTTCCGCCTGCCATCCACCGGGGCAGGTATTGCCGTTCGCATTCTTCTTATGAATCACAATATTGGGGTTTTTAACATTCCGACGATCGGCGAATTCGCCGATCGCCAACGTCTTGTCCTTGACACATTCCCAAGTTGTTGATGGCACAGGCTTATCAAACTTGTAATTGAGCGTTACCTTATCGACTGTCCATGCGCAACCAGGCGAACAGAAAAGAACCACCACAAAAAATACTTTCAACATTTTCATAATCGCTCTCCCCTTTGCTATGAGGTGTTGCCGGTTTCTGGCTACCAGCTTCACCCGGGTCCGTGTAGTGTTTACGCAAACAACTTTCTACAGTGAAAGTATAATGTAGGCCATTTATCCATGTCAATGTCCGGGGTCTTTCAGCAAGTCGGGACGAAGGCAAGAGGAGATCAAAAAGCACCTCGACAACCCCTGTCACTGAGTTTTTGCCGGTGCGTGGTCTGTGGTATCCCACGCTTCACGTTCGGGCAATAGGATAAATTTTACAGTAGCGCCGTGGAGAAGTATCGTTCGGCGCGGTCGGGCAAGACGGTGGCGATGCTGCCTTTGATCTTTCCGGCCAGTTGCCTGGCCGCCCATACGTTTGCGCCGGAGCTGATGCCCACCAGCAGCCCGGAGTCGCGCCCGAGCTGGCGCGTGGTCTCGATGGCGTCTTCGTCGGTTACCTCCAGAACGTCGTCCACTATCTTAACGTCGAGTATCTTCGGCACGAACCCGTCGCCGATGCCTTGTATCTGATGCAGGCCAGGTTCGTGGCCCAGCAGGGCTGCGACGTTCTTCGGTTCGACGGCGACAAGCCTGGTCTCCGGCGAGTGCTCCTTCAGGAACTTACCCACGCCCTGAAGTGTTCCGCCGCTGCCGACGCCCGCGACGAAGCAGGAAATCTCGCCGGACATCTGGCGCCAAAGCTCGCGGGCCGTCTCCTCGTAGTGCGCACGCGGGTTGTCGGGGTTCTCGAACTGCTGCGGCACGTAGATGTTTTTATCGGCTGCCGCCATCTCCTGCACGCGATTGACGGCGCCGGGTATGCCTTCCTCATCGGGCGTCAGGACAAGCTCGGCCCCGAGCGCGCGGATGAGCTTCTTGCGTTCTTCGCTCATGCCGGCCGGCATTACGATGATAACGCGGTAGCCCTTCAGCCTGCCCACCAGGGCTACGCCTATGCCCGTGTTCCCGCTGGTCGGTTCGACGATGACCGAGCCGCTCTTGAGCTTGCCGTCACGCTCGGCGCCCTCGATCATCGAAAGCGCCACGCGGTCTTTTATGCTGCCGCCGGGGTTGAGAAACTCCGCCTTGGCGAAAACGTTCTCGCCGGCCAGCCTAAGCAGCGGCGTGTTGCCTATCAGGTCCAGTATGTTGTCGGTTAGCATCCCGACATCTTAAACCCAAAACCCGCAATGTGAAACACCCGCCTGCCTGCCGGCTCCCGTCAAAATTCAAAACACTGGTCAACACTGTCAATACTGTCAAAAACGCTTGTGGAAGCGCCTGGACGTGCACGGTTGGCAGGTTGGGGCGGGTCGGCTGCGGCGGTCTGTTGCACGTAAGTTCCTTGTCTTAAAACTTTTATCATTCCGGGCACGTTGTTTGCATCTTGGCTGAAAGAGATGGCTGCGCCCATACGGCGCGAGCCTGTGTCGCCTTGCCGGTGGCACAAAGCGTAACATTATGATTTTGCGGAGCTTACAGTCAAGCTACCCAATAATCGAAAGGAGTAACATTTTATGGCGGCGAAGCAGATAGCGTTTGAAGCCGACGCCCGCAAAGCCCTCTTAACCGGTGTGGAAAAACTCGCCCGCGCCGTCAAGAGTACGCTGGGCCCGCGTGGCCGCAACGCCATCCTGGACAAGGGCTGGGGAGCACCCACCGTTACAAAGGACGGCGTTACCGTGGCTGAGGAAATCGAGCTGACCGACAAGAACGAGAACATGGGCGCCCAACTGGTCAAGGAGGCAGCCAGCAAGACCTCCGAGGCCGCCGGCGACGGCACGACCACCGCGACCGTCCTGGCTGAGGCGATTTTCAAGGAAGGCTACCGCAACCTCACAGCCGGCGCCGATGCGATGTCGCTTGCCCGCGGCATACGCAAGGCGGCCGGCGCGGTCGCCGAGGGGCTTAAAAAGCTTTCGGTGCCCGTCAAGGGCGACGCCGACATTCGCAACATCGCCGCCATCAGCGCCAACAACGACGCCGAGGTCGGCAAGATGCTGGCCGAGGCGATGAGCAAAGTCGGCCGGGACGGCGTCATCACCGTCGAGGAGGGCAAGGGCATCGAGACCACCGTGGAGGTCGTCGAGGGCATGCAGTTCGACCGGGGCTTCCTCTCGCCGCATTTCGTCACCAACGCCGACGAGATGGAATGCGTGATGGAAAAGCCGCTGGTGCTCATCCACGAAGACAAGATCTCCAATGTCGCCAAGCTGGTCCCGCTGCTGGAGAAGGTCTCCCAGGCGAAGCGGCCGCTGCTGATTATCGCCGAAGACGTTGAAGGCGAAGCGCTGGCTACGCTCGTGGTCAACAAGCTGCGCGGCATACTTGGCGTTTGCGCGGTCAAGGCGCCGGGCTACGGCGACAGGCGCAAGGCCATGCTGGCCGATATCGGCATACTTACCGGCGGAAAGGTCTTCACGAAGGACCTGGGCCTCGACCTGGAATCGGTAGGCATCGCCGATCTCGGCACGGCCAAGAAGGTAACCATCGACAACGACAACACGACGGTTATCGAGGGCGCCGGCAAGACCTCGGACATCCAGGCACGCATCGAGCAGATTCGCAACGAGATAGAAACCACCACCTCCGATTACGACCGCGAGAAGTTGCAGGAGCGCCTGGCCAAGCTGGCCGGCGGCGTGGCGCAGATTAACGTCGGAGCGGCTACCGAGAGCGAAATGAAAGAAAAGAAGGCCCGCGTCGAGGACGCGCTGCACGCTACGCGGGCGGCCGTCGAGGAAGGCATCGTAGCCGGCGGCGGCGTGGCGATGATCCGCGCCCGCAAGGCACTGGACAACGTCAAGGCGGCAGGCGACGAGGCCACCGGCGTGGCTATCGTCGCTAAGGCGCTGAGCGAGCCGCTGAAGCAGATTGTAGCAAACGCCGGCGAGCAGCCGGCCGTCGTACTACGCAAAATCGAGCAGGGGAAAGGCGATTTCGGCTTCAACGCCGACAAGATGCGGTATGAAAACCTCATCGCCGCCGGCGTTATCGACCCGACAAAGGTTACGCGAACCGCTCTACAGAATGCCGCTTCGGTAGCGTGCCTGCTGCTGACCTGCGACGCAGCCGTCAGCGAACTGCCCAAAGAAGAAGAGGCAGGCCCGCCGGCCGGTATGCCCCCAGGCGGCATGGGCGGTATGGGCGGCGGCATGGGTGGTATGCCCGGCATGGGAGGCATGGGCGGAATGCCCGGAATGATGTAACTCATTGACAATTGACAATTGACAATTGAACGACAGAAAACAGCGACATTAGCGAACGAAAAACAAAATGAAGGAGACGTTAAACATGGCGGTTAAACCATTGGACGACAGAGTATTGGTCAAGCAGTCCGAGGCCGAGGAGAGAACAGCCGGCGGCATCGTTCTGCCGGACACAGCCAGGGAAAAGCCACAGCGCGGCAAGGTCGTCGCCGTCGGGGCGGGCAAGCTGCTCGACAGCGGCAAGCGCGGCAAGATGAGCCTCAAGAAGGGCGACGAGGTCTTCTACGGAAAGTACTCCGGTACGGAAATCAAGATTGATCAGAAAGAGTACGTTATCCTTCGCGAATCGGACGTCCTGGCGCTAATCGAGAAATAATTAGATTGGTTAACTGATTAACCAAGGAGTTCCAAAATGGCTGCAAAGCAGATGCTGTACGACAGCGACGCCCGCGCGGCGATGATCAGCGGCGTCGAGAAGCTTACCAACGCCGTCAAGGTCACGCTGGGGCCTACCGGCCGGAACGTGCTGCTTCAGAAATCCTTCGGCTCGCCCAAGGTCACCAAGGACGGCGTAACGGTTTCCAAGGAAATCGAGCTTCCCAACCCGTTCGAGAACATGGGCGCGAAGATGGCCAACCAGGTCGCCTCCAAGACAGCCGATGTCGCCGGCGACGGTACCACCACTGCCGTCGTGCTGGCTGAGGCGATCATGCGCGAAGGAATCAAGAGCGTTACGGCCGGCGTCAATCCCCTGGCACTGAAGCGAGGCATCGACCTGGCAGTCGCCGCCGCCGTTGCGAGCATCGAAAACCAGGCCGGCAAAGTCAAAGGCACCGACGACCTCCGCAAGGTCGCGACCGTCTCGGCCAACTGGGATAAGGGCGTAGGCGACCTCATCGCGCAGGCGTTCGATAAGGTCGGCCCCGACGGCGTCATCACCGTCGAGGAAGGGAAATCCATCAATAACGAGCTGGACCTCGTCGAGGGCATGCAGTTCGACAAGGGCTACATC
>JAXIHJ010000092.1:0-5168 GCA_034189755.1 Planctomycetota bacterium
ATGACAGAGAAGTAACGAGGCAAATGGCAATGGACGCCGAAGTTAAGACTGTTACGCACAGTGCGACTGGGCTGTTCGCCGGGCGGCGGGTCCACCTGATCGGCATCGGCGGCACGGGCATGCGGGCGCTGGCGAGGATGCTGCTGGACTGTGGCGCGGTTGTCAGCGGCTCGGACACCGCCGGCAGCGGCGCTACCCAGCGGCTCGCCGAGCAGGGCGCGTCCATCCACGTCGGCCAGTGCGGGCGAAACGTGCCCGACGACGCGGACCTGGTTGTCTATTCCGCAGCCATCCATGAGCAGAACCCCGAACTGCTGGCTGCGCGCCAGCGAAAGCTGGGTGTGCTGAAGTACAGCCAGATGCTCGGTGAGCTGATGGCGGCGAAGGTGGGCATCGCCGTGGCGGGCACGCACGGCAAGAGCACGACGACCGCGATGGTGGCGTGGGCATTGAAGGCCGCCGGCTCTGAACCGAGCTTTATTGTCGGGGCGACGGTACCACAGCTTGGCGGGCCGAGCGGCGTCGGAGCCGGCAAACACTTCGTAGCCGAGGCGTGCGAGTTCGACCGCAGCTTTCTGAACCTCAGGCCGCAGTACTCGGCCATCCTGAACATCGAGGAAGACCACCTCGACTGCTACAAGGACATTGACGCAATCGTCGAGGCGTTTCGCGCGTTTGCATCGCAGGTTGCCTCGGCCGGAGTGCTGGTGGTCAACGGCGAAGACCGCCGCGCCGTCGCCGCCGCCGAATCGGCGGGCTGCGAGGTCCAGACGTTTGGCCTGGCCGAAGGCTGCACCTGGCGCGGAATCAACGAGACCGTGGACCGAGGCCGGTATCACATGGACGTACTGCTGGAAGGCCGGACGTTTTGCCGCCTCTCGGTTTCGCAGCCGGGCCTGCATAACGCCTATAACGCACTGGCTGCAACTGCACTGCTGCATCACGCCGGCCTGGCGCCACAACAGATTACCGAATCGCTGGCCGGCTTTTCCGGCGCGCTGCGCCGCATGACGCTCAGGGGCCGGATCGGCGGCGTTACCGTGCTCGACGACTACGCTCATCATCCCACTGAAATTCAAACCACGCTGCGGGCCGTCCGCGAGTTCCATCAGCCGGGTCGGCTGATATGCGTGTTTCAGCCTCACCAGCACAGTCGAACACGATTTCTACTGAAGGACTTTGCACGCAGCTTCGCTCAGGCCGATGAGGTCATCGTGCCTGACATTTATTTTGTCCGCGACAGCGACCGCGAGAAGGACTACATTTGCTCAGAGGACCTCGTGTCGCAGATCCGCCTCAACGGCGGGGCGGCGATCTACTTAAAGACATTCGAAGACATATGCCTGCACCTGAAGCGACGGCTTGGCGGCGGAGACATGGTCGTTACTATGGGGGCGGGCAACGTTTGGGAAGTGGCCGATGACATTGTTCGCTGGCTTGGAAGAAATCGTTAAACCCGACGAGCCGCTGTCGCAGCATACGTGGATGCGGCTGGGCGGACCGGCGAAGTATTTTATCGAGCCGGGGTCCGTCGAGCAGCTCAGCGAGGTCGTCCGGCGATGCCGTGACAACGAGGTGCCCGTCTACGTTCTCGGGGCAGGGGCGAACCTGCTGGTTGACGACGCGGGTGTCAACGGCGCCGTCGTTCGTCTGGCCGGTGCGTTTCGTGAGGTAACATTCGACGCCTCCGTTGTCGGGGCCGGCGCAGCCGCGGAGATGGGAAAGATCGTTCTGCGGTGCGTGCGTGAAGGGCTTTCCGGGCTGGAATGTCTGACGGGCATACCCGGCAGCGTGGGTGGCTGCACGCGGATGAACGCAGGCGGGGCGTTCGGCGATATCGGAAATGCCGTCGAGTCCGTTGAGGTAATGAGCGATGAAGGAAAAGTATTTACCAGGCAGAGAGACGACCTGGCCTTTGGGTATCGCTCGGCGAACATCGACGCGAAGTTCATTCTAAATGTCTCCTTCGGCCTCAATGAGGACGACCCGCATCGGATACTCAAGCAGGTCAAGCAGATATGGATTTACAAAAAGAACACCCAGCCGCTCGGCGCCGGCAGCGCCGGGTGCATCTTCAAGAACCCTCGCGGCCTGTCGGCCGGGGCGCTGATCGACCAGGCCGGGCTGAAGGGCCGAAGCGTCGGCGACGCAGCCGTCTCGGACAAGCACGCCAACTTCATCATCGCCGGGCCGAGGGCCAAGACATCCGACGTGCTTAAGCTGATCAACATCATCCAAGAGGCGGTGTACAAGAGGTTCGAGGTCTACCTCGAACTGGAAGTCGAGGTATGGTGAGATGCGCGCCGGAACGGCTGCCCAATACGTCGGAGCCGTCGCCATGAATTGCGACCGGACAACCGAAACGCTCGACGTAACCGTCTTGATGGGCGGGCCGGGCTCGGAACGCGAGGTGTCCATCCTCTCCGGCACGGCCATCGCCGACGCGCTTGAGCGGCTCGGGCATAACGTCGGCCGGGCTGACATATCGCCGGAAGATACCTCCGCACTGGACCGGGACGGCATCGACGTGGTGTTCATCGCGCTGCACGGGCAGTTCGGCGAAACCGGCGAGGTCCAGGAGCTTTGCGAGCGGCGGGGGCTTTGCTACACCGGCTCGGGGCCGCAGGCGAGCAGGCTTGCGATGGACAAGGCCGCCGCCAAGGAAATCTTCCGCGACGCCGGAGTTCCCACGCCCGACTGGGCTGTCGTCGAGGCCCGCGATAACGCCTCGGACTGCTCGGTGAAGCTCAAGGCCCTGGCCGGCCCGGTCGTGGTCAAGCCCGTCAGCGAAGGCTCCAGCGTGGACATTACGATCGCACGCGATGACGCTCAGCGTGACGCAGCCATCCGGCGGTTGCTGAAGGACTACGGCCGGGCGATGGTCGAGCGTTTTATTCCGGGCCGGGAGCTTACCGTCAGCATACTCGGCGACGATGCGCTGCCGGTGCTCGAGGTTGTTCCGGCACGCGAGTTTTACGACTACACCGCCAAGTACGCCGACGGCGCCGGCACGCAGTACGTTTTCGAGCACGGCCTGGATGAGTCTCTGGTCCGTGCTGTTCAGCAGGCAGCCGGCAAGGCGCATCGACTGCTCGGCTGCCGCGACATGTCGCGCGTTGATTTTATACTCGACCCGGCCGGCGCGGCGCACGTGTTGGAGGTTAATACGATTCCCGGCTTCACGAGCCACTCGCTTCTGCCCATGGCGGCCTTGCGGGCGTCAATCAGCTTCGAGCAGCTTATCGACCGCTTCGTGGCGATGGCCACGCGGCGACGAACGCCGGAAAGGAACTTTTGAATTTTGAGGTAGTCTGAAAATGGCACGGAAGCAGAAAAAACGCAAGGACCTCAGGCCCGACCGGCCGTCGCGGCTGTCGCGGTGGTGGTCGGGCGTGGACGATGTTCGTCAGCGGGCCATCCGTCGAAGTCTTACGTGGATGGTCGTAACGCTGGTGCTGGCCGGCGCGGCCTGGGCGGCAATGGAAATGCTGGAGCGGCAGATTCTCAGCCACGAAGCCGCATTCGGCCCGACGTCGATTCGCGTCTCGCTGGCCGATAGGCCCGGCTGGATGCCGGCGTCGCTCGCCAGGCAGATCGAGGCGTCGCTGTGTAAGCAGCAGGTTGAATTCTACGACCGGGACCTGACCCGAAAAGTCTACAGCCTGGCGCGGGACAATCCGTGGATTCACCGAGTGTTGCGCGTAACCAAGCGCCGCACCGAAGACTCCAAAGTCGCAATGGTGGAGCTTTGGGCCGAGTTTCGCCGCCCCGTTGCGAAGATACTTACCGATTGCGGCGACTGCTACGTTGACGCCGAAGCCGTCCGCCTGCCTGCCCACCAGGTGCCGCTGTGGGTCGCTGCGGTTGCCGCCGCCGAATCGCCCGATTCGCCCCGGCAGGTTTGCTACATCGACAAGTCGGAAATTCCGCCGAACGTTCAGGCCGTTGGCATCCACTACATTATCATACACGGCGTAACCGAGCCGCTGCCGCCGGCGGGCCGCCAGTGGCAAAGCGATGCGCTGGTCGAGGGCCTGAAACTGGTGCAACTGATCGGTACGCGATCCTATGCCAACCAGATTACAGAGGTGGACGTGCGGAACCACGACGGGCAGGTTCCCGATGAGCCGCGGCTTCGCATGTGGGCTCAGGTAGGACGCAGCCGGGCCACCGATATCCGCTTCGGCCGGTTCCCTGTTACCGACGGCGACTACGTGGTTACGCCGCAGCGCAAGATGTCTTACCTCGACGGCTACGTCGCCGATCACGACGGGCGCCTGGCCGGACTCGACCGCTATCTCGACCTGCGATATGACGAGCTGCACTTCCGCGAATACTGAGCCGGTAATGCCGGCGGCCTGGCGACCTGCGGGGCTGGTCTATCTTCTGATACTGCTGGCCTGTCTGGCGGGTGGGCTTTGGCCCGATGTCCTCTACCCGTCGCGCGGTACGCCGAATCCGAACAACCCGCCGCCGGTCCTTCAGGCGGTAGCGGTGGGGCAGGCGGCCTTTGTACTGCTAATTTACCCGCTGGCCGTCTTGCGCCGGTCGGTTCGGCCGACGCGGCGATTCTGGGCGCCGCTGGTGTTGGAGTCGGCTGTCTATCTCGTCGTTGCGGCGCCGTTCTACATCGCGGCGTGGTATCTTTCCGACGCCGTATTCGCCGACGTGGTCCGTACGGCCCTGTACGTAACATGCCTGATGCCGGTAGCGTGGGCAGCCGCCGCGCACCTCGCCGTCAGCCGCCGCCGGGCCGTTATAACGCTGGCCTTGCTCCTGGCGGCGCTGGGACTGCCGTGGGCGTACTACGTTGCAGCGGAGTTCCTCGGCCAGGGTAGGGCCGGCTGGCTGCGATGTCTCGCACCGGCCATGTTCGTTTGGCGAACGGCCGCCGCGCGCAGCGGCGATTGGCTGCCAAGGCCGATCTGGGCGGCGCTGGTTTGGCCGACTATAGCCGCGGCGGGCGTCCTGCTGACACTCCTGCCAGGCCGGGCCGGCAAGCCGGGCAACAGCCGTTGACTGGGCCAAGTCCGATCCCACGCCCAAACGCGCCCAATTCCACCCGATTGCGCCCAATTGCGCCCAATTGCGCCCAGTTGCGCCCAATTGCGCCCAATTGCGCCCAGTTGCGCCCAGTTGCGCCCAATTGCGCCCAAACCGTTTTTTGC
>JAXIHJ010000093.1:0-11002 GCA_034189755.1 Planctomycetota bacterium
CAATTCGCCGGCCCTTGCTATTTCCACTTCGATTCGCACCTGTTCTCGCCCCATAACCAGCGCAGAGAAGAAGACCCGATATTCGTGCGCAGCAACGCGATCGGCAAGCTGGAAGCCTTCGGGTTTTTGTGGAAGTCATAAATGTCTTCAGCACCGGAGCTTGCGACAGAACGGATTCTTGAGACGCCCGCCTTGCAGCCTGCGGTCGCCGGCAGGCCCCAGCGGCACGTGGGCCTGCGGGCATTCGTCGAGACAGTGAGCACGGGCGGTTTCATCAAGGTCTGCGGCCTGGTGCAGGGCATCGTCATCTCGCGGCTTCTGGGCCCGTTGGGTCGCGGATATCTCGAGATTGCGGTTCTTTGGCCTACCCTTTTTGCAGCCCTCGGCATGTTCGGCGTCAATATGGCCATCAAGCGGCGGGCGGCCAGAGAACCGGACCTGGGGATCCTGACGCGGACCGCCATGCTCATGTCGCTGGGGCTTTCGGCGATAACGGTGGTAGTGAGCTATCTTCTGCTGCCGTATTTCATTCCGGCCGGGCAGAGGCAAATCTTGCCATGTGCCGTTTTGTTTCTGGCGTTCATTCCCGCGAATCATCTGTTCCTGTCTTTACAGGCCGTGGACGAAGGCACGGGCCATTTCCGCCGCTATAATCTGATTCGCGCCGTTCTCAACCCGGTATACCTTGCAGCCATAGCCATCGTATGGCTGGCTGGCCTGCGGGGCGTTTGGTGGTTTGTCGTCGGCTTGCTGGCGGCGAATTTTGTGGTGGTCGCAATACGGATTGTAGTCGCCGTTCGTTCCGTTGACGTTATCGGTCCCATCCGTTCGCCGGGCAGGATCCTCCGCGAGGGTTGCCCGTTCTGGCTTGCGCACGTTTGCGACCTGGCGTATGAAAATGCAGACAGGATTCTGCTCATCTGGCTGTTGGGTCCACGTGCGGTGGGTCTGTACGTGGTCGCGCTGGCGGCCGGCAGTCTGCTGGGGTCGGTAGGGGTTTCCGCGAACACTGTTGTCTTCACGATAGCGGCCCAATCGTCATCGCGGGCCGGGTTCAGCCGATCCGCAAGGATATTTCGCGTAACCGCGCTGATGTGGCTCTTTGCGGGCAGCGCCATGGCGGCACTGGTGCCCTGGCTGCTTCCGATCATATACGGCAGCCGATTCGCCGACGCCGTTCTTCCGGCGGTCATACTGATTGCGGGTTCGGCGCTGGCTATGCAGGCACGGCTGCTGGACCATTGCCTGCGGGGCCAGGGCAGGCCCCTGCCGGGCGTCGCGACCAGGGTGGCGGCCATGGTGGTTCTGGTGGTCCTCGGCGTCGCGATGTATGGCAAGTGGGGGCTGCTCGGCGTGACCTGCGCGTTCGTTGCGGCGCAGGGGATATATCTCTGCCTGCTGGGCGCGACCGTTGGAGCCCGCTACGGCGGCAAGGCGGTTTTGGAACTGCTTCCTAGAGCCGACGACGTGCGGGAGGCGGTTACGCGAATCAAACGCTATTTTGCGTCACGGTACGCTTCTGAGCCTCGCTGCGAGGGAGGTTACGAAGATGACTGACCTGCAAGCCGGCACAAACACTTCACCGCGTGTTCTGGTCGCGCAAGTCGGCGCGAGGATGCACTACGCCGTGCCCGCGATCCTTCACTCCGCCGGCCGGCTGGAAGCGTTGTACACCGATTTCTACGCCGACAAATGGCCCTGGCGGGCGCTTGGGGCCGTCGGCATGCCGGCTGTCCTGCCGCGAAAGGCGCGCATACTCTTTGCAAGAAAAGGGCGTTTGCCCGCCCGCAAGGTCAGGGCGTTTCAGCGATTCGGGTTGAAATACATCTGGCGCTATAAGACGGCGCAGCCTCAGCAGGTATGGAAGGTCAATCTCTGGGCGGGTGCGGAATTCAACCGCCTGGTTATCGAGGCGGGCCTTGGTGAGGCAAACTGCGTTTACGGCATCTGGTGCGCCAGTTTGCCCCTGTTTGAACATGCCGCCGGCAGGGGTCTGAAATGCGTGCTGGACCAGTGCACCTGTCCTGCGGTTGTGGAAGATGAGCTTGTTCGGCAGGAATACTCGCGGTGGTCCGGCTGGCAGGAGCCTCCTGTGCCGCGGCGCGTGGAGGCCTACACCGAACGGGAACGGGCCGAATGGCGGCTCGCCGATACGATTCTGTGCCCCTCGGAGTTTGTCAAGCGCGGCGTGCAGAAGGTGGCCGGCCCGGTCGAAAAATGCAGGGTCGTACCCTACGGTGTCGGCTTGAAAGGGCCGATGCCGCTTCGGAAACCGCCTGCAAAGCCCGTGAAAATTCTCTTTGTCGGCCAGGTTCGGCTGCTCAAGGGCGTGCCGTACCTTCTCGACGCGATGCGACAGTTCAATGACGGCCAGGCCGTCTGCCGCATAGTCGGGCCTGTCAAGGTCTCGGCCGCTAAGCTCCGGCAGCATATGCCGGACAATGTCTCTCTCATCGGGCCGATACCCCGAACGGAGATGGACGCGCAGTACGACTGGGCCGACATATTCTGCCTGCCAAGCCTCAGCGAAGGCTCGGCCACGGTCGTTTATGAGGCGATTGTCCGCGGCCTGCCGGTGATAACCACGGCCAACAGCGGAAGCATAATCGACTGCGCCAACCCGGGCCGAAACGTCATCGTGCCGATACGCGACGCCGACGCCATCGCCGAGGCCATCAGGACCATTGCCGCAAACTGGCAACCCGCGAGCGATTCACCGCAGGCGGCGGCACTGGCGCAGGCGGCTTCATTTGAGGCCTATTCGGATCGCCTGATTGCCGCCCTGGCAGCAGCCGTCGTGCCGGAAGGTTAGAAATGCGGATAATACAAGGGCCGTTACAACAAATGTTGCGATGCGTATTCCGACACGTACCGTTTTTCGGATTGCTACAGCTTGCGCAGAGAAAAAGCTTTCGGCACAGAATGGGATGGTTCCGCAGTGCTTGCAAAGGAATGTCGGTTGCGAATGACAATCAACCGATTCCCTGGTACACCTATGCGTCGGCGGCCTTTCTGAAGGACCGGATCAGGCCTGAGTGGTCGGTTTTCGAGTACGGGTCGGGCAACTCGACGTTGTGGTGGGCCGAGCTGGTGCACAAGGGCAAGGTGATCTCCTGCGAACATGAGGCGGCGTGGTATGAAATAATGCGGGATCGGGTGCCCGATCACGTTGAGCTTCACTATCAGGCTCTTGAGCCGGAGGGAAATTACAGCGGGTTCATCACCCGGCACCCCAACCGGTTCGATGTGATTGTAATCGACGGGCGCCAACGGCTGGCGTGCGCGGAATATGCCTCAGGGGCGTTAAAATCGGGCGGTGTGATCGTATGGGATAACAGCGACCGGGAGGACTACAGACCGGGGTTCGATTTGCTGCAACAGCAGGGCTTCAAACGGCTGGAGTTCACGGGCATGGGGCCGATAAATTCAATGGGCTGGTCAACGTCGATCCTTTACCGCCCGAATAACTGCCTGGGCATCTGACGCCGATCCAGCCGCTCATGGGAGCGGCCGGCATCCCGGACAACTACAGGAGCTTTATATGGGCGTCTCCCCATTGTGCGGAAATACCTACAGACGGACCCGCGCCGCGTCCCTTTTCGGCGCGGTTTCCTCGAAGCTGCCCGTCTCGGCGATGTTTCTTTTCGCGCAGCCGATTCTTGGGATTATCTGCTGGAGGCCCAGGGGTAAAGGTGATTTCGCGCACGTCGATGCTTCTGCGCTGGTCCAGGTTGCCTTCGTCGCGTTGGCCGGGTTGTGGCTGCTGGGCCGGCTGAGGAACATCGCTCGCCGCCTGCCGGCGGTACTGTATTCGCCGCCGGTTGTCTACCTTGTCGGCTATCTGGTTTTGGCCGGCGTAAGCGTGCTGTGGTCGAACTACCTGCTCCTTACGCTGTACCGGACGCTCGAAGCGTGCGTGTATCTGGGATTGATCCTCTATACCGTCCTTGCCGCGCGAAACGTGAAGGAAGCCTTTGCGCTACTGATCATATATTGCATGTTGGCTGCCGGCGGCGAGGTCTTTGCGTGCATCAGAAACCGCCTGGCGCTGGGCGAGAGTTCCATCATCAGCCTGCTGCATGCAAACGTCGCCCCCGCAGTGGCTTCGGTCGGCTTATTTCTGTGCTGGCTGTTTATCCGTGACCGCCTTGTGCAACTTGCCGCCTGGTTTTCCGCGGCAATCATTGTCGTAACGACTTCCGTCAGCACGTACGCCGCGATTCTTGTAACGATCTTTGTAATCCTTTTGTGCCGCGCCTCGGCGAAGGCCAGAGCGATAGCGTTCCTGGTTTTCGGGCTGATCGTTGTGGTTGGCCTGGTGCTGGGTTCGTTTTCGTTCCTGGCCGACGCACTGTTGTACGGTAAAACCGACGAAGCCATCGAGGGCGGCTCGGGCCGCCTGGCCATGTGGGAATATTACTGGGATAACGTCATCACGGACAGTCCGTGGCTAGGCCAGGGCTACGTAGCCGGCGAACACCAGCATCGTCACGGCGAAAGCTACTATACCATTGCGCACAACGTCTTTATCGCGGCGGCTGCGGGCCTGGGCGTTCTCGGTGCCGCTATATGCCTGTTGCTGGCCGGCTCCATGTTGTACCGGTCGTCTCGCATCATCGGGCCGGTCGGCGTCGTTTTACTGGCTGCCTCGCTGTGCATCTGGCTGAATTCCCTCATGATGCCCGGGATCTCCGGCAGGGCCGGGCCGATGTGGCTGGTAATCGCATGGCTCTGTGTACTGGTGGGAACCATATGGAACGGCCATTTGGTTCCGGCACAAAGTTCACGGGATAGACGTGGCGTCCGAACAAGTGGAGTGCGGCGGAATCGCAGAACTGCGGTGCATGAGAAATGACCAGCGTCGCAATCATACAGAATGTGTTGCCGCACTATCGCGTACCGGTGTTTCGCGCGCTGGCGGAACAGCCTTATATTGAGCTTACGCTCATTTACGGAAGCAACTCAGGGGACAAGGTGGCCGACTCGGCGCAGACAAACGTTGTCGGTGATATGCCGTTTCGGGTCGTGAGGGGTAAAATCCGTAACTTCGGGGTAACGGGTAAGAATATCCTTTGGCACAAGCCGGCTGTCGATTTGCTGGAAAAAGAGCGGTTCGACGTGGTAATCCACTTGTTCGAATCGAAATGGGCCTCCCTTTGGAAAATCCGGAAACTCCAGAAACAAAGAGGCGATCGTTTCATTCTGTGGGGCCACGGCGTGTGTAAAAGTTCATCGAGGCTGATAAACCGGCTTTGGATGCGTATGATTCGTATCGCCGACGCCGTCCTGTTCTATTCGGCTCGCGGGCGCCGGCGTCAGGTCGAACGGGGAGTAGAGCCAGAGAAGTTGTTCGTGGCGAGAAACTCACTTGCCCTCGAGCCTATCGATGCCGCCATGGCTGGATGGCCACAATCTCGTCTCAATGAGTTTCGTCGAGACAAGAAGTTGGGCAACGGCCCGGTATTGCTGTGCGTCTGTCGTTTTTTGAAGAACAAGAGGTTGGATTTGCTGCTCCGCGCCGCGGCGCGGCTCCGGGTGGATTATCCCGATTTGAAGGTGGTCCTGATCGGAGACGGCCCCTGCAAAGGCGAGCTTCGGAACCTTTGCGACCGGTTAAATCTTGGGTCCGTGGTGCTGTTGGCCGGCAGGGTGATCGAAGAAACCGAGCTTGCACCGTGGTTCCTTTCCAGCGATCTTGTCGTGGTTCCGGGCGCGATCGGCCTGTTGGCCGTCCACGCACACGCCTATGGCCGGGCGGTGGTAACCTGCGACCACATGGCAATTCACGGCCCCGAGATCGAAATCCTCATTCCGGGCCAGACGGGTGCTTTGTTTCGAGGCGGCGATGCCGAGGCGCTTGCAGAAGTCGTCGGCGACATCCTGTCAGACCCGGAGAGAAAAAAAGCCCTTGGCCAAGCCGCGTATCGGCGCACCCGCGAAGATTTCGGCACCCGGAACATGATCGATGGATTCTTGCAGGCTATTTCCTACGTAACCGGCCGATCACTCGCGTTGCAGGAACCTTCCTCCGGGCTAGTGGTGTCCGGCGCGATACGGTAGGGTCAGCACAAAGTTTTTCTCCACCAAATTTGTTAGTAGTCGGGTTAGAGAACGCCGCCGGGTCATAGAGGATGAATCAGACATGAAGGATCAGGTCAGCGAACGTCTGTTGGAGCATTATGATCAGAAGTACGCCGAGAAAGCATCCTCCCTGCCGTCAATCCCGATGAAGCGGTATCCGACCAACCGGCATGAAGCAGCCGTCAAATGGGCCGGAAGCGGCGAAAGGGCGATGGACGTCGGCGCCGGCTCCGGGGCGTTGCTTCGCTCACTGCGAGGAGCGTACCGGCAATGGGTTGCTACGGAGCTGTCTTGCCCGCGAGTCGCCGGCCTTGAGGAGACCTTTCAAGACGATGCCGGCGTTCAGGTTCTCCGCCATGATATAGAAAGGCAGAAACTGCCCTTTCCGGAGAATCACTTTGATGCGGTGTTCCTCATCGATGTCGTGGAGCATTTTTTCGATCCTGTACCGCCCCTGGCGGAGATACACCGCGTGATGCGACCCGGAGGCCGGCTGCTCATCGACACGCCCAACATCGCCAAGTGGACCCGCCGCCTGAAACTGCTGTGCGGACGCTTCCCCGCAACCGCAAGCCTGGACGAGGGTCTTCTTATGTACGACCGCAAAACGCCCACCGATCTGCACGACGAGGGGCACATGCACTACTTTACCTTCCGGTCGCTGAGCAAGCTGCTTGAGCAGCGAGTCGGCTTTTCGCGGACGGTCGCCTGCGGCTACGGCCGGCTGGGGCCGCTATGCAGGCTTTGGCCGGGGTTGCTGTCCGACGTCTTTGTCGTCGCGGTTAAATAGTGAGACACACATGCGAATCCTGACGGTTCACAATTACTACGGCCAGTACGCACCCGGCGGAGAGGGCAACGTCTTCGAGGCCGAGACCAGGCTGCTAAAAGCGCACGGCCATCAGGTGGCGTCCTACACGCGGACGAATGCCGAACTGATGCGCCTCGGCCTGGCCGGTCGGCTGAGGCTCGCATGGAACTCGGCGTGGTCCCGGCAGGCATACCGCGCCGTCCAGGCCGAGATTCGACGCTTCGGCCCGGACCTGATGCACGTGCACAATACCTGGATGATGCTCTCGCCGTCCATATTCGCCGCGGCGAAGGAACTGGGCGTGGCGACTGTACTGACGGCTCACAACTATCGGCTTGCATGCCCGACCGGGCAGTTCCTGCGAAACGGGCGGGTCTGCGAAGACTGTCTGGGCAAGCGTCCGTGGCGGGCCGTGGTACACCGCTGTTACAGAGACAGCATCCTGGCCTCTTGGCTGGTTTACCGGATGTCCCAGACCAACAGGCAAAGGGGCACGTTCCGGCGAGACGTGGACGCGATTATCGCGCTGACCGGCTTCGCAAAGGAAAAGCTCGCCGCCGCCGGAATCCCACATGGCCGAATACACGTCAAGCCAAACTTCATAGAAGACCCGCTCGAAGGCCGAAAACCCTCGCCGGCGGGAGACGGTGCGGTTTTCATCGGGCGGCTATCGAAGGAAAAGGGGCTTTCGATACTGCTGGCCGCCTGGGCGGGAATCGATTACCCGTTGACCGTCGTCGGCGACGGCCCGTTGAGGCAGGAGCTGGAAGCCGCCGCACCGCCGAACGTCCGGTTCCTTGGATGGGTTGACCGTAAAGACGTGCTCGGACTTGTCGCCCAGGCCGGGTTCGCCGTTCTTCCGTCACAGTGGTATGAGGGCTTTCCCTGCACGCTGGTTGAATGCATGGCCATGGGCCGGGCCGTCGTGGCCTCCAGGCTGGGGGCCATGGCCGAGATCGTGGCTGACGGGCGAACGGGACTGCTTTTCGAGCCGGGCGACCCGGGCGATTTGCGGGCCAAGGTCGAATCTCTGATTCATCAGGATGGCTCGGCCGAACGCATGGGGCACCAGGCCCGGAAAGACTATCTGGAAAACTATACCGCCGAGAAGAACTACGAAACGCTGATGAGCATATATCGTTCTGCCGCCGGCGGCGGCAGGCTGGCGCGGGAAGTGGCTTGAGGGCCGGGGCTGAGAATTATCAATGTGCGGTATCTGCGGATATGTCGGAACGAGCCGGCCGGAAGTAATTCCCAGGATGTGCGCAGCGATGGCACACCGAGGCCCCGACGACGAGGGAATCTGGTTCGATCAGGACCAGCAGGTCGGCCTTGGGCACCGGCGGCTGTCCATTATCGACGTCAGCGCTGCCGGGCATCAGCCCATGTCCAACGAGGATGGGTCGGTCTGGATTTCCTATAACGGCGAGGTCTATGACTTTAAGGCACAGCGGGATGAGCTTGCGGGCCGGGGCCACGTCTTTAGCAGCGAGACCGATACCGAGGTGCTCGTTCATCTCTACGAAGAGAAGGGGCCGGATTTCCTCGGCGAATTGAACGGCATGTTCGCCCTGGCGGTCTGGGACAGCCGGCGCCGACAGTTGCTTTTGGCGCGAGACCACGCCGGCGTCAAGCCGCTGTACTATTGGCAAAGCGACGGCAGGCTGTTCTTCGCATCCGAAATCAAGGCACTGCTGCGAGTGCCGGAACTTCCGCGCGAGCTGAACCGTCGGCGAATACCGGAAATGCTGACCTTCCTGTGGGTGCCGGGCGAACAGACGCTGCTGCGAGGCGTCATGAAGTTGGCGCCGGGCCACTGTCTTATCTGGAAAGACGGCGACGTAACGCTGAAGCGGTGGTTCTCGCTGACCTACGAGCCGGATGAGTCTGTTTCCGAAGACGAGTGGACCGAGCGCGTCCGCGAGACTTCCGTGCGGGCGGCCAGGCGGCAGATGGTCGCCGACGTGCCGGTGGGCGTGCTGCTTTCAGGCGGGCTGGATTCATCAAGCATCGTCGCCGGCGTTCGCAGCGCATACCCGGACCGCCGGATAGACTGCTACAACGCGCGAATCGACGCCGCCGACAACACGCGGGACGCCTTCGTGGACGACTACCCCTACGCCAGGCAGGTGGCCGACACGCTGGGGCTTAATCTAAAGAGCTTTGTACTTCGTCCCGACGTGATGTCCATGCTGCCGAAGATGGTCTATCACCTGGACGAACCCGACGCCGACCCGGCTGTTTTTCCATCGTATCTCATTGCCAAGACCGCCCGCCAGGACGGCACGAAAGTGCTGTTGGCCGGCACGGGCGGCGACGAGTTGTTCTTCGGCTACAGCAGCCACCTGGCCTACAGGCTGTACGAGCGGTTCGGCTGGGTGCCGCGATGGTTGTCAGGCCCGGCACTGGCGCTGGCGGCGGCGGCAAGTTCAGCGGTCATGGGCGCACAGAGCCGGCCGGCCAGGAACCTCAGGAAGTTCAGAAGGGGCCTGTTATGCGGCGGCCTGGACAGGCACATGGCGCTTGTGGAGTTCTCAGTCGCAAACGACCGCCTGTCGCTTTACGACGGGCAACTCACCAGCGAGCTGGACCTGCCGGAAAAACCGCCGGCCTGCATGATGCAGTACTTCCGGGCGTTTGACGGACGCGGTGAGCTGAACCGCCACTCGGATGTGCTTATCCAGACATTCCTGGCTGCGCATAACTTCCTGTACATTGACAAGTCCAGCATGGCCGCAAGCGTTGAAGTCAGGGTGCCGTTCATGGACATGGAGCTGATGAGACTTTGTGCAAAACTGCCGGAGCGGACCAAGTTGCGAGGCACGACGACAAAACACGTGCTCAAGAAGGCGATGGAGGCGTATTTGCCTGCCGAAATCCTTTATCGCCGGAAGACGGGCTTCGTGGCGCCGCTGAGAAAATGGATGGCCGATGATCTGGCCCCGCTTATCGGCGAGCTGCTTTCGCCCGACCGTCTCCGCGCCCGCGGATTGTTCAACCCGGCGGCCGTGCAGCGCATCGTCGAGCAGCACCGGCAGAACAAGGCCGACCACGCCTACCTGATATACGCCCTGATCGTTCTGGAAATCTGGCTCCAGACCTTTGTGGACAGGCCGGGCGAGAAGGTCGGAATCTGATCCCGGCGAACATGCAGGCGGCTTATTGAAAGGTATGTAACTGACAATGCTTCAGGTAATCCAAAATTACAAATCGGGCGATTTAAGGCTGGAAGAGGTTCCGATCCCGGCGATGAAGGCCGGCGGCGTGCTGGTGCGGACAGCCTATTCGCTGGTTTCGACGGGTACCGAGTCCACGGCGGTGCGCCAGGCGGCGATGGGCGTAATCGGCAAGGCCAGGGCACGCCCGGACGACGTCAGGAAGGTGCTGGGCAGCGTAAGAAAGCAGGGACTGAAGGCTACGTATCGGTCGGTTATGAACCGGCTGGACAGCCTGACGCCGCTTGGCTACAGCCTGGCCGGAACGGTGCTTCAGGTCGGCCGGGATGCCGGCGAGTTCCGCCAGGGGCAGCTTGTGGCCTGCGGCGGAGTGGGATATGCGAACCACGCGGAGGTGAACTTCGTGCCGAAGAATCTTGTCGCGGCCGTACCCGACGGCGTCAGCCTGGCCGACGCCGCATGCACCACGGTCGGGACGGTGGCGCTACAGGGCTTTCGCCAGAGCGGCCTTGGCCTGGGCGATACGGTCGTGGTCATCGGGCTGGGGCTGGTTGGCCTGATTTATCTCCAGATCGCCCGCTCGGCCGGCTGCAAGACGTTAGGCATCGACATTGCCTCGGATCGCGTCGCCAAAGCCCTTGCTCTCGGCGCCGACGCCGCGTGCGAATTCAACACCGGCGCCGCCGCAAGCGCCGTAGAGGCGCTTACCGGCGGAATCGGCGCCGACGTGGCGGTCATGGCCGTCGGCACGCAATCGAATAAGCCGCTTGAACTGGCGGCGCAGCTCGTCCGCGACCGAGGCCGAATCGTCAATATCGGCAAGGCCAAAATGGACCTGCCGTACGAACCGTTCTTCAAGAAAGACCTTCAGGTTGTCTTCTCTCGCTCCTACGGCCCGGGGCGATACGACCCGAACTACGAGAACAAGGGCGTC
>JAXIHJ010000094.1:0-12852 GCA_034189755.1 Planctomycetota bacterium
CGGGGCCGACAGCATCGAGGAAATGGTCCTCGCCTGCCGCAAGTTGGGCTATAAATATCTGTGCATCAGCGACCATTCCCAGAGCCAGGTTCAGGCCGGCGGCCTGGATAAGCGGCGGCTTGCCGAGCAGGTCCGAGAGATTCGCAAGGTCAACGAGCAGTTGACGGACATACTCGTGCTGGCCGGCTGCGAAGTGGATGTCTTCAAGGACGGCGCGCTGGATTTTGAAACGGACGTGCTGGCGGAGTTGGATTTTGTAACGGCCTCGCCGCACTCGGCGCTGTCGCTGAAGCGTCCCGAGGCGACGAAACGATTGATCCGTGCGATTGAGCATCCTCACGTTCACAGCATCGGCCACCCGACCGGCCGGCTGATTGGCCGGCGTGCCGGCATGGAGCTGGACATTGAGGCCGTCGCCGCTGCCGCCGCCGCAAACGACGTTGCCCTGGAGATAAACGCCCACCCCATGCGTCTGGACCTGCGCGACGTTCACGTGCGTGCGGCCGTGGCCGCCGGGGCCAAGCTCGTGATCAATACCGATGCACACAGCATCGCGGAACTGGCGCTGATGAGATACGGTGTCGTGACGGCCCGCCGGGGCTGGGCCGCCGCAGCCGACGTAGTCAACACCTACACGCCGGCGAAACTCAAGAAGTGGCTCAAGAAGCAGCACAAGCAAAAATCCTGAAGCGCCTCATACCCACGACGCGGAGACACAAAAAACAGCCCACAGAAGATCTTCTGTAGGCTGTCGTTTGATGTCGGTTGGACCGCGGAGATGTTTTGCCGCGGTTATTTCCTTTTCAGTCGGCGATAGGCTCCGGCCCCGTAACAGCCGGAGGCATGACTGTATCGACCGTAAACGACCGGGTCATGACGAGCATAAGCTTTTCGCCGGTCTTGGGCACGCCGACGATTCTCAGCCTGCAATTCTTGCTTGAGACGGCGGGCACGGACCACTTGACTTTCAGGCCTGGTTTGAGCCCCACTGCGATCGCCCGCCACGACAGGCCGTTGTTGGCCGTAAAGTGCAGCTCGACCGTTTCATACTTTTTCGCGGATTTCGGCATCCAGCCCAGCACGCGGCTGGTGCCGCCGCGGATAAGTTCGCCGGCGGCCGGCCAGCCCAGCTTCTTGCCGGGCGTGCCTGCGGTCTGCTGGATGAGCTGGTGCGGTCCGACGGGGCGAACGGTCGGCGCCGGGCCTTGATTGGTCTGCCCGGCGATCTGAAGCACCTCGGTCAGGCCGTGTCCGACATTGTTAGCCTTGTCGGTCGCCTCCACACGAAATCGCAGCCCGCCGTCGCGGACCGCTTCGGGTGGAATTTCCACTTCCATCTCGTCCGCCGGCGGCAGGGCCTTGGGAAAGCGGCTCCAAACCAGATTATGCGGAAACTTTGCGAAGCACGTTCCGAGCCTCACCTTCCCCGGAGCCAGGTTAACGTCGGTAACGGTCCAGCAAATCTTGATCATCTCACCGACCTTATAGATGTATGGCTCTTTCTTTTCTTTGTCCTTCCACGGCGGCGGGGTAACCGTTACGTCGATTACCGGCGGGTGCGTATCCACCACGTAGACACGATGCGGCATGCCGGGCGGTACTTCGCTGACACCCTGGCCTGGGCCTACGAACCGGACCCACTGCTGGCCGTCGGCCTCGGCTTTGAACATAAAGTACGACTGCTCAACGCCGAAATAGCCCGCTTTTTCCCACTGCTCGCCCCGGCTGGGCGAACTCCAGACGGCGACGCGAGGCCCGCCGACCACCTGGGAGCCGCCAGGGTGGCGAATGAAGAAATATTCGCTGCGGCTGTAGTAGACCGGAATGCCCGACCCGACCGTTTCGACAACCTTTAGGTCCTCTGTCGGTCGATAGTAGAACGGTGCATCGTAGGTCCACGCCGGGTAATCCGCCTTCGGATTCCAGTTCGGGTTTTCGTCGACCAGTGTACAGCCGGATACCAACGCCACGGTCAAGACCAGCCATCCTGCCAAGCGCATAGCTATCCCTTTCCTGTTATCAGTCCTTGCTGCATCTTTATTACGTCATTTATCGGCCAAAATAAAGGGAAACGTGCGATGATTTTATCCCTTATGTGAAATAGGCAAAGGCCCGCTCGAATAGGATTAGGCCGTCGGCGCGCTTGACGCCGCCCCGCGTCCAGTACGGGTGATGTGTAATGTCCATGAACCGCTCCGGATGAGGCATAAGCCCCATAACCCTGCCCGTCGGGTCGCATATGCCAGCGATATCGTCGATGCTGCCGTTGGGATTTCCGGGATACCCGCCCGAATCGCCTTCGGCATCGACGTAGCGCAGCACCACCTGGCCGGAGCCGCGCAGCTTATCCAGCACGTCGTCGTCGCGCGGAATGAACTTGCCCTCGCCATGAGCGACCGGCAGGAAAATTTTTTCGCCGGCCGGCAAAAAAACGCACTTGTTACTGTCGCCGCGCAGGTGCACCCAGCGGTCCTCGAACCTGCCGGAATCGTTCCACCCCAGCGTCGCGTCGCGGTGGGCCTGGCCTGGCTCGACGCAGCCGGCCGGCAGCAGCCCGCTCTTGAGCATCACCTGAAAGCCGTTGCAGATGCCCAGCATGAGCTTGCCGGCGGCGAGGAACTCGTTCAGCTCACCGGCCAGGCGGTGCAGCATCTGGTTGGCCAGTATCTTGCCGGCTGCAATGTCGTCGCCGTAACTGAAGCCGCCCGGAATGACCAGAAACTGATACGCCTTTAATGCCGCGGGGTTCTCCATCAACCTGAAGACGTGGATCCGCTCAGCAGCGAATCCAGCCTGCTGAAGCGCGTACTGCGTCTCTCTGTCGCAGTTGGTCCCCGCCGCTCTCAATACCAATGCCTTCGGTGCCGCCATGCCTTGTTCCTATTTACAACACAAAGATCACCAAGATTTCATGTTATTTTATTTTGTAAGGAATCAAACAAAGTTGCCGGGTTGCTCTTAATTAACAATCCGTTTGATTCCATTTTTGAGCATTTTCATGTTGAAGTTTACCAGAAGCCCCAGCCTGTACCCTGTAGCCTTGAGGTAGCTCAATAGCTGCGCCCCGTGTACAGGCAGGAGGCTCTCTACGGACTTAATCTCAACCACGACGCCAGGCAGGACAACCAGGTCCAAACGCTGGCCGGTAATTTCCAAATCCTTGTACTTGATCGTAATGGGTATCTGCTGTTTGACTGTAAGCCCGCGCAAACTCATGAACCAAGGCACGCTCATATACACTTTCGAGCAACCCTGGTCCCAAATGCCGGTGAACCTCAATCGCCGCACCGATGATCTCGCGACTGGCTGCATCGATATCATCCGGTATCGACGCATACGTTTCAGGGTTACCGACGTATTCCGGCATTGTTTTTTTCTCTACCCGTTAATTCTCTGTGGTCTTTGTGTTGAATCCGTTTCTACCAGTTGAACGTTCCCTGCCAGGCCTTTTTCGCTTCGTCAATCGGCAGGTCTATCAGCTTCTCGCCGCCTTTGATAATGATTGTTCCGGTATCCGTAACCCGGCCGATTTCGGCGACGGGACAGTCTGCAAGTAGTTGAAGGAACTCGTCGTGTTTTTCCTGCGGCACCTCCAGGAGGAACCTGCCGGCGTCCTCAGCAAAAAGTTTAGCTGCGGGTGATACGCCCGCGTCGGCGAGCATGTCGTCGAGGTTTATCTCGACGCCAAGCGCTCCGGCGAAGGCCATCTCGGCCACCGCGACGGCCAGCCCGCCCTCGGACAGGTCGTGGCAGGCGCGCACCAGCCCGGCAGCGATAGCGGCCTGGACCGCCCGCATGATACCGACGTTCGTTTGAAGGTCCACAGCCGGCACGTCGTTGCCGGTGGCCACGCCCTCGACCAGCAGGTAATGGCTGCCGCCGAGTCGTCCGCCGGTTCGGCCGACGAGGAACAGGCAGTTGCCGGCGGCCTTGGCGTCGGCTGTAACGCACCTGCCAACGTCGTCAATGACGCTGACAGCCGAAATCAACAGCGTCGGCGGAATCGCAATCGTATCGCCCGTTTCGGTCTGAAACTCGTTGTTGAGCGAGTCCTTGCCGCTGACAAACGGCGTGCCGCAGGCCAGCGCCGCGTCGCGGCAGCCCTTGGCCGCCTGCACCAGGCTGCCCATGCGGTCGGGCTTGTCGCAGTTGCCCCAGCAAAAATTGTCCAGCAGCGCGGTGCGGTCCAGATTGCCGCCGACCGCTATGCAATTCCGCAGCGCCTCGTCCACGGCGTGCAGGGCCGATTGATATGCATCCAATTCGCCAAGTCGCGGGTTCATGCCGCACGATATGACCAGGCCCTTTCGGCTGCCCGGAACCGGGCGAATGACGGCGGCGTCGCCGGGCCCGTCGCCGGCCGGGCCGACCAGAGGCTTGACGGCGCTTGAGCCCTGGACCTCGTGATCGTACTGGCGGATGATCCATTCCTTGCTGGCTACGTTCGGCGAGGCGAGTATTTTTAACAGCGTCTCGTTGTAATTGTCCCTTTCCGGAGCGGCCGGCGAGGGGCGATCGGTCTTTTCCCAGACGGCGTCCTTGGTCGGCTGCGGCAGGCCGTGATGCAAAAACTCCATCTCCAGCTCGCCGGCCGGCCGGCCGTCGTAGAACAGGCGAAGCCGTTTGTCGTCAGTGCCGTAATGACCTATGACCGTCGCCTCGACGCCCTCATCCGTGAAAATCTTCCTGATGCGATCGACGTTTTCCTGCGGCACGGCCAGGACCATCCGCTCCTGCGCCTCGGATATCCAGATTTCCGAGTAGCTCAGGCCCGCGTACTTCAGCGGCACGCGGTCCAGATGAACCTCGGCGCCGAGGTGTTCGCCCATTTCGCCGACGGCGCTGGAAAGCCCGGCGGCGCCGCAGTCGGTGATGGCCGTATAAAGCCCCTCCCGCCGGGCCTGGACAATCGTATCGAGCATCTTCTTTTCAGTTATGGCGTTGCCGATCTGCACGGCGTGGGAAAATTCGGTTTCATGCTCGTGCGTCAGCTCGCCGGAACTGAACGTCGCGCCGTGGATGCCGTCGCGCCCGGTCCGCCCGCCGACGCAGATAATCGCGTCGCCCGTGTTGGGCCGGCGCTTGCGGCACTTGTCTATCGGCAGCAGCCCCACCGTGCCGCAGAACACCAGCGGGTTGCCCATGTATTTCCGGTCGAAGTAGACGGCGCCGTTGACGGTGGGAATGCCCATGCGGTTGCCGTAGTCGCGCACGCCGGCGACCACGCCCCGCATCACGCGCCGCGGATGCAGCACGCCCTTGGGCAGCTCATCCAGCGGCAGGTCCGGCGGGCCGAAGCAGAAAACGTCGGTGTTGGCCACCGGCTCCGCGCCCAGGCCCGTGCCCATCGGGTCGCGCACGACCCCGCCGATGCCCGTGGCCGCACCGCCGTACGGCTCGATGGCCGAGGGGTGATTGTGCGTCTCGACCTTGAAGCAGACGGCGTGGTCGGCGTCAAAACTGATTACGCCCGCGTTGTCCTCAAAGACGCTCAGACACCAGGGCTTGTTAAGCTGCTTGGTTACGGCGAAGACGGTGGACTTCAGGAGATTCGGAATTTGCTCCACCACCTTGCCGGAATTGTCCCGGACACAGACGTCCGAGCGGAACGTTTTGTGCCCGCAGTGCTCCGACCAGGTTTGGGCTATCGTCTCCAGCTCGACGTCGCGCGGTTCCCGGCCGGCGCGGCGATAGTAGTCCTGAATAGCTTTCATCTCCGTGAGGTTCAAAAACAGGTCGCCGCTTCGGGAGAGTTTTTCCAGGGCTGCGTCGTCCAGCTCGCGTATGGGGACCTCGACGATTTTCAGCTCGTAGTCCGCACCGTGCACCTCCGGCGGAGTGTAAGCGGCAAAGTGGATGTCTTCTATCACCGCGTTGGCCAGGAGCTTGCGGGCGATGTCCCGGCTCTGCCGGTCGGTAATCGCCCCGGAAAGCTCGTACCGCCTGGCCGTGCGGACCGACGAGACGGCGAATCCCATGTCTCGGATTGCAGCTTCGGCCGAGGCCGCAACGGGGTCCATAACACCGGGCTTGAGGTGCACCTCGATAACCGCCGCGCCGGCGCCGTTGCCGCCGGCGAGCAGGTACTGCTCGATTACCGGGTCGATCAGCAGGCCTTCGGCGATGCGGCGGGCGTCGGCTTCGTCCAGCTCGCCGGCCAGGAAAAACAGCCTCGCCGACTGAACCGCATCAACCGACTCGATGCCGAGTTCGGCGATCTGATGGCGAACGCCCTCGGCGTGCGGGTCGCTGAAACCTTCTGCGGGCCGAATTTCAATGCGGTGAATCATCGCCGTATCCGTTTACCCTGCTCCTGGAAAAGACCGATTGTAGCGGCTGTCGCAGCGGCGGACAATCCTGAATGACGGAAGGGACCGCCCGCTGCGAATCCCTCCGGCTAGAACTTCATTCGCGGCAACCCGGTTCCAAGTCGGTCGGCGGATGTTTCAACAACGCCTCGATCGTTTTGAGCGTCTCCTCGTCCGGCTTGAACTGCTGGACCAGCAGGTCGGTCACGTCCATAAGCTCAACGGCCGGATTGTGGTAGGCCACGTCCGCCTTGCGGATGATGATATCCACGCCGGCTTGTCGGGCCGTCGCGGCGAGTTGGTCCTGTATCCTCGCCACAATCTCCGGGATGGCGGCGGCGCCAAAGCCCTGCTCGTGAATGCGATCCTGTCGTGCCTTGCCTTCTGCCTCCAACTGCTTGGCCCGCTTTTCGTCGTTCGCAGCTTTGGCCTTATCGTATTCAGCTCTCAGACGTTTCAAATCTTGTTGGAACTGCTCACTGCGGACCCAAACGACCACAACCGCCCGGGAGTCAAAGGTGCCAACGCGCAGCCTAGGCTTGTCCGCCGGTCGGGTTGTCTGGGCCTGCGAGGCCAGCACGAACAGTACCAGGCCCACCAGGCCACACGCGATAGTCAATGCGATTCTTCTGCTCATCGTGCCTACCCTTTCGTAATGGTCCTGCCGCAGGCGCCGCCTGCGACGTCGTGCAGAAGCGTCAGACCAGGTATTTTTTATCCACGCGGCTGAAGCGTTTGGCCTGCTTCGCCGTTTCCTCATGGCCCGCCCGGCCCATGAGCGCGAAGGTGGCCTGCTTGCCAAGCTCGACGGCCGGCTGATCATAGGCGTCGACGTCCAGCAGCTCGCCCATCAGGCTCGTGGTGAACTCATAAAGATAGATAAACTCACCGACGGCGTGCGGCGTAATTTCGTCGAACCTGATCGTAACCGAAGGCCGCTGCGACGTAGCCAGCGCATACTCGGTGGCGTTTTTTTCCGTATTCAACAGCGCGGTGAGTCTTTTCTTGTGCAGGTACGCCAGGTGTGGAATGTCCGCAAAGGCGACCGGGATGCGCACATCCCTCGGATGCTTTTTGACCTCCAGGAAGATGAAGAGCTTGTCGTTCGGCCCCTCGCGGTAAAGCTGCACCTGGCTGTGCTGGTCGGTCGCGCCGAGCGCCTTTATCGGCGTCGGGCCGGTGAAAATTTCGTTGCCCCGCCGGTCCAGCCTTTTGCCGAGCGACTCGGCCCAGAGCTGGCGGTACCAATCGGCCAGCGGGTACAGGCGGTTGGAGTAGGGCATCATCACGTGCATCGTCTTGTTCTTCTTTGCGAACATCAGGTACTTGATCGCCGCCAACATGCAGGCCGGGTTGGCTCGCCAGTCGGTGTTTTCCGTGCGCCGCTTCATGTCAGCCGCCCCGGCCAGAAGCTCATCGATGTCGATGCCGCACATCGCCGCACTAAACAAGCCCACCGCCGACAGGACGCTGAACCGCCCGCCGACGTCGGGCGGGACGGGCAGCTCGGCGTAGCCTTCGGCGGCGGCCAGCTCGTGCAGCGTGCCGGCCGAGGCGTCGGTCGTCGCGACGATCCGTTCGGCAAAGCGAGGTCCGAGCTTCTTGCTGAGCGCATCGCGGACGATCATAAACTGGCCGGCCGTCTCGGCCGTCTCGCCGGACTTGGAAATGACGTTGACCAAAGTGGACTTCAGCCGCCGGCCAACGAACTTCAGCATATCGGCCATCATGGTCGGGTCGGCATTGTCCAGAACGAACAGCCTCGGCCCGCCGCGTTTGCTCTCGGACAGCAGATTGTACGTAATCGGATTAAGCGCCGCCTGCAAAGCCAGGTTGCCCAACGCGCTGCCGCCGATGCCGAGGACGATCATGTCGGTGGTGTTGTCGCGGTAGCGATCGACCAGCACCTTGACCTGCCGGCGATACTCCGGCCGGCCCGGCAGCTTGGCGTAGCCCAGCGTGCCGGCGGCGACCTGGTCCATGATCGACTCGTGGGCCGCCCTGAGCCGACACTCCAGCGCAGCGAGATCCCCGGCATTGACGCCGTCGGCGCCGACTCTCTTGGCCGTGGCGTTCTTCCAGTAAAGCTGAATCATTGACATGCCCTTTATAAACCAACAAGCCCGGTCCGGCGTTTCGGCCAAAGCTTATGGCAGCCACCGGTCATTATCAACACTCCTTGGGCGGCCGAACCCGCCTGCCCCGCAGAAAAGAGCAGGCCGCCGGCGGTTGACCGGGCCGAGGACAGAAGCCTATAATCCATTCCTTCGACGTTCGTGCGCCCTGGAGAGTGCAGATGCGAATCACGGTTAACGGCGAGCAGCAGGATCGCAGCGAGGCGACGGTGGCGGCTCTGGTCGCTGCGCTGGGGCTGGATCCGCTGCTATGCGCGGTCGAGCGGAACAAGCAGCTAGTACCGCGCGCACGGCACGCCGAAACGGCCTTGGCGGACGGCGATGAATTGGAAATCGTAACGTTGGTCGGCGGAGGCTGAGATGAACCCACTCAAGATTGGGAATTTTGAAATTCGCAACCGCCTGTTCGTGGGCACGGGCAAGTACGAAACATTCGAGCTGATGGCGGAGGCCCTGGCCGCCAGCGGCTGCGACGTTGTAACCGTCGCCGTCCGCCGCGAGCGGATGAGCGACAAGGCCGGCCGGAATATCCTGGACTTCATAGACCCGGAATCCTACACGCTGCTGCCCAACACCGCCGGCTGTTTCGACGCCGACGAGGCCGTCCGCACGGCCAGGCTGGGACGCGAACTGCTGGAAGGTCTCGGCAACAAGGGCGCAGGCTGGGTCAAGCTGGAGGTGCTGGGCGATAAAAAGACTCTGCTGCCCGACCCCGTCGGCTCGCTGGAGGCGCTGAAGCAGCTAAAGGCAGAAGACTTCTGCGTCCTGTGCTACACCAGCGACGATCCGGTTATGGCGCTGCGTCTGAAGGATGCCGGCGCCGCGGCGGTAATGCCCGCCGGCGCGCCGATCGGATCGGGCCAGGGCATACTAAATGCCGCCAACATCCGTATTATCCTTGAACAGCTCAAGGACGGCGATGCGGATTACCCGGTGATCGTGGACGCCGGCGTCGGCACGGCCAGCGACGTAACCATCGCCATGGAACTGGGCGCCGACGGCGTGCTGTTGAACACGGGCATCGCAGGCGCGAAAGACCCGGTGCAAATGGCTGTGGCGATGCGACAGGCGCTCGAGGCCGGATACATCGCTCGACGCGCCGGGCGAATTCCAAGAAAACTCTACGCCACGGCGTCTTCCCCGCTGGAAGGAGTAATAGGCGTAAAGGACTAATCGGGCGGGCATCGCAATGACAGACCGGCGAACGAAAATCTGCATCTGGATTATTTTTCTGGGCCTGGCGAATTTCCTGGTCTACGTCATTCTGTACTGGTTTTTCTGGGGCGAAGCCATCCACGGGCAGGTGGAACTCATCGACGGCAGGCTGCACTATTTTCTACATCCAACCGGCCTGGAACAAAAAGGCCCGGAAGTGTCGCGGGGGGTCTTTATCTACAGCGGCATCCACTCCATCAGCATCGCCGCGACAGTCGGGGCGATCATATTGGCCATGCTGACGCTGGCCAAGGAGCGGATCGCATCTTCCATGCGTTCGACGATCGTCCGCGGGCGCACGATCATCACGATCCTGGCCACCATCTTCACGATCGTGGTAATCCTGTGGACGGCGGTCTTCGTGGCCAGGTTCACCCGGAAGCTGCGGAATCCGCAGGTCGTCGAGACGACAACGCAGCCCGTGGCGAAGGCATGGCGCTAACGGTCGAGGACATTCTCGCCCCCGGCGGGCTTATTTGTCGGCACCTGGACGGCTACGAGCGCCGTGACGAGCAGCTTGATATGGCCGGTGCCGTTCAGGCGGCCTTTGCCGACTGCGAGCATCTGGTCGTCGAGGCCGGCACGGGCGTGGGAAAAAGCTTCGCCTACCTCGTCCCCGCCATACTCGCCGCCGCCGAGCAGAAAAAGCGCGTCGTCGTCTCCACCTACACCATCGCGCTTCAGCAGCAGCTCATCGACAAGGACCTGCCGCTGCTCGCCGATGCGCTGCCGGTCTCTTTTTCCGCCGTGCTGGCCAAGGGCCGAAACAACTATCTGTGCTTTCGCCGGCTGGCCCTGGCCCTTAAAAACCGCCAACGCATCTTTACGTCCCGGCGGCGCCTCGACCAGCTTCAGCGGCTGGCTGCCTGGGCGATGGAAACGCCCACCGGCTCGTTTCAGGACATCGATTTTGCGATCGCGCCGGACGTGTGGCGGAAGGTCAGCAGTGATGCGGGCTTCTGCCGCGGCGCCAAGTGCGAGCACTACGGCAAATGCCACCTCCAGGCCGCCCGCAAGCGGATGCAGGGCAGCGACATTGTCGTCGCCAACCACGCGCTGTTTTTTTCCGATCTGGCGTTGAAGCAAGTCCAGGCCGGCCTGCTGGGGAAATACAACTTTGTCGTCCTGGACGAGGCCCACACGGTCGAGCAGGTGGTCAGCGACCACTTCGGGCGGCGCGTTGCGTCGGCCGGCGTCGGACAGTTATTGCGCGAGCTGCACGACGACCGGACCAACCGAGGCCTGCTGGCGCTGGCTGAGGACCACGACAGCCTCGAAGCCGTTCGCTTCGCTTCAGCCGCGGCGGATGAATTTTTCGACGCGCTGGCCGACTGCAAAATCGATCGCAACGGGCGCATCAAGCAGCCGGACATCGTGCCGAACACGCTCACGCCGGCACTCAGGCAGGTAGCCGACAGGCTAAAACACCTGCGACGCCGGCTCGGTGACGGCGAACAGGCATACGAACTGCTGGGCCAGGAGCAGCGCGCCTGCGAACTGGCCGACATGACCGGCGAACTCGTCGCACAGGCCGACGAGGGGCACGTCTACTGGAGGACCGTGCGCCCCGGCCGAACCGGACGCAAACCGCTGGTGGCGCTCGCCTCGGCGCCGATCGACGTAGCGCCTATTGTCCGCGAGCTGGTTTTCGACGAGGTTAATTCGGCCGTGCTTACCAGCGCGACACTGGCGACGTCACGCGGCGGCGAGCACGGGTTTGCATATCTTCACAGCCGGCTTGGGCTTTCCGAAGGCCGGGAGCTGCTGCTGGCCAGCCCGTTCGACTACCGCCGGCAGGTCAAGCTCTACATCGAGACTCAACTGGGCGACCCGAACGACCTGGACCGTTTCGCGCCGGCCGCCTGCGAGGCGATCCGGTACTACATCGCAAAGACGCGGGGGCGGTGCTTCGTGCTGTTCACCAGCTACGCGATGCTCCAGGCGGCGGCTGAGCGGCTGGAAGCCACGGCCCAAAGCGACGACTACGAACTGCTCGTCCAGGGCGGGCCGCTGCCGCGAAACCAGATGCTCAAGCACTTCCGCATGAGACGCCGCTGCGTGCTGCTGGGGACGATGAGTTTCTGGCAGGGCGTGGACGTCGCCGGCGAGGCGCTGTCGAACGTGATTATCACCAAGCTGCCGTTCGCCGTGCCGGACGCCCCGCTGATCGAAGCGCGGATCGAAGCCATCCGCGCCAGCGGCGGCAGCCCGTTCGGCGACTATCAACTGCCCGAAGCGGTCATCCGTTTCAAGCAGGGCTTCGGCCGGCTGATCCGCTCGCGGTCCGACACCGGCATTGTCGTCGTGCTGGACCATCGCGTCGTAACGCGCCCCTACGGGCGGCTGTTCCGCCAGGCCCTGCCAGACCTCGAAATCATCCGCGATGAGTTCGCAGGCAGCCGGAAATAAGCGACCCCGGCACGACCCGCCCCACCGAAGACAAAAAAGAGGCGCCGCATACGCGGCGCCTCTTTCAATTCGCTACAAGATAAAGGCCTCCAAACACACTTTACGCATATTTCAGCGGCAGGTGCGTTTGGACCACCCGTTAAACCTTGCGCACATTGACGGCCTTCGGCCCCTTCGGGCCCTGGGTGACCTCGAAAGTTACGTCGTCGCCTTCAGCCAGCGACTTGAAACCTTCACCGTCGATGTCTCCATAGTGAACGAACGCGTCCGTGCCGTCCTCAGCCGTGATAAATCCATAACCTTTGGACGCGTTAAACCATTTCACCTTGCCATTTGCCATGCTAACACTCCTTCAAAGAAACAGCTATTGTGGATTTGCAAGAGATATGCGCGCAAAGCAACGGTGCACAGAGTTGATTCCACCCAAATGCGGATGTGCCCAAAAACTTACACGTCGATATGCAATGCTCACGACTACCCTGCAAACAAGCCCGCTTTTTACCTTCCCGGGCTATGCCTACGGGCCGTGAAACGCTTCACAGCTCACCCGCAGGCCCAACATCAAGGCTATATTCTGCCGGAGCGAGGTAACTTTCGTCAAGAACTTTCCAAAAAAATATTTGTAGAATATCTGCTCACGGCAGGCACCAGCATCAGCGATCAGCAGTCAGCGATCAGCGGTCAGTTTTTGTTCGCGTCGTTCGCGGCTTGTTGAAACCGTAATCCGTAATCCCTGCCTGCCTAGCTGTCGCTAGCCGGGTAGGCAGGAGTAATCCGTAACTCGT
>JAXIHJ010000095.1:0-3387 GCA_034189755.1 Planctomycetota bacterium
GCCGCTGAAGACCGGTTCCCAAAAGGCCCCTCTGAAATTTTCCGCCGGGCAGAACGTGAAAATATACGGGCTGGGCTTTTACCGGGAGATGGGCACAGCCGTTCGTGAAGTTCCGGCGTGCATCGAGCAGGTTGGCCCGGACGGTGTCGCCATAAACAAGCTTTCTGCGACCCTGGCCGCCGGTGAAGCCGCCGGACCGGTCATTACGCCGGACGGCAGGCTGGTGAGCTTCCTCGCCGGCAAGACCGACGCCATCGCCGACGGCGGCGGGCAGGACAAGCTCATCGGCCCGGACCGCATCGCCTCGCTCATCAAACGAACCCGGACAGGCCGCCCGGCCTCCAGCAGATACGGACGGGCCAAACGAACGCCTCTCGGCACGCCGCTGGCGGTTGCGGGAACCGTCTTCGTGGTCTGCGCCACCGGCGGCGAACTGCTGGAAAAGTAGATACCCTTCCGGGTATACGAAGATTTTGGTGGTTCTTGTCCCGCTCGTTTCCACTCGCGGCTAGTATGGATACGGTTCACACACTCAACGGTACTAGCCGCGAGCGCTAAGCGAGCGGGATTCGTTGTTTCACCAAAAACTACATGCACCCCCTTGGGCTATATAACCTTGCGTCCGCATAGTTGCAGCGTTAAAGTACCGCCTTCGTCAACGTATAAAGGTCTGCTCTGGAGACGCACATGAGCTTAGAGCAAGTGGACCCCCGGATAGCTGAAATCATCCGCGCCGAACAACATCGCCAGGGGCACACGCTGGAATTGATCGCCTCGGAGAATCACGTTTCGCCCGCCGTGCTGGAGGCGCTGGGAAGCGTTCTGACGGATAAGTACGCCGAGGGCTATCCGGGCAGCCGTTGCTATTGCGGCTGTGAAAACGTCAACGACGTCGAGCAACTGTGCATCGATCGCGCCAAGAAGCTCTTCGGCGCCGAGCACGCCAACGTCCAGCCTCACAGCGGCACCAGCGCGAACCTGGCCGTGTACATGGCGGCGCTGAAGCCGGGGCAGAAAATGATGGGCATGGACCTGGCCTGCGGCGGGCACCTCTCGCACGGCAAGAGTATCAACCTCTCCGGCATGCTTTATAAGACGGTCAGCTACGGTGTTCGGAAAGATACCGAGATGCTGGACATGGACCAGGTCCGCGAGCTTGCGCTGGCCGAGCGCCCTGACATACTCATTGCCGGCGCGTCGGCCTATCCGCGAACGATCGACTTCGAGGCCTTCGGAAAAATCGCCGCCGAGGTCGGCTGCCTCATGCTGGCCGACATCGCTCACATTGCCGGGCTGGTGGTCGCGGGCATGCATCCCTGCCCCGTGCCGCACAGCACTTTCGTAACGACCACGAACCACAAGACGCTCCGCGGGCCAAGGGGCGGGATAATCCTGTGTAAAAAAAAATACGCCCGCGCAATCGATCGGGCGGTGTTCCCCGGCCTGCAGGGCGGGCCGCTGATGCACGTCGCGGCGGCAAAGGCGGTGGCGTTTTACGAGGCGATGAGGCCGGAATTCAAGCAATACGCCGCCGCCATCGTCGCCAACGCAAAGGCGCTGGCCGAGGCGCTGGCCAAGCGGGGCTGGCGGCTTGTTTCCGGCGGCACGGACAACCACATGCTGCTTATCGACCTTCGCAGCCGATGCGAGAACCTCACCGGCGACCAGGCCGCAAATATGCTCGCCGCTACGGGCATCATCACCAACAAGAACGCCATCCCGTTCGACCCGCGCCCGCCGTTGCAGGCTTCAGGCGTACGGCTGGGCACGCCGGCGCTGACGACGCGCAAAATGGGCACCGAACAAATGGAGCTTATCGCAGGATGGATCGATGAAATCCTGCTGGCCGGCGGCGACAAGCAGACGACCGCCCGCGTCAGCGGCGCCGTCGGCGAGCTGTGCCGCCAGTTTCCGATTCCGAATTCAAACAACCATTAGGCTTTCGGAATGTTTCGCAAGGTTCTCAGCAATGCTTCACCAGTGGCAAAGTGCACACATGAGATCACAGATTACACGGATTCAAGGACAACAGGATTCAAGAAAACCTTGGCCTTTCTGTAAAAAAAAGGTTCTTTTTCTATCTGTGTAATCAGAAAATCTGTGTAATCCTGCTATGCTTGCTTCCGGTAGGGCAGAATCTAAGCAATGGTCAACATAGTAATATTTATATAGTCTCGACCAGCACAGGCGGAGGCTGCGCCATGAAAGAGATACATAGAATCCTCGATGCAAACTTCAATCGCGCCCGGGAGGCGCTGCGTGTGGCCGAAGACTGCGGCCGGTTCGCCCTCAATGACCCAGCCATCACCGCCATGGCCAAAAATCTGCGGTCCGATCTGCGGGAGGTTCTGGCCGAAATGCCCACAGACAGGTTCCTCACCAGCCGCGACACCTCCGGCGACATCGGCACCGAGATCACCAGCCCCTCCGAGCCTGACCGGAAGAACCTGATTGACGTGGCCACCGCCGCACTGAAGCGCCTCAGCGAATCACTTCGCACGATCGAGGAGTACGCCAAGATAGTCGCACCGGCACAGATACTCAGGATTGAGCGGATGCGATATGACACCTACACGCTGGAGCAGCGGCTGCTCAGCCGCGTGATGGTCGGCGATAGATTTGAGCAGGTGCGGCTGTACGCACTGATCGACAGCAGCCTGTGCGCCGGCAGTGTTCGTGAGCTGGCGCGGGCGGTCATCGCCGGCGGCGCCGAGGCCCTGCAACTGCGAGAAAAAAACGTCTCAGACGCACAGCAGCTCGCCCTGGCCGCGGAGCTGCGGGGGCTGACCGACGAGACAGGGCGAATTTTTATCATCAACGACCGCCCGGACATCGCCGCCATCGTCGGCGCCGATGGAGTGCATCTGGGCCAACACGACTTGCCCGTAGCCGAGGCGCGCCGCCTGCTTCGGCCGGGCGCGATTGTCGGGCGAAGCACGCATACTATCGAACAGGCCCGCGCCGCCGTCAATGAAGGCGCGGACTATATCGCCGTCGGACCCATGTTCGAGACTCGAACCAAAGACGCCGGCCCGGTTGTCGGGCCGGAGCTGCTGGCACAGGCCGCCAAGGAAATAAAACGCCCCCTCGTGCCGATCGGCGGCATCACGGCAAAAAACATCGGCCAACTCGTCGCAGCCGGAGCCAAGCGGGCCGCGGTCAGCTCGGCTATCTGTTGCGCTACAAACCCCCAGGCCGCCGCCCAAACCATCCACAAAGCCATCATATAGGCGCTAATCCGGCCCCCAAAAAAGATGGGCGGCCAACATGTGGCGCGCGGGGGGGGACGCGCCGGAGTATCATGCCAGGCCGCCCGCAAGTGTTCAAAAGTTCACAACTTTTCGGGCAAACCGAAACCCTGCCTCCTGCCTTACTATTGTAGGCTGC
>JAXIHJ010000096.1:0-26950 GCA_034189755.1 Planctomycetota bacterium
AAAAAAAAGAAGAAAATCGTCCACGCTTGCCCGCCGCAGTCCCGGCGCGCCGGGGTCGAAGGGCGGATTACGAATTACGGATTACGGTTTCAACAAGCCGCGAACGACGCGAACAAAAAAGGCCTGCCTGCTACCGCAGGTAGGCAGGGGTAGGTAGGTGACTGCTTACAAATTACGGATTACGAGTTACTTGTGTTATCTGGTCAACCAGTCAACCTATACCAGCTCAACTTCTTTGACATTCGCCGTTACGGCGAAGATTTTGATCGCATTGGCCTGGTCGTCCGCGGGAAAGATGAAGAAGCCCTGCTTGTCGGGGCAGTAGTTGGGTAAGGACCCCACTATAATTTCGCCGTCGCTAAATCGCACCTTTGCCTGACGACCCTGGTATGGCTGGTGGGCTACGAAGAACTTTCTGTCCTCGTGCGAGCGCCTTCCCAAAAAATCCCGCACGAAGAACACTGCCTTGAGTTCCCCGATTTGCACCACCCGTTCCGGTCCGCCTCCGACCGGTTCGAGAATGAACGTAGGCTTATCAGGGGCGAAGTTTATGGTATGGCCCTTGAGTATCTTTCCATTGGCATACCGGGCGACTATTTTTTGGGCTTCCATGTGTGTGAAAATCTCCGGAAAGTTTGCCTCGAACGCTGCAGATTCGACACCTCGCCGTGCCGAATACCCCTGCCCTTTCCATTTATCGGCATGAAAGGCTAAAACATTAAGGCGCTTAACTCCGCTTGTCTTTTATTCACGACGCGCACAGAAGAAGAAAATCAGGGCACGTCGAGATTCAGATGTCGTATTCAAGCGTCGGCGGCATTATCATAGCCGGCATGAACGAGCTTGCACACGGAATTGACATGGTGGATTGCGCCCGCCTGCAAGAGACGCTCCAGCGGCACGGGGAGCGTTTCCTGGAGCGGGTCTTCACGCCGGCTGAGCTGCAATACTGCCTCGGCAAGCGTCGGGAACTGGAGCACCTCGCCGGGCGATTCGCCGCGAAGGAGGCGGTGCTGAAGGTGCTGGGCACCGGCTGGCGAAACGGCATCAACTGGACGGACGTCGAGATTCGCAACGAGCCTTCGGGCAAGCCGACGGTTCGCCTGGCCGGCCGATGCCGCGAAATCGCCGACGCGATGCAACTGGCGGACGTAGCTGTCTCCATCAGCCACATCAGCACACACGCTATCGCATCAGCTATCGGCAATGTGAAATCCTGACTTCGAAATAATGGCGGACCGACCGGTTATCATCTTTATCTCGGCTGCAGAGGCCAGCGGCGACCAACACGCCGCCGGGCTTATTGGCGCCATCCGCAGCCGGCGGGCCGACGTACGTTTCGTCGGCGCCGGAGGCCCGCACATGGCCGAGGCTGGCTGCGAGGTGCTGCTCGATTTGACGAAGACGGCCAGTATGCTCGGCGGGCCTCTGCTGAAACTGGGTTATTACTGGCGGGCCGTCCGGCGGCTGCAACGGGCCATGCTAGAGATTAAGCCGGCGGTGCACGTGCCCGTGGATTCGCCGGCGCTTAACTGGCACCTTGCAGCCACAGCCGGCAAACTCGGCGCAGCGGTGGTTTATTACATTGCCCCACAGGTCTGGGCCTGGGCGCCATGGCGCGTAGGCAAGCTTGCCCGCCTGACCGATCGCGTCGCGTGCATACTGCCGTTCGAGCAGGAATACCTCCGCGGGCGCGGCGTAAATGCCACGTACGTTGGTCACCCTCTTTTCGATTTGCTACCGGATCGCCCGGCGTCGCCGCCCGACCCGGCCGAGGCATGGGTCGACGGCGCCTGGCGCGTAACACTGCTGCCGGGCAGTCGGCCGGCGGAAATCCGCAACCATGCGCCGGCGCTGCTGGCCGCCGCAGACGCCATTCGCCGCCGCTGGAAAAACGCACAATGCACGCTGACCGCACGCACCGACCAGTGCGCCGAGGCTATTCGCAATTCTGCCGGGCGGCGCTCGGCCGGGCTGCCGGAAATCGCCGTAGGCCGAACGGCCCAGGTGCTGGCACGCTCACACTTCGCCGTCGTCGCAAGCGGCACGGTAACGCTGGAAGCGGCCTACTTCGGCGTGCCGATGGTCATCTTCTATCGCACCAGCCGGCTGCTCGGCGCCGTACGCCGTGTGGCCGGGCGACGGGCAGTGCCTACGCGGCACTTCTCGCTGGTGAACATACTTGCCGGGCGGCGGATCGTACCGGAACTGATGCCGTGGTACGGCGACACGAAAAAGCTCACCGAAACTGTCGTCGAAACGATGAACGACCTCGGCTACCTCCATGAGATGCGGCAGGATATGCTGTCCGTCGTCGAACCGCTGCGCGCCGGGGCGGGCCGGACCGCCTGCGAGAATGCCGCAGATATCATCGTAGAAACATTGGAAGAAAAGCTGCAAACTTAAAGATATTCCGCGAGCAACAAGTTGCTCGCCCTACTTTCTGTTTTTCAGCTTTTTTCTCAGGAAACTTCCGCTCCGGGCGGGACGGGCTTGTCGGTGGTTAGTATGACTACGTCTCGCTCATCGCCTTCGCCACAGACCGCCGCCAGCAACATCCCGTTGGATTCCAGCCCGCGCATCTTGCGAGGCTGAAGGTTCGCCACCACAACGATGTCCCTGCCCAGCAGTGCCTCGTGCGACACATACGACTTCAGGCCTGCCACCAACTGCCGCTGCTCGCCGCCCAGATCAATCTTGAGCACCAGCAGCTTGTCGGCGTTGGGATGGTCGGCCACCTCCAGCACCCTGGCTGTGCGAATATCAAGCTTGCAGAAATCCTCGTACGAAATCGTTGGTTTCGATTCAGACATTTTTACTTTCCACCTTTCCATCTATGCCCCGCCGCAGAGAAAAGTCTACGCGACGGCCTCTTACCTGGCAAGCAGCGGCGCGATTCTAAAATCGAACTAGAACTAAAATAGTACTATTTTTATTTGAAATAGTACCAAACAGGTGCTATATTTAGGTAGAGACCGATTCAGTAAAGGGTTTGGGATGTTGGCTTTGACAAAAAAGGCCGGATACGCATTGATAGCGATGTCGCACCTGGCCGGGCTACCCGGCGACGAGGTCGCCAGCGCGCGCGAAATCGCCGAGTATTTCGGCGTGCCTATATCGCTCTTGATGAACGTGTTGAAGGAGCTGTCGGCGGCGGGTTATGTCAAATCCGTCCGGGGCGTCCACGGCGGCTATCGTCTGGCCCGCAAGCCGCAAGAGGTCAACCTGGCCGACCTTCTGGAATCGCTGGAAGGCCCGATCCGGCTGGCTGAGTGCATAACGGACCTCGCCGGCGATGAGAAGGAGTGCACCTGCAAGCTCATGGCCGCCTGCCCTATTGCCGACCCGGTCCATCGGGTGCATCGAAAACTGAACGATTTTCTCAGGAAGGTTTCGCTGGCGGAGATTGTCGAGCCGGCAACGGCGTCGATCGAGGAATGAAATGGTGATTAAGCCGCCCATTTACCTGGACAACAATGCCACCACGCCGCTTGATCGGCGCGCTCTGGAGGCGATGATGCCGTTTCTGACGGAGCACTTCGGCAACGCCGCCAGCCGCAACCACAGCTTCGGCGAGACGGCCAGGCTCGCCGTCGAGACCGCCCGCGGCCAGGTCGCTGCGCTCATCGGTGCCGAGGCCGACGATATCATCTTCACTTCCGGCGCCACCGAGAGTAATAACCTCGCCATAAAGGGCGCCGCCGAAATGTACCGCGATAAGGGCAACCACATAATCACCTGCGCTACCGAGCACAAGGCCGTCATCGACACCTGCAAGTGGCTCGAAGGGCAGGGCTTTAAGATAACGTGGCTGAAGCCTGACGCCCGCGGCTGCGTCTCGGCCAAGCAGGTCGCCGAGGCGATTACCGACAAGACGATCCTGATTACGCTGATGGCAGCCAACAATGAGACCGGCACGCTGCATCCGATCGCCCAAATCGGCGAGGTCGCCAAGGCTCGAGGCGTGCTGTTTCACAGCGACGCGGCACAGGCTGTCGGCAAGATTCCCGTCGACGTCGAGGCGACGGGCGTTGACCTGCTGAGCGTCTCGGCGCACAAGATGTACGGTCCGAAGGGCATCGGCACGCTGTACGTCCGCCGGCGCGGCCCGCGGGTGCGCCTGGCGTGCCGGATGCACGGCGGCGGGCACGAGCGAGGCCTGCGGAGCGGCACGCTCAACGTGCCCGGCATCGTCGGCTTCGGCGTTGCGGCCGAAATCAGCCGACGTGAAATGCAGCGGGAGGCCAAGCGCCTCGCGGCGCTGCGAGACCGGCTGGCCGAGGCCGTTACGGAGCAGCTCGACCACGTGAAGCTTAACGGCCATCCGACCGAGCGCCTGCCGAACACGGTGAACATGTCATTTGCATACGTCGAGGGCGAATCAATAATGGCCAGAATGGAAGACGTCGCGGTTTCGTCGGCCTCGGCCTGCACCAGCGCGTCGCTCGAGCCAAGCCACGTCCTGAAGGCGATGGGCGTCAGCGGCGACCTGATGAACAGCTCCATCCGCTTCAGCCTGGGACGATTCAACACGGAACAGGAGATTGATTACGCCGTCGGCCGCGTTGTCGAGGCCGTGCGGCAGTTGCGCGAAATCAGTCCGCTTTACGAAATGGCTCAGGAAGGTATGGACCTGAGCAAGGTGCAATGGAACAAATAAGCACTGATAGCTGACAGCCATGAAATACAGCAAAAAAATGCAGGACCATGCAATGAACCCGCGTAACGTCGGCTCGCTGGATGCCGACTCGCCGCGTGTAGGCACGGGCGTGGTCGGCTCGCCGGTCTGCGGCGACGTAATGAAGCTGCAGATCGAGGTGGACGAGGCCGACAAGATCGTGGACGCGAAGTTCAAGACGTTTGGCTGCGGGGCGGCAATCGCCTCCATGTCGCTGGCCACCGAGTGGCTCATAGGCCGGCCTGTAAAAGATGCGGTCAAATTGAAAAACAGCTACGTCGCCAAGGAGCTTTTGCTGCCGCCGGTCAAGGTCCACTGCTCGGTACTCGCCGAAGATGCCATCAAGGCAGCCGTTACGGACTGGAAAAAGAAAAAAAATACCGCAAATCAGTGAAGCCGGCGGCGAACAACTCACCTGTCGCACGATGCTTCTTCAGAGCGGTTTATCTATTCCGTCGTGCCGCCGTTAATCAATTCGCGTATTTCGGGGCGGAGGTAGCTGTTTTCTATTTCATCGCGCCCTCGCAGTGCGGCGCCCAGGACGGAAATCTGGTCTTCGACGGAGGCGGTCGGGTCGAGGAACAGCATCTCTCGGCCTCGCAGACGCACCATCGCCCCACCGGGATGATCGGATGATCCTTCGGCCGCCGGGGCGCGACGGATGGTGATGCCCACCGACTCGGCCAGGTCGATCAGGCTGTTCAGTGTCGATTCGCTTTCCATGTCGCTCGGCAGGGTGCTTCAAGTTTCGCGGCCCCTAAGCCGATAAATATGTATACTTCAGACTGCGCCTTCATAGCCAAATACCGCCCTTTTGGCAAGAGGTTCCGGCCAGTTGCTTACTGAGCAGAAAACAAGCGTTGACCAAAGCCACCAGGAACACCTGGCCCGCCTTCAGGCCGAGGTGCAGGCGTTGCGTGATCATCTCCACCGCGTTCAGCGTCTGGCGGCGGTCGGCACCATGACCGCCATGGTCGCGCACGAGTTCAACAACATCCTCACGCCGATCATCAATTACGCTCACCTGGCCCGCAGTAATCCGGCGATGGTTCAGAAGGCCATCAGCCGCGCCGAGACCGGCGGCCAACGCGCGACCGACATCTGCAAGGCGATTCTCGGCCTGGTGCGAGAAAACCCCGCCCCGCCACAGGAGCTTAACCTCTGCGAGTTGGTCAACGAGACGCTCGCCGCCATGGCCCGCGACCCGAAAAAGGACGGCATCGAACTGGTAGTGCTCGTACCGGCCAAGCTGACGCTCCAGGCGCGCAAAATCGAGTTCCAGCAGGTGCTGCTGAACCTGGTTCTCAATGCCCGCTCGGCCGTGCTGGCCGGCACCGCGGCGCGGCGAATTCAAATCTCCGCCAGGCGCAACGGGCAGAGCGTCCTCATCCAGGTAGCAGACAGCGGCACGGGCATCCCGCCGGAAAACCTGAAGAAGATCTTCGAGCCGTTCTTCACGACCCGCACCGCCGATGAGGGCGAATCGCACGGCTGCGGGCTGGGCCTGGCTATCTGCCGTGAAATCCTCGACACAATGGATGGAAGCATCTCCGCAGAAAGTTCTCCAGGGCAGGGTGCTTGTTTCACAATTCGCCTGCCGGCATAGCGGATAAGAGTCCAAGCGGCTGTTGACACAGGTCGGCAAAAATGCTACCGTCTGGGTCAGGGCTGTACCCAGTACCCTGGATTTCAATCTGAAGGAGCATCTCATGAATATCAGGACCATCAGCCTGCTTGTGGTAACGGTGTTTGTCGCCGTTGCATCAGCCGACAGCGATGTCCGCACTACAGGCGTCGTTACCGGAACGAACGTGTACGTGCGGTCCGGCCCTGGTGTTACGGCGTATCCGTGTGCGAAGCTTTCCGACCCGGCCCGGGTCGTCGTGGTAGGCAGGACGGCCGGCTGGCTTAAGATACTGCCGCCGCCAGGCTGCTTCAGCGTAGTCAGCAGGAAATATGTTCAGCTAGACGAATCAGGCAAGTCCGGCACGCTGACAGGCGATAATGTTCTTATCCGCGCCGGAGGCGACCTGCGGCAGTCGGACTTCTGGGCCGTCCAGGGGCATCTGCAAAAAGGCCGGAAGGTTCGGGTGGCCGGCGAAATCGGCCAGTACTACAAGATTACACCGCCGGCGGGCGCCTGCTTCTGGATCTCCGACCGGTATGTAAGTCTGCTTTCAGATGAGGGGAAGCCCGCCACGCAGCCGACGACGACACCGGCTTCGCTCACCGACAAGACGGTTCACACCGAGCAGACCGAACAAGAGGTCGTCCAGGCAGTCAAGGCCTTCCAGGCCCTGGAGCAGCAGCTTCAGGAAGAATACAAAAAGCCCATCGAGCAACGCGACCTGACAGGGTTGCGCGACAAGTATCTCGCCATCAGGGTAGCCGAAGGCGACTACCTTAAACCATACGTCGACGCCCGCGTAACGCTGCTTGACATCGCAATCAAGCAGCGCAGAGACCTACAGGACGTCGAGAGCCTCATCCGGGATACGTCCGCCCGCCAGCAGGAATATCAGTTGAAGCGCAGCCGGATAGAGGTGGTCAGGCCGGAACACAGGCCGCTAAAAAGCTACGCCGCCGAGGGCGTCCTCATCGGCAGCGAGATTTTCCCCGGCGGGCCTGCCGGGGCCAAGCGGTTCTGCGTGAGAGACCGGCAAACCGGGCGAACCAACGCCTATGTGCAGTGCACGTCGGGGCAGGTCGACCTCTCGAAATACGTCGGCAAGCATGTAGGCATCTTCGGAGCCTGCGTCTATGACAAGCAACTCGCGCTGGACGTGGTAGAGGCCGAGAAGGTTATAGTGCTGGACGATAAGGTCCCGTTGCCCTCGCCGCCGAAACCTCTGGTCAAGCCGATACCGCGCCCGCCCAAGCCGAAGCCGGAACCGAAGCCGATACCAAAACCCGAAGCCAAGCCTGCATCTGTGCCGGCGCCCAAGGCGAAACTGGAACCGGAACCAACCCCCGAAGCCAAACCCGCACCGGCGCCCAAGCTGAAACCGGAATCGGAACCTGCACCTTTGCCGGCGCCCAAGCCGAAACCGGAACCAAAGCCCGAAGCCAAGCCTGCACCTTTGCCGGTGCCCAAGCTGAAACTGGAACCGGAACCAACCCCCGAAGCCAAACCCGCACCGGCGCCCAAGCTGAAACCGGAATCGGAACCAGCACCTTTGCCGGCGCCCAAGCTGAAACTGGAACCGAAGCCTAAAGCCAAGCCTAAACCGCCCCTGCCCAAGCCGGAACCAAGGTTAAAGCCGAAGCCGACCACTCAGCCGAGCGTCAGGCGAATCCCGCTTCCCAGGACGTCAACGACGAAGCCCCGGCCACGACGGCTGCCCGGCAAGCCCTCGCCGACGACGAGGCCGGCTAAAGACACTAAAAAATACAAGCCGCTCCCGCCTACCGGTCTGCCGATGGTCGCCCCGACAACCCAGCCGACCAGCAGCCCCATCGACGAAAGCGAGTTCGATTGACATCGACTTACCGGCTGATCTGTCAAGAACCATTCGGGGCGCATACTGCGTAATGTCCGGAAACAGTGCGTCTCCATAAAATGTTAAGATTTTCTCAGAAAAAGGAGAGCTGCGCAATGTGTCGAGACATAGGCCGTCTTGTGTTGGTCGTCGTAACGCTGGCATTGCCTGCATGTGGCGTCTTCGGGCCGAAGGCTGGGGCGGCTGAGCCTCAGAACCTGCTGAAAGACGCCGCGTGGGAGTTCTGCATCGACGGCGGACGGACGTTTACGCAGCAGTTACCCACGATCGGGCCGGGCAAGACCGTCCTGGTGATGGTCCGCGGGACGTTTACCGTCTCCGAGCAATCGATCTTCGCCAACGACGATGAGCTGCCGTACGCGGTGCTGGAACTGACTCACGGCATCGACCCGCGGCAGACGATGAGCTTCGCCCTGAACGGCCGGCGTATTGACCCGCCGCTGAAGGGCATGCGATATCAAACCATCCCGGCCATCGACGCCCGCCGGCTTAAGAGGGGCAAAAACGTCCTGACGGCCGACGTAGCCGTCAAAAACCGGCGCGACAAACCCATAAAATTCGCACCGGAGATGTCGCTGGTACCGCTGGACAGCAGCCGGCTTGCATTTCAGACCGCACCCGTCTTCGGCGCGTTCGACAAGGACTATTTCAGCATCACCTGCCGGACGAACATGCCGGCGACGGTCGGCATATATCGCGGCGGCCAGGCCGGCGGCAGCGCCGTCGCGGCATCCGGGCCGGGGCTGATCCATCGCCTTCGCATTTCCCGCGGCCCCGATGCAGCGGCACAAGACTACAGCCTCACAGCCGAACGCGACGGCTACAAGGTGGGGCTGGTCTTCAGGCCGCCGGTGCCCGCCAAGGGCAAGGTCGTCTTCGCAGCCTGCGGCGACAGCCGAACGCACGTCAGGGACTGGCAGAAGGTGGCTGCCGCCATGGCCAAGGCCCGGCCGGGGCTGGTGGTATTCTCCGGCGACATGGTTACCAGCGGACGAGACGACTGGCTGTGGGACGAGCAGTTCTTCGGCCCGGCCGGTGAATTCTTCGCCGCGGTGCCCTTCTACGCCGTCATAGGCAACCACGAAGGCAACGCCCCGCTGTTTGACGAAATCTTCTACACGCCCTCGGCCGACGGGCGCAGCCGAAACTGGGTGCAGACCATCGGCGGCGCGCTGCTTATCGGCATCGACGGCGACCAGGACTTCGCCGCAGGCAGCGACAACGCCAGGTGGCTGGAGCAGACGCTTTCGCAATCCGGCGCGAGGTTCATTTTCCTGTTCACGCATTATCCGGCCTGGAGCTCCGGCGGCCACGGCAGGCTCGACGCAGACGGCAAGCCGGTCGAAAAGCCCGTCCGGCAAAGCCGGGAAATAATCATGCCGCTGCTGGTAAAGTACAAGGCCACGGCGATGATCGCCGGGCACGACCACTTCTACGAGCGGTCCGCCCCGCCCGGCGGCGTTACGATGATTATCAGCGGCGGGGCCGGCGCGCCGCTGTATAAAAAGGCAGCCGACGCCGAAAAACAAAACCCCTACTCGAAAGTCTTCGCCTCGAAGCTGCACTACTGCCTGTTTGAGGCAGCCGGCGAAACCTGCACCATGAAGGCCGTTACACCCGAAGGCAAGGTTATCGACAGCATGACGTGGCAGGGGCGAGATGTTAAATAGCCGGGCGGGTGTTTTGTATTTCGAGCTGAGTTGGTATGCTTTTTAGCCTATGAACGTTTCAGAGCCAGACAGCACACACGAGGTATCCGCCGACGAGGCCGCCGAGCGTGAAGTCGCCGCGACCGTTGAGGCGGTTCTTTTCGCAAGTGATGCGCCCCTCTCGGCTGCGAAGATCGCCCAGGTGGCGAAGCTTCCCGGCCAGCGCGCCGTCAATCAGGCGATTGAATCGCTCAACGCCCGCTACAAGCAGGCCGGCTGCGCCTTTCACATCGACCGGCTCGCCGGCGGCTGGCAGATGCTGACGCACCCGCAGTATCATGACGTCCTGGCGTCCCTGCTGCAAACCAAGTCGCAGACGAGGCTGTCTCAGGCGGCCCTTGAGACGCTGGCGATCGTGGCCTACCGCCAGCCTGTTCTGCGGGCCGATATCGAGGTCATCCGGGGCGTGGCGTGCGGCGAGGTGCTCCGCGGCTTAATGGAAAAGAACCTGATCAAGATTATAGGCCGGGCCGAGGTCCTCGGCCGGCCCATGCTGTACGGCACGACCCGCCGGTTCCTGGAGGTCTTCGGGCTTGGCAGCCTGGACGACCTGCCGCAGGCGGAGGAGCTGCGCAAGGCCGTAGCCGCGAGCGGGAAGGCGCCGACCAACAGCAAAGCCGCCGCGTCCGACCAGGCCGAACCGGCCCCGCAAGACGAAGACGACGATGACGATAAGCCGGAAGATGAAGACGAGTAACAACTCCCCCTGAAAACAGCCTGGCTTTCAGGCCGCGGCAACCTCACTGGCCACGGCCGGCTGCGTTACGCCAAGTGGCGGCGCCTCCACGCGCACGATGCTGTTCAGACCGAACCGACCCTGCTCGACACCGAAAGAGGCATAGTCCGCGAACCATTCCCCATCGGCACAATAGCGGAACTTGAATTTCCCGGCCGGCAGACGCAGCCTCAGCCGCCAGTAGCCATCGGAGTCGCGGGTCATGCGCAATTCGCCTTCCTGGCAGCCGTTGAATCCGCCGGTCAGCCGGACGTTTTTGGCTTGAGGCCGAAAGAAGCTGAAATCCACCCACGTACCATTGACCGTAACCATCGCAGCCTCCCTGCCCGACCCAAGTGCACGGCACACCCCCATTATGGAATCGGTTTGAAAACAGGCCGACTGAAGCAGCAAATATCGGCCTTGTCGCGCCGCCGGTTGTGCCCATCGGCATTGACAAACACGCCCCGAAATGCGAAAAAATGCGAAGAAACAGGATACTGCGATAATGCTCTCATATTTTGATTGTTTTTCCGGGGCCGGGGGCGACATGATCGTCGGCGCCCTGCTGGACGCCGGCTGTGATATCGAGCTGCTCCGTTCGGGCCTGGCCGGACTAAAGCTCCCCGGCTTCGAGATTGACGCCGAGAAGGTCCAACGCGGCGGACTGGCGGGCATGCAGTTTCGCGTTAACGTCTCAACGGGCCGGCAGCCTCGCCGCAATCTCGACGATATCCTCTCGCTGATCGCCGCAGCCGACCTGCCGCCCCGCGCAGCGGACCGTGCAGGCCGGATATTCACACGACTGGCCGAGGCCGAGGCCAAGGTCCACAACATCGCCGTCAACGAGGTTCACTTTCACGAGGTCGGCGCCGTCGACAGCATCGTGGATATCGTCGCCGCCTGCCTGTCGCTGGAGATACTGGCGGTGGACCGCGTCGTCTGCTCGCCGATCCCCATCGGCAGCGGGACCGTGCCATCCGGGCATGGCACGCTGCCGCTGCCGTCGCCTGCGACGGCCGAGCTGCTCATCGGCGCGCGTACCGCTTGCAGCGATTTGGCCGGTGAGCGCACCACTCCTACGGCCGCGGCGGTGCTGACCGTGCTGAGCGAGTCCTACGGCCCGCCGCCGGCTATGGACTTAGCGGCCGTCGGCTACGGCGCCGGCACACGGGATGAACCGGATGTACCCAATCTCCTGCGTGTGCTGATAGGTTCACAAACCGCCGACGGCACGGCCGATAACCTGGTGGAATTGTCCGCCAACGTCGACGACTGCACCGGCGAGGTAATCGGCGCCGCGCTGGAGAAGCTCCTGTCGGCCGGCTGCGCCGATGCGTGGGCGACGCCGATCTTCATGAAAAAATCTCGCCCGGCCTGGACGGTCTCGGTGTTGTGTGCCGAATGCGATGTTCCGGCCGCTGAGCGAATCCTGTACGCCGAGACGACCACGTTCGGCATTCGCCGCCGGCCGTGCGCACGCAGCAAACTCACCCGCCGGCATGAAACCGTCGAGACGGCCTACGGGCCAATCCGTATAAAGACGGGCTTACGCGGCGAAGAAATAATGACCGCCTCACCGGAGTTCAGCGACTGCCTCCGTGCCGCCGAAGCCCATCACGCAGCCGTCAAGGAAGTTATCGCGGCTGCAAGGGCCGTTTATCTTCAGGGAACGAAGACATGAGCACATTGGAACTTGCCGGCATTATCGCGGCCCTGACGGTCGCGGCAATCGTACTTGTCTTGCTGTTGGCGGTATTCCTGGCCAACCGCCGCACCGCTGCGTCATCGGGCAAGACGCTCGAGGCGGCCGACGCCGTCGGCAATGACGTCGCCGAACTGGCCGTTGAGCTTGACCGTCTGGCCGAGGAAATCGGCCGCCGAGCCGACGCCAGACTGGACGAGCTGAGACGTCTATGCGACGAAGCGGACGGGAAGATCGCCCGCCTGCGCGAGCTGGCCGCCGTCCGGGACACCAAGGCGCCGCCACCGACGGGCGGCCTGCGCCGAGCGGAAATACTTCGACTCAACGGTGAGGGCCTTTCGCCTCTTGAAATCGCTCGCCGCGTGGAAATGGACGCCGGCGAAGTGGAGTTGATACTCAACTTGACGCGCTCGAAAACGGATTAGTCAGGCGGGAACAAGAAATGGTTGTGCTGCCTACAATTTTGGTCGTACTGGCATCGCTGATTTTTTTGATGTGGACCTCCCGCCACGTCGTAATCTGGCATGAGCGGCGAACGGGTTTCCTGCTGTCGGAGGACTATCCCGGCCCGCTGGGCGATGCGCCGCGGATCAGCGTGCTGGTCGCCGCCAAGGACGAGCAGGAAAACATCGGCGCCTGTGTTCGCTCGATCTGCCGGCAGGACTATCCGAACTTCAAGCTGATCGTATGTAACGACCGCAGTACGGACGCCACAGGCGACATTGTCCGGCGGATCGCCGCCGAGGACGACCGCGTCCGGCTGATCGATATCGACTCGCTGCCGGACGGCTGGTGCGGCAAGAACAACGCGATGCAAACAGGCATCGCCGACGACGACGGCGAGTGGCTCTGCATGATCGACGCCGACTGCAAGCAGGATTCACACCGCACGCTGTCGGCGGCTATGCAGTATGCCCTCGACTGCAAGGTAGACCTGCTGAGCGTACTGCCAAACCTGACGATGCGGGGTTTTTGGGAGAACGTCATCCAGCCGGTCTGCGGCGGCGTGATGATGATCTGGTTCAACCCCGACCACGTCAACGACCCGGAGAACCGCACCGCCTACGCCAACGGCGCGTTCATGCTCATGAAGCGCGACGCCTACCGGGCAATCGGCACTCACGAAGCCGTCAAGGACCAGGTCAACGAAGACATGCACATGGCCGCCCGGATCAAGGCCGCCGGCCTGAAGCTTCGCGTGGTGCGCAATCGCGGGCTTTACCAGGTTCGAATGTATCGCTCGCTGGGGCAGATTATTCGCGGCTGGAGCCGCATCTTCTACGGAACGTTCGGCACGCTGAGGCGGCTTTCGGTCTCGCTGGCGCTGCTGTTCACGATGGGGCTGCTGCCTTACATCTGCATGGCCGTCGGCTTTAGCCTGGCCGGGGGCGCACTGTGGCGGGCCTGCGGGCTGATCGGCGCCGCTGCGGCCGTCATGCAGATTAGCGTCATCTATCGATTCTACAAGCTCATCGGGGCGCGGAAGCTGCTGGCCTGGACCTACCCCATCGGCTGCGTGGTAACGGTGGTGTCGCTGGTCATGTCGCTGACCAAGCTGCGACGCGGCGCGAGGATAGTCTGGCGGGACACGACCTATTCCGGTTCGGTGAAAAGCTAGAGCGGTTTTTCAGCCCGGTCAAGTGATTCGGCGATGGCCTGGTAGATTGGTTCCGGTTCCGGCTCAAATCCCATCGTGTGTGCGGCATCGAACCAGCAGACCACGGCCCGTCGGGCTGTGAGGCGTTCGACAACACGCCGCGTGGCGTCGTTGTCTATGATCCGGTCCCGCCGGGCCAGCAGCAGCGTGGTCGGCAGCTTCAGCTCGCCATCGCTCGCTCGGCCAAGCCGCCTGTCGAGCAATCGGCTGGCCAGGAGAAACCTCGCCGTTGCGCGGTGCAGGCGGTACGGGTCGCGGCGGAGATAGTCCTGAAATGCCTTGTTGTCCGTAAAAAGCTTCACGTCGTTCAGCGGGATATCGAACAGCCGGCGCGGTGAAACCAGCATCGACGCCGCAATCGCCAGTTTCGTCTTCAGGCTGACGTCCACCCGCGGCACGATGCCGGGCGCAAGCAGCGTCAGCGAGGCCGCGTTCACCATCCGGCGAGGGTGCCGCGCATAGCACGCCAGCAGCTTGCCGCCCCAACTGACCCCCAACAGGTGCAGCCTGGACTGCCCCGTCCGCTCCAGCACGAAGCGGCCGGCCGTCTCCAGGTCATCCAGAAGTTGTCCCGCGGAGACGGCATCTCCACGGTCGATGCGGTTATCGCCACTACCGCGCCGCACCGGTTGAAAGACGGTATAGCCGCGGTCAGCCAGCGCCGCCGCCGAGCCGACAAACCAGCCTGGATGAGACTGGATGCCGTGGACGTACAGCACGCCCAGCCGCCGCGCCGGGCCGGGGCGGTGGTGAACGTACACGGCGGTCTTGTAACCGTCGCTCAAGCGCAGCACGGTGCGGGTCGGCTCGCAGCCGGCCGAAAGATCCCTGGCGGGAAACAGCGGCAACTCGCTCATCTCTTGATCCAATCCCACTGCTGAAGAACGGCAAAAAACAGGCCGATGGGAGTAAATATGGAGCGGCCAACGACCACCATTTTAGACGCCGCACCCTTGCGCGGAGCGGGTTTCCTTGCGGCACTCGCCCCTGCCGACGCTACAGCCGACCGGGCACGCCGCGTTGTGCTGATGATCATATTCATCTGGATCCTAAATATCTTCGACCTTAGCTTGACGATTCTGGCGCATGAGGTCGGCGGCTTCCGCGAGGTCAATCCCATCGCTCGAGACCTGCTGTACATCTCAGCCAAGCTCGTGTTTTTCAAACTTTCGATGGTCGGCCTGGCAACATTTATCCTGCTGGCGTTCAGGCGGTATCGGCTCACCGAGTTCGCCTGCTGGGGCCTCTGCTGCGTCTATACGGCCCTGGCGTTCAGATGGATGGCATATTACGCCGGGCACGCCTAAGCTTAATTCTCCAGGCTCCATGTTCCCAAAAACAGCAGAAGCCCAACCCTACCGCCCTGGCGGCCCATCTGCAAAGGGGCCGTAGGGGGCGGGCGGCTTTTGTCTTCTTTCGCCATATTCGAACGGCCTTTGAGACAGCAGGATAGGCCTGCGCTGGGCGACGTTCACCAGCAGCCCTATCGCCGCGCAGTTGACCACCAGCGACGAGCCGCCGTAGCTTACCAGCGGCAGTGTCATGCCGGTAATCGGCATCAGTCCCATAGTCATACCAACGTTTATGCAGACCTGCGACAGCAGAAGCGCCAGCACCCCTACCGTCAGCAGTCGGCCGAACGGGTCGTACGTGATAACGGCGATCTCGACGCCGAACAGCAGTATCACCCCATACAGCGACAGCAGCGCCAGGCAGCCTAAAAATCCCCACTGCCCGCCGATGACGCTGAAGATGAAGTCCGTATGGTCGTCCGGGAGCATCCTGATGCAAAAGGTTGCGTCGGCCCAGCCGCTCCGTCCGGCCAGTTTGCCCGACGCCAGCGTCATCTTCGAGCGGTCGAGCTGGAATCCCTGCATCACCGCCACGCGGGGGTCATTCTGGCGCAGCCAGCCTTCGATCCGGCGACGCTGATGGTCTTTCATCACGCGCAGGCTCAACGGCTGGAGGTCGTAGACCCGGCCGCCGCCGATTTGATATCGGCAGTAGGCGACCGGCACATCCGGCCGGCGGCTCTTAGGCAGCGATGTGTCGAGGCTATAGAACTTTACAGGACCGAGACGGGAGACCGTAAACTTCTCGGCCGTATCCTCAAAGGCCTCTGCGCCGAGGCGACGTGGAACCGGAAACAGCAGCACCGCCGTCGCCAGGGCGATAATCGCCAACAGGTGTCGCAGCTTGGCCCCGGCCATAAACAACATGACGTACAGCGTCGGCAGAAACAGCAGGCTCGTGCCAAGGTCCGGCTCATAGAGAATCAGGCCCATCGGCAAAAAGGTCAGAACGAAAGGAACAATCAGCCCGCGCAGCCTGCGATAGTGGTCGCCACGCCGCAAATACCACGCCAGCAGAATGATGTACGCGAGCTTGGCGATCTCGGAAGGCTGGACCAGCACGATGCCGAGATTGATCCAGCGAAATGCCCCCCGCTTTTTCGGAATGAGCGACGTGGAGTAGTCGAAGTACCTCACCGCCGCAAGCAGCACCAGTACAGCCAGCGTTACGCCGAACAGCACGTAAGCGGCACGCCCGATTCGATGGTACGGCAGGATAGTCGCGGCGAGGAACGCAATCAGCGCGATGCTACCGAAGAGCATCTGCTTGGCTGCATACCCGTCAAGCGACTCGTCGGCCTGCTCGGAGATTCCGATCGACAGCACACCGAAGACCATCAGTGCGATCATCGCCGTGATGATAGGCCAGCTAGTGTAGCGGAGATATTGTCTTAACGTCGCCAACATTCCTGTGCGTCACTGAACCGAGTTAAAAAACTCCAAGTTCCAAATCCCAAACTCCAAACAAATTCCAAATTCCAATATCCAAAATGCCAATATGCTGCTTTTTGCAATTTGGTGCTTGGAACTTGGAATTTGTTTGAAACTTGGTACTTGAAATTTTCGGTATTCCAGTATCTTCATCATGTAACTCTTTCCACAAACATATTAACGGATATATCCCAGCCGTTTGCAGATTCGTATGAGTTCCCGCCCGACGGGTCCTGCGTTGCTTGCCCCACCGCCTTCGGTAACGTATTCCACCACCACGGCGAAGGCTATTTGCGGCCTGTCGTGGGGCGCGAAGCCCACAAACCATGCCATGTCGCCCCGTGGGGTTCCGGTGCCGGCTGTGCCAGTCTTGCCGCAGACGTCCACCTCCAGCGGTTCGCCCTCAGCCTTGGCTCCGGACAGATATGCATACGCCGTTCCGCCCGGTCGGCAGACCTCGCGCATGCCGCGCTGAACGGCCTGAATATATTCCTGCCGAAGGGGCAGGCTGAGGCGTGTCTGATGCGGGCCTGCATCGCGAACCAGCACCGGCGAGAGGAACTCCCCGTCGCGTGCTATCGCCGCCATGGCGTTGGCTACGTGCAGCGGCGTAACGGAGACAGGCCCCTGTCCGATGCCCAACATGCGGGCCTCGCCGATGTACTCGATTCGCCCGGGCAGTCGTCCGGCGACCTCTTCGGGCAGGCCTGTGCCCGGAACCTGTCCGAAGCCGAACCGCTCAAACCACTCGCACAACAGGGCTGAACGCCGCCGCTGAAGCTTCTCGCCGACGTGATAGAAGAAAATGTTGCAACTGTTCTTTATGGCGTCAACGACCGCCAGTGGTCCGTGCGAGCCGCCCCGCTTGGCTATCCAGCACGCAAACCGGTGCGGCGCGCCGGGCGGCAGCAGGTAGCCGTTGCAATTATACGTTGTCCGGAGCGTTATTACGCCTTCGCCCAGGCCGGCCAGTGCGGTAATCGGCTTGACCGTCGAGCCGGGCGGATACTGCTGCGCCACGGTGCGGCTGCGAAGGCGAAAGTTCACATCGTCATGGATCAGGTCGTTAATGTCGCGACGGTAGCGGTTCAGGTCGTAGCCGGGAATCGAGACCATCGCCAGCACCTCGCCTCGCGGCACGGAAAGCACGACCACGCAGCCGTTCTTCACGCCGCCGGTCTGTTTTATGAAGATGCGCTGAAGCTCCGCCTGGAGTGCAACGTCGAGCGTAAGTTGCACGTCGTCGCCGGGCGACGACGGGACGTCTTGCAGCACCGGGCCGCCTCGCTTTAGCCTGCGGTAGCCGCGCCGGCCTCGCAGAACCGGCTCGCACATTTTTTCCACGCCGCTGATGCCGATCTTGTCGCCGGCGAGGTAACTGTCCCGCTGCCAGGTCAGCCAGTCCGGCTCGAATTGCGGACGATTGAGGCTGGCTTGAGTATCCCTGTTCACCTCATCGATAACGCCAACAACGTGGCAGGCGTGCTCACCGTAAGGATACCACCGTCGATGGCTCGGCTGAATCTCCATGCCCACGGTGTCTGCCAGTTCGGCCTTGATTGCGACGGCCGAGGTCTCATCCAGGCCCCGAACGACCGGATGCGAGCGGTAAAGCTCGCGGATGTCTTTCTGGCCGCCGCTGCTCATTCGCTCGTAGCGGCTGACAATTTCACCGACGGACTCCGCCAGGTCCTGGTCGTTTTCGACGGCTGAGCGGTGGGCCAGTCGCCACGTTTTCAGCCGGCGGCGACGGAAAATCGCCTCGGACCGCTCGGGCGAGACGCCTTCCTGCTTTTTGATCCGGTCTTGTTCGCCGGCGATCCACCTTGCCTGGCGCGGCAGGCGGCGGTTGGCCCGGCGGACCCTGGCCCGTTCGGCGCGATCGATCCACTTCGGGTCGGTCGTCATGAAACGATAGTCCAGACAAATATCGAAACACGGCTCGTCGATCGCCAGTATTCGGCCGTGGCGGTCGATAATCTTGCCCCGCCTGGCCGGCGTGAACTTAACCGACTGCAACAACTCCACGACCTTCGCGCGGTAGGCGTCGCCCTTGAGAAGCTGTAGATACCCCAGCCGGGCCGCGATACCCACAAACACCAGCACCCACAAGGCCAGCAGGATTTTTATGCGTTGTTTGTACACTATTTTCTCACCGCCGGGCGCTTAGAGCGGTTTTTTTGCCCCGGCTTCGCCTAGCGGCGCAACCGGCTGGTGCGATGCGGCGGCGCGTGCATAAACCATGTGCGGCACTTCGACAATGCGAAATGTCCCAGCGGCGTCAACACGGCCGTGTAGAGGGCCAACCCGAGCGCCTGAATCAGCAGCGCCGCGAAGCCGGACCACGTCGCACCGGCCAGAAGCGATTGGCACACAATCCAGAACCCGTGCGCTATGATGCAAAAAGCCATAACCAGGACGATTTGCGGCAGCACGCGTTCGCGGAAAAACGCTTCCCGCACGCGGTAGACAAGCCCGGCCGAGAGGCAATACCCGACGGCCATCGGCCCGACCACGGTCGCGGCGCCGGCTGCACCGCCCATCGTAAGGTCCACGCCCAGCCCGAGCACCCACGCCGCCAACATTGCGTCCAGCCCGCTTTTTACGCGCAAGGCCACAAACACCGCCAGTATCGCCGCCAGGTCCGGACCCATCGTGCCGACGCCCGGCATGTTGAATATCAACGCCCTGCCGAACGTCGTTTGAAACAGCACGACAATGTAAGCCAGGATTAAGAAAAATATCCAGTGCATCACTTGCTTCCTCGATCGGTGCCTTTTTCCGATGCGAACTCCAGAGGCAGAACCACGTACATCTCTCGCAGGGCGTCCAGGTCGGCCCACGGCTGAATGCGGACCGACACGAACAACCCCGGATGTTTCGGATCATCGGTTACCCTGACCACCTTGCCGATGCGGACCTCGGCCGGCAGAAAGGCGTCCTCGCGGCGTGTTACCAGCCAGTCGCCGGGCAGGACGTTATGATTGGCGCTGACGTGGTGAATAATCATGCCTCCCGCCCCGTCGCCGACGGCTTCGACGTCGATTGGCTGGTTGTTTTCAGGCCTGAGCTGCACCAGCGCCGCCGCGCCGCTGCCGGTAACGGTTATCTGCCGGCGATTGTGAGGATGGATAACGCGGCGAATCTTCGCAGTGATCCTGAACCCGCGGTCGGCGACAAGCTGCACTCGTGCGGTGAAGGCCCCGGCCTCGATTATTCTGCCCACCATCGCCTGGGAGGTAACCACCGCCAGGCTGCTCGGCAGGGCCTTGGTGCGGTCGGTCAGCACGTCCAGCCGGGTTATCACGCGCGAGCCGGGCCTGGGCCTGTAAAAGCCGGGCAGACGGAGCACGTACGTCCAGCCATAAGGCAGCGGGTCGGCCGTTACCACCCGCGCCGGAATCAACTCGCATGGGAAGCCGGATTTCGGCCCATACAGCGGGCGAACCTTCTGGATTTCAGCAAGGTCGTGGCGAAGCCGGTTGCACCGCTGCTCCAGTTCCGCCAGGCGCGAGAAGAGCTGATTGTTGGCCTTCTTCAGGCGGTGGGCCTCGTCTTGTGAGATCAGCCGCCGACCGGTCCGGCCGGTATGGCCTCGAAAAGCGAAGGCAAGATACATCGGTACGTCGCCAAGCGGCGCAAGGGCATACTGCCCCACGTGGCGCAGCCGACCGGCAACGCCCGGGCCGAGCAAGGCCGTCACCACCGAGCCGAACAGACACACGCCCAAAAGCAATCGCCCGGAAGGCCTGGCCTTTTTTACCTTGGTCGCAAAAGATTTCATTTTACGAATCCGGTTGATAGTCCTTCACACTTGCAAGCAGGTCGTCCACGTATCTGCGGTCATTGGCGCAGACGGGCACCTTGTGCTGGCCTCCCAGCTTGCCGTTCCGCTTCATCCATTTGTAGAACGTTCCTGCCGGCACGGGCGTAGTCTGCACCCTCGTCATGCCAAGATCGCCGCGCCGCTTGACGGAATAATCATGGTTAAGCCGTTGGAGGTGTGCATCGACGGCATCGGCGAACGCTTCCAGGCCGGCCGCCGGCAACCGCCGAAACTCCACCACGTATTCGTGTCCGCCGGTGTACCTGGTTTTATCCGGGTATGCAGGCGCTACGGAAAATCCAGCCACTTCGGCGCCGGTGGCGTCTGCCGCCTCGGCTACTGCCGAGACCACCTGCTCAGAGATGATGTTCTCGCCGAAGGCGTTGATGAAGTGCCGGTTTCGCCCCGCAAAGACCACCTGCGGCGGTTTAAGGCTGGTAAACCGCACCACGTCGCCGAGGTCGTATGCCCACAGGCCTGCGCACGTGCTGAGCACCACGCTGTAGGGAACGTCGGGTTCGACCTGGTCGATAGTCAGTCGCGGCGCGTTTTTGTGGCGCCACCGGCTCAACGGAACAAACTCGAAAAACAGCCCGTTGTCCGTCAGCAGCGTCATGTCGGGCTTTTCGGCCTCGGCCTGGATTGCGATAAAGCCTTCACTGGCCGGGTAAACCTCCAGAAAGTCCAGCCGCCGCAGGTGTTCTTTCGTGAAGAACTTCCTGAACGCGGTCCTGTACGGCGCAAAGTTCACTCCCCCGTGGACGAACAGTTGCAAATTAGGCCAGGCGCGGCTGATTCCCCCTTCCGGCTGAAAGTTCCGCACCTCGCAGACGCGGTCGAACAGAAGCTTCACCCAGCTCGGCATGCCCGTAACGAATCGCACGTCGCGAAAGGCCAGGCTTTCGGCGACACGGGCAAGCTTCTCTTCCCATTCCTCGATCAGGGCCAGTTCCCGCTCCGGCTCGCAATGGCGCTTCAAAGGCCAGCGGATGGACCGGGTGGCGATAGCCGATAAGTCGCCGACCATCGCACCGCCGGGGATTTGCTTCAAATTGGTCGAGCCGCCCAGAAATAACAGTTGCCCTTTCCACAGCCGCCCGACACTCCCCCTGCCCCACCGGGCGTAAGATGCGAACATCGCCAGCGCTGCGCGCCTGTTGGAACGCATCATCTCGGGCGTGACGGGGATGTACTTCTGGCCGGCGGTCGTGCCTGAGGTCTGCGCGAAGAATTTGATTTTGCCAGGCCAGGCTACGTCCGGTTCGCCCGCCAGTATCCGCTGAAACATCCCCAGCCCGCCGGCGTAGTCGCTGACGGGCACGGCCTGTGCAAAGTCGGCGTGCGAGCGGATGGAAGCAAAGTCGTGTCGCCTGGCAAACCAGGTGTTCTGCGCCCGGTTCAGCAATCGTCGCAAGACGCGTCTCTGCGAGCCGGCCGGGTCGTCGCCGGCCAGGCGCAGCCATCGATCCACCGTTCGTAAATAGATCGAAAAGCCAAGCCCCAAAACGCTCATGTGGTCAGTCCATCCGTCCCGGTAACGCACTGCGGGCAGACAACGCGATCCCACCACCGGCATAATTCATCGGCGAACGCCTTGGGCTGTTCCATCATAGGCGCATGGCCGCACTCATTCAGCCAGGCCAATTCGCTATGCCGCAGCGCACGCCGGAAATCTTCAGCCACATCCGGCGGTGTAATCTGGTCCTGCATGCCCCAAATCAGCAGCACGGGGCAGCGGACGTCTTTAAGCCGCCCGGCTACGTTGTCGTGCTTGGCCGATTTGGCAATGCGGACCAGGTCGCGGGCGTTGCGGCGGACGGCGATGACTTCACAAACCTCGTTCACCAATTGGTCCGTTACGAACGACGGATCGTAAAATATCTCGCACATCTTAGCGCGGACCCACTCTCGCGGCGGTCGAACGCCCGGATAATCGCCGAAGCTCCGCTCGAACAGGCCGCTCGAGCCGGTCAGAACCAGCCCGGTAACCCGCTGAGGCATCTGGATCGCCAGCTTCAGTCCCACGTGCCCGCCGAGGCTGTTTCCACACAGCACCACCCGGTCGATACCGGCGTGGTCCAGATAACCATGGGCATACTCCGTGGCGCCCTGAAGGCTGTCGAGCCGGTGGCCGTCCTGAAAAAACGGGAACTGAAGGGCTATCGCCCGGCACGAGTCAGGCAGGTGCGGAAAGGTGCCCTGCCAGTTGCTCGGGTCGCCCATCAGGCCGTGCAGCATCACCAGCGGCGTACCCTCACCATGTTCGAATGTTTCATACATCGGCATCAGACCTGGTTTGGCAAAGCTCTTAACGTCAGAAACTAGGGTAGTTAGCATAGCAGACAACGCACACGGACCAAACCATTTTCTTGCGCTGCTGCGCGCGGAACGTTATTTCCCGGCACGTGCCGCCGGCTGCGTCGGTGCATCGCTCGATTCGAGCTGTTTTTCGTCCTGCCGGATAAGTACCTGCCCCATAATGGACTGAAGCTGCTCGTACCTGGCCTGCACGGTTACCAGGCGATTCTCGGCGAGAATGCGTCCTCTGCGCTCACGCAGCCACAGACTCGCCAGGGCTGCAATGATGATGAGCAGCAGCCCCCCCACCACGGCCAGATATTTTCCATCGGATGACTCAGACATTGGACATTTCCTTACCCCTGATTCCCAGGCTTGCGGCGATTCGCTTCTCGGCGTCGCTTTTCAGCAGTTCGTGGAACCTCGGCAGCGTTCGGCCTCGCTTGGCGTAGTAGTATTTCAGCCCGCGGTGGATCGCCAGGTTCGCCAGCCAACTGTTTTTCTTCAGCGGCCAAATCTTTAACCGGCGAAAGGTGCTGGACGGTGAGTAGAACTCGTGGAAGGCCGCCATCTGCACGTAGCGAAGCTGCTCGACGGTCATCCGCCTCGGCTCGTATACGACGGTTGAGCCGTTGTACTTGTCCCAGTCGCGGCTGAGCAGTCGTCCTTCGGAGCGATACTGCTCGAAAATATGCGTTCCCGGATACGGCGTGAGGATGGGATAGCAGCTCATGCAGAGCTTGGCCCGCTGGGCGAAGCGGACGGCGTTCATGCAGTCGCGCCAGTCGTCGTTGTCGAAGCCGAAGATGAAACTGCCCCAGATGCTGATGCGATAGGACTGAATTTTACGGATGCGACGGACATATTCATCGGCGTTTACGTATCGCTTGCCGGCCTGGCGTAGCGTGCCGGCCTTGGGGCTTTCCAGCCCGAGGATAAGGCCGATACAGCCGCTGTCGCGCATCGCCGCCAGCAGCTTGTCGTTGCGGGAGATGAGAATATCGCACTGCGACGCCCAGCGGACGCCCAGCGGCTTCATCGACTCGAACAGTTCCATCGCCCAGGCGTGATTGCCGGCGACGTCGTCGTCGGAGAAGATGAACACTCGCGTGTTAAACGCTTCCCTGGCGGTACGGATTTCGTCGATGATGTCGGCTATGTTTCGCTGGCGGAACTTTCGGCCGAAGATGGCCGGCGTCGTGCAGAACGTGCAGCCGTGTGGGCAGCCTCGCGTGGTCTGGATCGGATTGAAGACCAGATAGTCCTTCGGGTTCAGCAGATCCTTGCGCGGCGTGGCAATAGGGGCATCGGGATGGTCTTTCCAGTCATAGAGCGGTTTGGGCTTGCCGGCGGCGAGGTCCTGAAGCGCATAAGGAAGCGTACCCTCCGCGTCGCCCTTGCAGACGATCGCGGCGTGTTGGGCGGCCTCCTGCGGCATCGCCGATGGATGGATGCCGCCCAGTATGACCGGCACGCCGACGGCCTGGTAAGCGTCGGCCAGTTCATATGCCCGCCTGGCCTGTGTGGTCATCGCACCTATGCCGACTGCGTCTATCCCGTCGGCTGAGGGACGGTGCGGCTCGGCTGTAACGTTTTCATCAACGATCTCGACGTCCCAGCCGGCCGGGGCGGCGGCTGCACATATGGCCAGGTTCAGCGGCATGAACAGCCCGCGCCGAGAGAAGGTCATCCGCCGGATAATCTCCGGCATGGTAATGGTGCTCAGCGCGCTGCGGGGGTTGAGCAGGCGCAGCTTATAGCGAGACCGGGACTGGACGGCCGCAGGTTCCATCTGCAACATCAGAACAGAATGCCGCTTATAGAGCAAGGGCGTGCGCCAGTGCAGGCGCGGCGGGCTTTATTGCTGAATGCTTATTGCAGGTAAACTTCCGAGACGCTCCAGGGCCTGGTTCCGGGCACGATGACCTTCAGTTGAACGTATCTCGCCAAAACAGGCGAGTCCAGAAGCAGCGTGGTTACGGCGCGTGTGCCCGATCCGATTTTTTGGTCGCTGTAGTGTACGCCGTCCATGCTCGTCAACACCGCAACCCGTCCGCAGAAGCCGCGTTCGTTCGGGCCGTGCTCGATAACGACCATGTTGAAGAGGCACGGCTTGCCCAGGTCAAACGCCAGGACGGCATTGTCGTAATCGTTTCGGTTGCTGACGGCGACTGTCTCCCACTTGCCGTCCAGTGCATGTTGCGGGTTTCGCAGGTCGCCATAGGCGCGCCAGCTTTTGCGCTGGGATATGGCGGCCACCGGCGACCTGTTGTTATCGTCGTACACGGCCCCCACGTCACAGCCTACGGCGGCCAAAAGTGCGACAAGCCAGAAAGCTCCGGCCTTTCGAATCAAATCACGCAATGTAAATATCATAGCGGGACATTATACCGCAGCGCCGCCCGTCGCCAAGGGCTTGAATCACAGTTTGTTTTTACAATTCATTCCTTCCGTCGGCCTGCTAAGATATTGACATGCTTGCATTGACTCCGGTGCAATGGTTCGTGGTGGGCGTTTTGGGCTTGTTGTACGTAATAACCTGCCTTCGGGTGGCGATGCTTGCCCGCCGGTTGGGACGAAAGCCCGTTGCGTGGTTTTTTATCACGTTATTCTTCACCGCCATACCGGCTGTAGCCGTCTTGTGCCGCCGGTCGAAGCAGCCATCGAACGAACCGGACGAAAGTGCAACCACCTGCCCGCACTGCCGGCAGCTTATTTCCCGGGCCGAGCTGAACAAGGCTGCGGCTGTAACCAGATGCCCCCGCTGCGGCATGGCATTCGACGACGAGGTGCGCCCGGCATGAAGGCCATCATCCTCGCCGTCGGAAGCGAACTGGCCTACGGGCAGACCGTAGATACAAACAGCGCCTTCCTGGCCCGGGCGCTTAGCTCGCTGGGCATAACGCCCGTCGCCCACTGGACCGTCGGCGACGACCGCGGACAAATCGCCTCCGCCATTACCACCGCGGCCGAGGCGGCCGACGTGGTGCTCATCAGCGGCGGGCTTGGCCCGACGCCCGACGACCTTACACGCCAGGCGATCGCCGACGCCATGGGAAGCGAACTGCGATTAAACGAACGATGCCTGGCCAAAATCAAGACCTTCTTCGACAGCCGCGGCCGAAAGATGCGCCCGTCCAACCGTATCCAGGCGATGATCCCCATCGGCGCCGAGCCGCTGGATAATCCGCTCGGCACCGCACCGGGCATCGCCGCCCGCCTGCACCGGGCGCAGTTGTTCGCCCTGCCGGGCGTGCCCGACGAAATGAAACAAATGTTCCGCCAATGCGTCGCCTGCCGCCTGCCGACCGACAGCGGCGTCATCGTGCATCGCACGGTACACACGTTCGGCCTGGGCGAGTCGGACATCGGCGAACGCCTCGAGGACCTCTTGAAATCCGATTCAGGGGCCAAGCTCGGCACTACCGTCGCCGCTGGCCTGGTATCGATCCGGATTACGTCCGAAGCGACGGATAAAAATGGCGCCGAAAGGCAGGTCGATGAGATCGCTGCGGAAATAAGAAGCCGCCTGGGGCATCTCGTTGTCGGCGAAGACGACGATACGATGGCGTCCGCTGTCGGCAAGCTCCTGCGCGAACGGTCGCAAACGCTCGCGACGGCTGAAAGCTGCACCGGCGGCCTTCTAGGCCGGATGATTACGTCCGCACCGGGCGCCAGCGAATACTATCTCGGCGGCGTTATCGCATACTCCAACGCCGTCAAGCGGAAGCATCTGGGGCTGCCGGCCAAGCTGCTTGAACGGCACGGGGCGGTCAGTGAACCGGTGGCGGCTGCAATGGCGGCCGGCTGTAAGAAACAGTTCGAAAGCGACTGGGCAATCGCCGTTACGGGCATCGCCGGCCCCGACGGCGGCACGGAAGAAAAGCCCGTCGGGTTGGTCTACATTGCCCTGGCCGGCGAGGGCGGCATTGAAGTTCACAGGAATATTTTCCCCGGCATGCGGGACGTTGTCCGGCTGCGGGCGGCGACGGCGGCGATGAATTACCTTCGAATTGCAATGCTCCCGCGCTGAGCGCAAAAAAAAAAGCCGCCGCTCCGGCGACCGCTGAACATCCCAT
>JAXIHJ010000097.1:0-17949 GCA_034189755.1 Planctomycetota bacterium
AATACTGCCTATACGCCCGGCAATCCGTGCGTGTTGACAGACGGCACACCGGGCACGAGCGCTGAAAGCTACATGCTCATCTGGTTTGATCTTAGCAGCCTGTCAACGGATACCCAGGTACACAGTGCAACGCTGCGACTTACGCGGGCCGGCAACGGCACCCTTGCAGATCCCTATGAACTCCCCAGCAAGTACACTGTGTATGCCGGGGCCTTCTACGAGGGCAACACCCAATGGTACACAAATGCCAACCACGTAACAGGCATGTACCAATACTATGGCGGCGGAGGTTCCGGCAACGTTTCCTGGCGAGATTCTTCAGGCAATGAAACCACTTCTGTTACAGACGCGGGCAAGTTATATTTCAATAGCGGATCCAACACTTGGGCAGGCATGCAAGTAGAGTTTTCTCTGTCTTCCAGCAAGGTGCAGGACTGGATTTCGGGCGATTTCACCAACAATGGCCTGCGTCTTTACTCCAACAAGACTGTCTCCCCTGACTTTTACGGCAGCGGCGCAAGTGCGCCTGCGGACCGACCGACATTAATACTCGACTTGATGTTGCCGGAGCCGTCCTCCCTGACACTCCTTTGCATAGGCGCAGCCGGCCTGCTTACAGGACGCCGGAAAGGCTGATGTCCATCTCTGCTGTCTCTTCGCTTACCCGTGCTCTGAACGAATACCCGCCGATCAGGCATTGCGTCAACGCTGCTCGGTGCAAAACCCTGTTTGGCCTTCTCCAAGTTTTCAGGTCGGCTTGTCACCGATTTCGGCACCGCCGGTGTGGATGCCGTCGTATCTCTTTGATAAACTAGGCCGTTGGGATACGCGACGTCCGGCTTTGTAAAGCGGAGGTGGCGGGTTTAAATCTCCCGATGGCCTTAGGCCTGTGCCCTGCCTCTCGTGCGGCAGCGATCTTCTTGAAAAAGGGGCCTAAAATGCGTATAGAATTCGATACCTTAGCGGTTCGATGAACATGACTTCAAGCCAGGCAAAGAATTATTTGGCCGGACGAAAACTATGGATCCCGCGGATGACTTACGCCGGTGCGCGGATGATGGCTGCGGCGTTTCGTTCGATCGGGATCGACGCGGCCATAACGCCGGAATCGGATGAACAGACACTTCAGCTCGGCGGGCTGTATAGTTCCGGCGAAGAATGCTATCCTGAAAAGGTTACACTGGGCGACTTCCTGCGCATTATTCACTCTGACGGGTTCGATCCAGCCCGCCACGCCTTCTTCATGCCGACCGCCGAAGGCCCGTGTCGTTTCGGCCAGTATGCACCATACCTGCGACAGGTCCTTAACGAACTTGGGTACGCCGACGTACCGGTGGTCAGCCCGACCAGCCGGGACAGTTACGACGGCCTGACCGACCATGCCTCGGACTTCATGCGGCAGGGATGGCGGGCAATGGTGGCTGCGGACATTCTGCGAAAACTCCTGCTCAGGACCCGCCCCTACGAAACCGAACCCGGCTCAGCCGACCAGGCCTTCGAACAAGGCCTCGACATGGTTGAGCAGGTGGTAGCCGAGCCGGCCCTCAGCAGCTCTGATCGCATAAAGGCGCTGATAGGGGCGCTTGGCCGAGGCCGGGAGCTGTTCCGGGCCGTGCCCGCCCGCTACAGCAGGGACAAACCCCTTATCGGCGTCGTCGGTGAAATCTTCTGCCGGCTGAATACGTTCAGCAACTACGACGCCGTTCGCAAGATCGAGGCCCACGGTGGCGAGGTCTGGCTCTCGGACGTAGCCGAATGGGTCTGGTATACCAACTGGTCGCAGAAGAACCTCCTGAAGCGAGACGGCAAGCGATTTTCGCCGGCTATGTTGGGCGCGATCATCAAGAACACCGTCCAACGCCATGACGAGCACAAGCTGCTTAAGCTGTTCGTTGAAGATTTCGTCGGCTACGAGGAGCCGCACGACTTATATAAGGAGGTGCTCAAGCCCGGCTGGCCTTATCTGCCGGCCGACGGGGCGCTAGGCGAAATGGTCCTGTCAATCGGCAAGAGCATCTATCTCTACGACAAGGGCGCCGACGGCATAATCGACATAAGTCCGTTTTCCTGCATGAACGGAATTGTCTCCGAGGCCATCTATCACAGCGTCTCAGCCGACCACGACGGCATCCCGATACGAAATTTCTACTTCGACGCCACCAGCTCCAACATGGACCGGGACCTGGATATCTTTATGGAGCTGGCGTTGAGTTATCAGAAGCGGAAAAAGACCCAGCGACGCTGGCCGGCATGTTTTAACGGTGCGTAGCGAAGCCCGTTGTGCATTGGTACAGCCGCAGTATAAGGAGCTTGCGACAGGATGATCGAACGCGTCAGTGCCGGGGAAAACCCCAGCCGCGCTTGCGGAGCAGAGGCCGTGCAGCGGCTCAAGCAACGGATGCGGCGGTTCGCCGACCTTTACGCGGCGCTTCCCGTCCGGATGCAGGCGACCTGCGCCAAGTGCAGGCGTGTCGTCCCGGCCATGTTCGAAAAAGCACATAAGCAGGTGGTCCTGACCTGGCAGTGCCCTTCGTGTGGGCCAATCCGCCGGGTGCATCACGACGCAATCTGGTCCGAGCTGCCCAGCGATCGCGCCGGCTCGCCTGGGCAGACTCTCAGTGGCTCGCGCATCCATCCGGTGCTTCGCCGCCTGCCGCGCACCGTCCAGACACTCTGCCCGGAATGTGCCGCTATAATCGTCGGCCGGCAATTCGTCGAAGACTCAGCCGTGTTCGTCGAAAAAACCTGCCCTGAGCACGGTTATTTCCGCGACTGCATCAACTCCGACGCACTGCTGCACGCCAAGGCCGCCTGGTGGACGTTCGAGGAGTGCCCCGGTCTGGAGCAGCCGCAGGTTACCGACGGGCGGCACTGCCCGTCGGACTGTGGACTGTGCAACCAGCATCTTTCCAGCCCATGCCTGGCGCAAATCGACCTGACCAACCGCTGCAACATGAGCTGCCCGATCTGCTTCGCCAATTCGGGCGCAGCCGGTTACGTCTTCGAGCCTGACTACGATCAGATCGTCCGCCAGTTGGAAGCCCTGCGCAGCCTTCGCCCGACGCCTTGCACGGCCGTACAGTTCACCGGCGGCGAGCCGACGATTCATCCAGACTTTCTTCGTATCGTTGCGACGGCCCGGCAAATGGGCTTTTCGCACATCCAGATTGCCACCAACGGGCTTAAAATCGCCGACGAGGACTTTGCCCGACGAGCCGCCGATGCGGGCCTGCATGTGCTGTACCTGCAATTCGACGGCGTAGGCGAAGAAGCATACCGCAAAACCCGAAACTTACCCGGCATATGGGAAAAGAAGCTTGCCGCCATCGAAAACTGTCGGCGGACAGGCATGAAGGTCTGCCTCGTGCCGACGGTACTCAAGGGCGTCAACGACGACCAGGTCGGTGAAATCTTCCGTTTCGCGGTGGACAATATCGACGTCGTCAGCGCGATCAGCTATCAGCCGGTTTCCTTCAGCGGTCGCATCAACCGCAGCGAACTGGCCGAGCGACGCTACACGCTGGGCGACCTGGCCCACGATATCGCCGCCGCCTCGGAGGCAAACGCCCTGCGAGATATGTATCCGCTGAGCATCGTCGTGCCGCTGGCGCAGATTCTGGAGGCCTTGACGGGCCGGCCCAAAATCCGGCCAAGTTGCCATCCGGACTGTGCGTTCGGGACGTACTTTCTGGTCTCGCCTGAAGGTAAGGCGATCGCCTTTCCGCAGGTTATAAACGTGGAGGGGATGTTCACTGAGATGAATCGCATCGCCGCGCGGATTCGCCGTCGCGGTCGGGCGGGTTGGCTGAACCGGTGGCGTACGGCCCGCATGTTCAAACGCCACTTCAACGCCGACGCCGCCCCGGCGGGGCTGACCGTCAGGCGGTTCGTCCGGTCGCTCCAGGGCCTGGTGGACAAGCGCGTCGGAAGAGGCGAGGGCGAGAAGGCTACCTATAAAACGTTACTTTGCGCGGGCATGCACTTCCAGGATCGTTACAATTATGACGTCGAGCGGGTCAAGCGGTGTGTGATCCTCTACTCGACGCCTGCGGGAATCTTCCCGTTTTGCACCTATAACGGCGGGCCGGAATACCGCCAGCACGTGGAATCGGCGTTTGCGGCCGCCGCCGCGCTCCGGCAGGCCGAGGATAAAGACCAGCCGCAACAAAAGCCGGTACCGGTTCAGATAAGTACGGCAGTGGAGAATTGCGAATGAGAACTGTGAATATTTTTCTGATGAGTTCGCTGTTGGCAGCAGCAGCCGGATGCCAACCCGGCGGGAGCGTGGACGTTCGTGCGATCAAGGAAGTCGTAGCGGACGGTCTGTCCGTTCGCATTGAAATTCCGAAGCGTGACTTCACCGTGGGCGACGAGTTCATTGTGAAGCTGACCGCTCGAAACACCACGTCGAGGCCGATAAAAATCGACGCGCGGACGGGCACGCCGGTGTACGTCCGCCTCCGACGCCACACTGGCGTAGGATGGGAAGAAATCAAGACGTATCCCCAGGCGGATGTGATGGCGGTTAACCCCTGGACGCTCAAGGCTCGGGCCGAACGCAATTTCCTGGTGCGACTGAAGGTCGAACCCGATTGGCCTACGGGTGAGGTGCTGGAGCTGACCGGCGAGTTGAACAGCCGGCCGGAGGCCGCCCCCGGCGTAACAATTACGGCCCGGCTGTTGCCGCCGCCGGAGAAATGACCGGTTTGGCTGCGCAGAATCCATCACCTGACGAGATGTCATACACCGCCGCAGCCGAGCACACCACTGCCGGTAAGATGGGCAGGCACTACGCCCATAAGTTCGTCCGCTCAGGCAACCCGGACAAAAGCCCCGACCGGCACGAGGACGGCGAGCTTTCCAGCGGTGAATACGCCCGCCGCAGCCGGCACCTGGCCGACCGGACCACGCCCAACTCACTGCAGATCGACTCGCGCCACTGGCTGGAAAACTACCTGAGCCGGCGGCCATTCCGGTGGCTGCTCAAAAGGCTCTCGACCGCCGACAGCCACGGCGAAACGGCGATTCAGCGCATCCTCAAAAGTTACAAAAACCCGGACAGTCCCGCCTGGCAACGGCTGAAGTATTGGCCGTTTCACAAGTTCATCGACCGCATGCGAGGCGGGACGGACATCGAGACGTTTCGCAATAGGCTTGCCGAAAACATACCCACCGTTCACGGGCTGATCATAGTCGCCCGCTCGATTGCCGAGTTCGGCCTGACCGTTCCCCAGCGGTTCGTAGCGCCGCTTTTCGCTGTGTGGAATTTCACCAATCGCTGCAACCTTGCATGCAGGCACTGCTATCAGGACAGCGAGCACAATGCCCTGGCCGATGAGCTTGCTCTGGACGAGAAGCTTGACCTGGTCGACCAGATGGCTGCCGCGCACATGCCGATGCTTGCCCTGTCCGGCGGCGAGCCTACCTTAAGCGGCGACCTGCTGCCCGTTGTGCGGCGTGCGAAGCGCTACGGCATGCATATTTCGCTGGCGACTAACGGCACGACGATTACACCGCAGCGTGCCGCCCGGCTCGCCGAAGCCGGCGCGCGGTACATTGAAATATCGCTTGATTCGGTGGACCCGGCCCGGCACGACGCATTTCGCGGCGTAGCCGGCATGTGGGACCGTGCGGTGGCCGGGGCGAAGGCCGTCGTCGCCGCCGACGGGCTGCGGCTCGGCATAGCCATGTGCGTTCACCGTGGCAATGTTGCAGAGGTGCGCGAAATGATCGACTTCGCCGAGCGGCTTGGCGCGGACTGCTTTGCGCATTTCAATTTCATACCCGTAGGCCGAGGGTTGAAGATGGTATCCGGCGACATCACGCCGGCCCAGCGCGAGGAGCTGTTGGGGATTTTGAACGAGAAGATGCAAGCCGGCGGCATGGGTGTTATTTCGACCGCGCCGCAGCTTGGGCGGGTGTGTCTGGCCGGAGCCGCGCTGGAAACCGGCCGGGCTGCATGTTCACACGCCGGTTCGGGCAGCGGCGTAAAGGCTCGCGTGGTTGCCAAGTACCTCGGCGGCTGCGGGGCGGGTCGAACGTATATCTGCGTCGAGCCTAACGGCAACATTACGCCCTGCGTCTACCTGCCGCACCGCGTGATGGGCAACATTCGAGAGGTGCCGCTCATCGACATCTTTCGCAACAGCATCTTTTGGGAAATCCTCAACGACCGCGACCGCCGCCTGCACCATTGCGAGGTTTGCGCGTTCAAGAATTACTGCGGCGGCTGCCGGGCGCGGGCTGACGCGTACTTCGGCCGGCTGCACGCCGGCGATCCAGGCTGCATCTTCAATGAGAAACACTGGGACGAGCTGGTCAGCCGCGGCGTAGCCGTCGTGGCCGAAGAGCCGGTAGAGCCGGCCGATATGGTTCTGTCCGCCACGCGCCACGGCCCGGCGTGAATCACTTCAAACCTGCGCCCGTTCCCAGGCGGATTCTTCCTCGCCGAACAGCCTGATGCACCGCTTGGCATACTGCTTTAGTGTCCACAGCTCCATGTAGTCGCTGATACCGGTCGAGGCGGCGATGCGGCGGATGGTTGCTTCGCAGTCCTCCCGGCGCCGGCCGTGAATCATCGTGTACAGGCCGTAAGGCCAATCGTCCGCCGTGTCGCGGAGGTAGCAGTGACTGACGGCGGGCAATTGAGCGCACATGGCGCCGGCGGCGTCGGCGTCGGCCGGAGCAACTCGCCAGACTACAAGGACATTCGCCTCGGCCCCGGCTGCACGGTGATCCAGCAAAGCGGCATAACGGCGCATCAGCCCCGCGGCCAGAAAGTCCGCTGCATGGACGAGCAGCTCGTCGGCGGCAAGCCCCATCGCTTCAGCCGGCGAGGTAAACGGCTCCGGGGCGGCGGGCAGATCAAGCTGGAGGGCTCGCACCGCGCGAACCTGCACGTCGGTCAAGCTGGTTGCTGCGGCGTCGGGCGTCGGGCCTGCTGGTTCGCAGGGCGCGTCGGCTAAAAGCGTATCGTCGCCAAAGGCGTTAAAACGCAGGTTCAATTTGTACCGCCTGCGGCCTGGCAAGAGCAGGCAGCTACTCGCACCGCATCGCGCGGCCAGTGCTTGGGCGGTCTTTTCCGGGCCGAGCCGGCTGGACGGCGAGGTCGCCAGCGTCAGCCAAAGGTTGTAGCGACCGGTCCTGCCGTAGCAGTGCGATACGCCCGGATGATCTGCTGCGGCTGCACCGGCGGCATCGAGTTTTTCAGGCTCGAGGGCCATTGCGATCAGCGCCTTATGGTAGCCAAGGGCCGTTACGTCGAAAATGCCGCAGATTTGACGGATGAGGCCCCCTTCGCCGCGGAGCGCCTTAACGCGACAGAGCACCTTTTGCTCGTCGCAGCCAAGTTCGGCGGCAATCTGTGCCCAAGGCTGCCGCAAAAGCGGGACGCGGGTTTGGATAAGGCCCAGTAGCCGGCCGTCAAATTCGTGCGTATCGCTGCCTGGCATGGTGTGTGTGGCGGTGTTACATCTCCCACATCTCTCGGTCGGCTCGCAGCGCCTTAGGCTGGGAGAATATCTCGTAATGAATCACGGCCCGCCTCGCCTCGTCAATATTACTCAGGTCTGTTAAAGCGCCGGCCGGCGGCGAAACGGCAAGCTTCGCAGGTCGTCTCTCTTTAGTGACGGTTTTGCCTATTGTGCCTATTGTGGGCTGCTTTTTTACTTTCAGACCGCGGTGGCGAACGGCAGGAGGCTGTTCATGCTTGCGTTGCAGTTGCTTCGGCGGGGCAGGGCGTCTCTGTCGCATCCGGTCTGCCGACGGTAAAGGTCTTTGGCCGGGCTTTAGTTCAACAAGTTCCGGCTGGATGGTCGGCTTGTTGACCGGAGGCGGCGGCGCATCTTGCAACAACAGGTTACGCCTTGCTGCGCTAGCCAATTGCTCTGCTACCGGGCGGCTGGTCCGCCGAGGTGGTCGTGGCGGCGTAGACGGCTGGGAGGCAGGCTGCACGAATTTGGCGGAGGCGGCAGCCTGCTGTTTTTTTCGCCGGAGCCGTTCCTGCTCGGCCTGACGCTGCTTGGCCTTTTGGATCAGCGAAACAATCACGATGACCACGAAGAACAACACCGTGCCGAGGACCTCTACCAGGTCGCCGGCGTCCGCCAATGGGATGTTCGCCATTTCGGCCATTTGCGACTACTTCGAGGGCCGGTTGGTCTTGTCGGCCTGACCGCCACCGGCGATGTTTTCGCGCATCTGAGTGTCGGACTGGATGTTCCGCAGGCGGTAGTAATCCATAATACCGAGATTGCCGTTGCGGAACGATTCGGCGATGGCCAGGGGGATTTCCGCCTCGGCCAGCACGACCTTGGCGCGGTTTTCGCGGACCGTGGCCTGCATTTCCTGCTCGCGTGCCATGGCCATAGCGCGGCGTTTTTCGGCTTCGGCCTGGAAGCGGCGCTTGTCGGCTTCGGCCTGGTCGGCCTGGAGCTTGGCGCCGATGTTCTCGCCGACATCCACGTCCGCAATGTCGATAGAGAGAATCTCAAATGCCGTGCCTGCGTCGAGGCCCTTTTCCAGCACCCGCTTGGAGATCAGGTCGGGGTTCTCCAGCACGCCCTTGTAACTATCCGACGAGCCGATTGTCGTGACGATGCCCTCGCCGACGCGGGCGATGATGGTTTCCTCGGTCGCACCGCCGACCAGGCGGTCGATGTTCGCCCGAACGGTTACGCGGGCCTTGGCCTTGACCTGAATGCCGTCCTTGGCCACCGCGTCGATAGTGGTCTTGCCGCTGGCGGGGCTTGGGCAGTCGATGACCTTGGGATTGACGGACGTCTGCACCGCATCGAGTATATCCCGCCCGGCCAGGTCGATAGCCGTAGCCGTTTTCCAGCTCAGGTCGATGTTCGCGCGGTTGGACGCGATCAGGGCGGTGATGACGTTCGGCACACGACCGCCGGAGAGGTAGTGGCTTTCCATGTCCCTCGTCGCGAGGTCCAGCCCGGCCTGGACGGCGCGAATCTTGCTAAGGACGATCACCTGCGGATTGACCTTTCGCAGGCTCATACCGATGAGGTCCGCCATGCTGACGTTGGCGCGGGCGAACAATGCCTGGATGTACAACGCAAAGAACCTCGCCAGTATGGCCAGGAACACCAGGGCAATCAGCACAAAAACGGCTACCACAATCCATATCCAAGTTCCCGCTGCGAGTATCATGTCTCAACCCTTTTGTTATAGTTGTTATCGCATCTGATCCGATGGCCTGTTTCGTACTTTCCTTATATCCGGGGCCCGATGGTGTATCAAGCGACTAGTTTTTTTCGTTCGGCGGCTGGACCTTTCGGACGACCACGCCCATGCCTGTCGCGCGTATGACTTCGACTTGATCGCCTTTTTCGATCATGCCGGTCTCGGCCTGTGCAACGACCCGCCTGCCGTCGATGCGGATCGTGCCGCTGGGCCGGAGCGTCGTTTCGGCGGTGGTCTTCGTTCCGACCATAGCCAGCAGCTTGTTTGCCTCTGGCGTACCTTCGCCCGGAGCGGCCTGGCCGCGTTTGAGCGTAAGCAGCTGGCCCAGGGCGGTTTGAGGTATCTTCCTGACGGCCCAGACGGCGTAAATCGGCAACCCGACCACCATGGCCACCACGGCTATGATGCCAACCAGGCCGCCGAATGTCGTCCAGATAAGGTACGCCGCCCACGCTGCGCAGCCTATCGCCGCTGTGGCGAGCAGGCCGAACATCGGCGTACATATTTCCGCGGCTATCAGCAGCAGCGCCGCCAGGACCAGAACGATAATCAAGAGAATCATTTCCAGCATAGTCTTTTTCCCAACGCGCTACCCCATCGCTCTGACGACGAGGCGGTTGCCTTCATTTTTTACGACTTGGACCTTCGTTCCGGCGGAGATGAACTCTCCTTCGGCCACGGCATCCACCAGGTCGTTGCCGATTCTCACGGTGCCTACAGGCCGGCATGTGCTCTGTACGGCGCCGATGGCACCGGGCTGAATCGAGCGGATGGGGGCATCTTCAGTCGCGGCACTGCCGACCTGCGGCGCGACTGCGCCTCGGGCCAAAACCAGCCTGCCGGCCAGCGGCACCTTAGGCAGATACTTCGCCAGAACCGCTGCGGCAATTATCGCCATGACGAACGCCACGCCCAACGCCAGCAGCCCGTTGCTGAAGACGCTCCAGTCCAGGTCGGTCTGCGGGATGGGCCACTTGTCCGGGGCATTGGGTACGATCATCGCCAGCAGTCCCACTACGCAGCACAGTATGCCCGCAATGCCGGCGACGCCGAAGCCCGGAATAACGAACACCTCCACGGCCAGCAGGACCAGGCCTATCGCAAACAGGGCTATCTCCCACCACGCCGCCATGCCGATCATGTATCGGCTGCCGAAAAGTATCGCAAAGCACAAAATCGCCACCGCGCCAGCGACACCAAAGCCCGGAGTGTGCATCTCCACATACGCGCAAATAATGGCTACGAAGAACAAAAAGCCCACAACCGGCGCCGAGGTCAGAAACTCCACCAGCCGTTCCGACCAGTTGTCCGTCATAACGGTCGGCTCGGCCGTAACGCCGAAGTGCTTCAGCAATGCGGCGTGGGGCCGGTTCAGCTCGGCCTTGATGATGCCTGTGGCGAAGGCGTATTCGACAGCTTCCTTCGAGTGCATAGTCAGCAGCTCGCCGTCGTCGACCACGATATTCAGCAGTTCCCAGTCGGCCTTGGGGTTGGACGGCGCCGACGTCACACCGGGCGGGATGCGAACCTTGCCGCGAAAGGCCTTGCGCAGGACGTATCGAAGCTCGCGCGTTCGGACGTTCCGCACCAGCCAGACCTCCCGGCCGATGGAGACCATGCTCTCGGCCAGCGCTACGTTGTAGCCGTTGCGCTCGGCTGACTCCGCAAATTCCTTCCGCAGGACGGTTTCGACCTTTTCGCGCTGGACCTTGCCGAGTTGGCCGCCGAAGGAAATCGGCGCTGCGTCGCCGAACTTTCCGACGGACGTTATGACAATCTCGTCGCACGCACAGGCAATCAGCGCACCGGCCGAAACCGCTCGCGTACGAACGTAGCATACCGTGTAAATGTCCTCCAGCTCGACCTTGATCAGCCGGGCGATGTCCAGCGCCGCAGTTACCAGCCCGCCCCAGGTGTCCATGTCCAGCACGACAAGGTCGGCCCCGCCCGCCCGGACGCGAACCACCTTGCGCTTCAGGGCCCGGAAGGTTTTATCGGAAATCTCCTCGCGGATCGGGATAATGAACACGCTGACGGGCTTCTTTGGCAGTGGGGGCTTTTGAGTTTTTGGTCTTGGGGCGAACCAGCCTTCGTCGGTTGTTCGCGCTCCGGCCGGCGCGGTGGTGGTTGTCGGCTGGGTTGTGGAACGCGCTGCCAACAGTGGAAACGCAACAGCCCCCGCCGCGGCGGCGATTAAAAACGCCTTGGTCAAGACAAGCCGATCCATCCGCAGACCCTTTTCATTTCGGGAAAAGCTTCCCTGATGTTACGTATTCTACTCGTCCCATTCGCGTTGCACAATATATAGACATTCCCTAATCTCCTGGGCGCTAAAACGAGACCGACGAGAGCGACGTTCTTTGCGGCTTTATACGGTTGCGGCGGCCAGCGGTTCTTTACGCCACGGGCGAAGTACGCCCTTGGAATCGAGATACGCCTCGCATCGCGTCATTATCCCGGCGTCGTTGCTGTGCCCGTCGAACTGGAGGCTCAGGAACGGTTTGCCGGACGCCGTGCGGATAAAATGGCGGATGAACGAGTCCGGCCCGCACTTGAAGTTGGTGATGTGGATAATGTGCAGGTTAGGCCGGTCGCGGACGGTCTTCGCCGCGGCCAAAATCCGCCGGCCTAGGTTCCAGTACATGTTGTCGTTGACGTCGCGGATGTCCACGTCGTCGGTATCCAGAAATTCCAGCGGGATGCAGTTGACGCCGTAATAGTCTCTCAGCTTCCGAGGCACCGACAGGTTGACGCCCGTATCGTGGATGTTGTAAGGCCGGCCCACCACGACGATGCCCGTTGCGCCGGTCCGGTCGAGTGTTTCCAGTGCGCGAGAGCCGAATGCCAGGGCCTTATTCTGGAACTCATCCTGCGCCTCATAAGCGGCGGCGACGGCACGGGCGATTCGGCGTTTGGATATCCCGCGTGCGGCGAAATACCGCGTCAGCTCCATGCCGGCCATGCGACGGCCCTCGCGGAACCGCACCAGCGGCGTCATAAAGCGGTCCACACAGCTCGCCAGCGACGGTGCACGGCGGATTACGAACGGCAGCGTCTGGTGCCACGGGCACAGGTGCGATTCGTTGTGCATCCATCTCGTTTCCATCGAGAGGATATTGGGCAGCAGGATAAAATCGACATCGTCCCGCCCGGCAAGCTCGGCCACGTGGCCATGGGCCAGGATAATGGGGAAACACGGCTCGGCGACGGCGGTTGACAGGCCGGCCTGGGTGATCTGCTTGTTGGTCGGGTTGCTCAACACCGTCCGATAGCCCAGTCCGGCCAGCAGCGTCCGCCAGAACGGCAGCATGTCCAGTGCGAACATCGTCAGCGGTATGCCGACGACGGGCGCGCCGGCGTCGGGGACGGGCAGGTTCGATTCATCCAGCAGCCAGTCGCTCCGCAGAGCAAACAGGTCTTCTATGACGGGCTTCTGCGCACTCTTGGCCTGCTTGCGATAGCGGTCGGAACACTTGTCGCCCCAGTAGGTTTTTTCGCCCTCGACCGTGAACTGCTGAATCTGGCAGGCGTTGGAGCAGCCGGCGCAGGTGAACTCTCGCAGCGTGTAATCGACCGCCGACAGGTCGTAGCCGCGAAATCGCGATTGCGACATTGTTGCGGCGTCAGCCTGAACTTCCGAGACATACGTTCCAAGCTCGTTTGCCTCAGCCGGCGGCTCGAGCGGAGCGTCTTCGCCCGCTTCCATCTTGTCGCGCGCCAGCAGGGCAGCGCCTATGGCGCCTATTACGCCGTTGTGAGGCGGAACGATAATCTCCTTGCCGGTAACGGCTGCAAAGGCCGCCGCGACGGCGTCGTTGTAGGCCGTGCCGCCCTGGAAGAAAATGCACTCGCCGATATGCCGGCCGCGAACGACGCGGTTGATGTAGTTCTGCACCACCGAGTAGGCCAGCCCCGCTACAAGGTCGGCCTTCTCGGCGCCGCGCTGGAGGTAGTTATTGACGTCGCGCTCCATGAACACGGTGCACCGCTCACCCAGCCGCACGGGCGCTTCGCTGGCCAGTGCCATTGAGGCGAACTGGTCGCAAATGGAAATTTCAAGTTCCTCAGCCCGCTCCTGGAGGAAGCTTCCTGTGCCCGCGGCGCAAGCATCGTTCATCGTGAAATCCACAACGACGCCTTCCTGTAGCGAGATGTACTTCGAATCCTGCCCGCCTATCTCAAAGATGGTGTCGGGCACTCTCCCGCCGAGCATCTTGACCCCCACAAAGGTCGCGCCGGTCTTGTGGGCTGTGATTTCATCGTTGATGGTGTCGGCCCCGACGAGATGGCCTATAAGCTCCCTGCCCGAACCGGTCGTCCCCACGCCGCGTACGTTCAGCCTCTCGGCCCAGTTGGTGGCGATCTGGCCCAGTGCTTCGGCGACGACCTCTATGGGCCGGCCCTGAGTGCTGGTGTAAATCTCCGCAATGACCTGTCCTTCGGTGTCGATGGCTACGACGTTGGTAGATACGCTGCCGATGTCTATGCCGAGGTAGGCGTCTATCTTTTCGTCGCCTAAGGGAGGTTGGTAGGGCTTTATATGGTCGCGGAGCAGGACTACGCGGTCCAGGTTGAGCGGTTCGGCGGTGGGGAATACCCCGTGCATGCTGTCGCTTGCGGCCCGCAGTTTGGCCATGTGGCGAAGGTCGGCGGCGTCGGTTGAGGCGCCGGCCAGCATAGCCGCCCCAACTGCCGGAACGTGCGCAAAGGCCTCGGGCACGATCAACTGTGATTCGTCCAGCTCGAACGCCTCGCGCATCGCGCGGACGACGGCGGCATTGGCTGCCACTCCGCCGATAAACGCCACTGGCGCCTCGACCGGGTGCGACCGCACCACAGCCGTGCGAAAGTTCCTCGCTACCGCGTCGACCAGGCCGCGAAGCACCTCCGCCGGGCTGTAACCCTTCTGCTGGGCGTGGATCATGTCGCTCTTGGCGAAGACGCTGCACCTGCCGGCCACCTGAGCGGTGCGTTCGGCGGCCAGACAAGCCTCGCCGACGGCCTCGACGGTAAACTTCAGCCGGCCCGCCTGCTGGTCGAGAAAAGAGCCGGTGCCCGCGGCACAGTCGCCGTTGGTGGCATAGTCGATGATATCATAGGCGCCGTCATTGCGGTTGAGGTGCAGGTACTTGCTCGTTTCGCCGCCCATCTCGAAGACGCAGCGGGCCTCGATGCCCATGGCGGCCAGACCTGCGGCAATGGCCTTGAACTCGTTGACGACCGGCACGTCGAGCTTGGCTGCGACGAGCTTCGAGCCGCTGCCTGTCAGGCGGACGCCGGTAACATTCTCTGCGCCGACGGCGGCAATGATCTGCTCCAGCAGTGCCGTGGCGGCCTCGATGGGCCTGCCTCGCGTGCGGCGATAATGGCTGACGTAAACCTGCCTCGCGCCGGCGATGCAGCCAAGGCGGCGCAGACCGTCTATCGCCTGAACGTCTTCGCTGGCCAGCAAGGCAGCCGTTGCGCTGACAGCGCCGATATCGATTCCCACGTCGTAGCTTCTGACCATGGCTTCGGTTCGCTCCGTATGTCCCCGCGCGCCTACGCGGGCAATTGAGGCGCTGCAACATTATGCGAATTTTATGCCTAACATTTCAAGCAAAAAGCTGTGTGTCGCGTCTCATGGCCTGCCTGTCAACGGCCAACTCGCGCAGTCGGCGGGCCGGTTTTCTTTCGCGCGAGGCACGCGCAAAAAAAGCCTCCACCAAAGTGCCGGTGAGGCCCGGGAAGAAGAACCCATTAGTCAAAGTGGGCAGCCGCCAGACGCCGGAGCATCTCGGACGAAGCTTCCCTAAATGGGTGTATCGGTTCTTTTCACACGGGCCATCCGCCGGTCACGGCAGAGGCATTGGCCACACTATTATACCATACTTCTTATCGGCAGGTGGAAGCTCGCATCTTGAGATTTCGGCGGCCGGAACGAATTTTTTTCGGCGACGTTTGTTCGGAGCGGTCATGCTTAGGCTCGCAGCTCGGCGTTGAATTTTTTCCGCACCGCCGTCACGATCGCCCGGACCTGTTCATCGACTTGTTCGCTTCGCAGCGTGCCGTCCGGCGAGCGGTACGTAAGCGATATGGTGACGGACTTCCTGCCGTGTGGTATCGGCTTGCCTCTGAAGGTGGTAACGTAATCCACCGCTGTGCGCATTGGCTGTGCGACCGAATCGACCGCATCGACAAGCTTGCGCCACGTGAGGCCGTCATCAACAATCAGCGACAGGTCGCGCCGGACGGGCGGGAACTTCGGCACGGGCTTATACGTTCGCCGCTTCCCTGCGCGGGCCAGCAGGCACTCGAAGCCGACCTCGGCCGCGGCTACGCCACGCTCCAGCCCGTAATAGTCCAGAACGCCCTTAGCCACGACGCCCAGCACGCCGAAGCGCTCATCGTCCAAAAACAGCTCCGCCGTTGTGCCGTCGGCCAAGCCTGCTGCTGCGGACGGCCTGACGTCCAGCTTCGAGCCGGGTGCGATACGCGCTGCAAGTTCTTCGATCGCGCCGCGAACGTCGCGAAGGTTGCCCGTGGTCACCATTGCAACGGCCGTATGCTCAGCCGGCATCGCTTCGCCCGGCTGCGGGCTAAAGACGCCGGCCAGCTCGAAGAGGCTCACCTCGCCGTTGCCGGCGTCCTGATTGGCCTTGCACGCGCGAAGCAGGCTGGCCAGCAGCGTCGTTCGCAGTGCGTTGTCGGTCTTGCGGCTCGATGCGTCGACGCAGACCGGCTCGGCCTGGCCGAACAGGGCGGTCTCCTCGGCGTCGAGGAAGGCGAACGTAACCGTCTCGTCGAAGCCCGCCGCCGCAAGCAGCGAGGCCGCCTCCCTGCGAACACGTTGGGCCAGCCCCTCGCCTGCGACCTCGTGCGAAACCTTTTCGGCCACGGGAATCCTGTCGTAGCCTTCTATGCGGGCTATTTCCTCAACGAGGTCCACTTCGCGGCTCAGGTCCGCCCGGTAGGCCGGAACCGCACAAACAATCCGCCCGCCGTCGCGCTTTGGCGATAGGCCCAGCCGGCGGAGAATCTCGAACTGCCGCTTTTCCGGCGTGTCCATGCCGAGCAGTGCGTCCGTCCGTTCCGGCCGAAGCGCCACCCGTCGCGGGTCGAACGGCTCGGCCCAGACGTCCAGTACGCCGGCGGCAAGCTCGCCTCCGGCCAGTTCGACAATCATCGCACAGGCACGCAGCGACGCCCGGTCGACGGCCGCCGGGTCAACGCCGCGCTCGAAGCGGTAATTGCTCTCGGTCATCAGGCCGAGCCTGCGGCTGGTGCGACGCGTGCACAGCGGGTCGAACCGGGCCGACTCGATCAGAACGTTCGTTGTGCCGTCGGTGAGTTCGGTATCCAGCCCGCCCATGACGCCGGCTATGGCGATGCACTTTTCCGCGTCGGCGATGACGAGCATGTTCTCATCCAGCTTGCAGTGGCTCTGGTCGATGCTGAGAAGCACTTCGCCCTGCATCGCGCGGCGGACGACGATTTTGTGCCCGGCGAGCTTGTCGTAGTCGAACCCGTGCAGCGGCTGGGCGTATTCCATTAGAACGTAGTTGGTTGCGTCCACGATGTTGTTGACGCTCCGTATGCCGACCGCCTCCAGCCGCTCAGCCAGCGACGCCGGGGCCGGGCCTACCTTTACGCCACGAATGACCCTGGCCGTGTATCGCGGACAAAGCGCCGGCTCGAGCACTTCCACCTCGGCCAGGTCGGCGACCTCGCCGGAAGCCGGCGGCTCGGCGATATCGGGCGGGTTGAACGCGGCGCCGGTAGCGGCCGCCAGCTCTCGCGCTACGCCGAGATGGCCCAGCAGGTCAGGCCGGTTGGACGTAACCTCCAGATCGAGCACGACGTCCGTCTCCGTCTCGATAATCTGCTCGCAGTTGATGCCTATCTGCGTCAGCAGCTCGCCAAGCTCCGTAGCGGGCATTGAGACGTCCACGTAATCAGTCAGCCAGTTTAACGATACTTTCATCTAAGTCCGCCTCCGCGACTTCAACGCCGCGAAAATACCATCGTACAGTAAGGCCGGAACGTGTCAAAGATTTTGACGGGCGGACCGGCCGAAAAAGCAGCTTCGATCCCGGCGCGCCGGGACTACGGCGGCCGGGGCGAGACGAACCTTTCGCGCCCAATTCCACCCGATTGCGCCCAATTGCGCCCAATTGCGCCCAGTTGCGCCCAATTGCGCCCAATTGCGCCCAGTTGCGCCCAATTGCGCCCAATTGCGCCCAAACCGTTTTTTGCGTAAGGCTCGCATGTAAAAGCACTTAGCTGTTTTTAGGGTCCCCCAAACCGCCTTTTTGAAATTTTTCAAACATTGGGGTTTTTGAGTGTTGGTTTGCCAACCCGTTGGCTGCAAAGATGTTCCGAGTTCTGAGTCTCACGGTATTCGATTTTCAATCAGCGTTTAACAGATACCGCTCGCTTAGTCGCCCCGCCTACCTACCGGAGGTGGGCAGGTCGCGGCTAGTAGGCGCATAGCACGCCCCCAACTTCTACGAAATGACGCGATTTGCGCGCGCAGACGGCGTTGCAAAACTCCTGTTGACGTTGTAAGTCCAGGCCGGCTAAGGAGAAGTTTTTTTTATTTTCCGGAGCTGCTTTCGGAGTGAGCTTGTAAATCCGTGCGCACAAAACAGTCCACGCCCGCCTACCTCTTGCGGAGCAAGGCCGGCAGGAATTACACGAATTTCACAAATTCAAAAAAAAGAAGAAAATCGTCCACGCTTGCCCGCCGTAGTCCCGGCGCGCCGGGGTCGA
>JAXIHJ010000098.1:0-20328 GCA_034189755.1 Planctomycetota bacterium
CTGACGGACGTCATATCGTCGGTGGAACGTCCCGGCGGCATGAAAACCGGCACGTCCACTGTTTGGGGCTTCGGGCGAAAGATCAGCGTGGTGCCGATAGCCATCAGCAGAAACATCGCCGTAAGCACGACGGTTACCCACGTAAAGACATCGCCGGTCCGCGTACCGAACGCGCTGCTGCCGGCGCCGCCGAACATCGCGCCCAAACCGCCGCCCCGCCCCTTCTGAAGCAGGATTACCATAATCAGCAGCAGGCAGATCACAATAAACAGCGTCATTATAAATATGTCCATGGTCGTACTCTTATTTCACCGGTTTTCTTTGACTTCGAACAACTGCCGCCGTCGGCTGCGGGTTATACCCCGGCCTTGGCGATGGCGGCAAAGTCCGCGGCTTTCAGACTCGCGCCGCCGGCCAGCGCGCCGTCTATGTCCGGCTGGGCGATAAGCTCAGCCACATTGGAAGGCTTTACCGACCCGCCATATGCGATACGTGTCTTATCAGCAACGTCCCGGTCATAAATCTCGCTCAAAAGTTCGCGTATCATCGCGTGAACTTCCTGTGCCTGCTCCGGCGTGGCGGTAACACCCGTGCCAATGGCCCAGACCGGCTCGTACGCAACTACCACGGAGGCGACGGCCTGCCTGGAGACGCCTTCCAGACCGATTTGAACCTGCCGGCGAATGACCTTCGCGGTCTTGTCGGCCTGACGCTCCTCGAGAAGCTCGCCCACGCAGAAGATGACCTCCAGCCCGTCGGCCAACGCCTTGATGACCTTGCGGTTGACCAGCTCGTCCGACTCGCCGATTACGTGGCGGCGCTCGCTGTGGCCGATGATGACGTACCGGCAACCGGCGTCCTTGAGCATGGCGGTGGAAATTTCGCCGGTGAATGCGCCGTTGTCCTCATAGAAAACGTTCTGGGCGCCCAGGGCGATATTGCTTCCAGCCAGCGCTTCGGCGACAGCCGGCAGAACCACAAACGGCGGGCAGACGACCATGTCCAACCCGTCGAGTTGCCCTATTTCACCAACCATGTCCCCGGCCAGCTTCACTGCGCTTTGCCGAGAGGTATTCATCTTCCAGTTACCGGCCACAAATAGCTTCCGCGACATTCTACGTTCCTTTCTGCGTGCGATTGTATCCTTATCTGTGGCCTAAGACCCCCCGCCTTCGCCCCGGCGCGCCGGGACTACGGCGGGCAAGCGGACCTGTCTGTTACACCGGCTCGGTGGCGCGTGGGAAACTTCCCAGCACATGCAGTTCTCCGCAATGGCCGGCCGCTTCCTTCAGGGCCTTGGTGAAGTTCTCGTCCTCGTGATGGCCTTCGGCGTCCACAAAGAAGTAATATTCCCAGTTCCGGCGTTTCGAGGGTCGCGTATCGATGTTCGTCAAGTTTATTCCGCACCTGGCGAAGATATTAAGCACTTCGACCAGCGCCCCGGCCTTGTGGGCCGTCGTGAACAGGATTGCCGTCTTGTCGTCGCCGGTGCGTTTGACCGGCGTGTTGGATATGACGAAGAACCGCGTCATGTTATTCGGGTTGTCCTCGATGTTGGCGAATACGATCTTCAGGCCGTACAGCTCCGCCGCCAGTGCCGACCCGATCGCCGCCAGGTGTTTTTCAGCCGCCGCCATTTCCGCTGCACGAGAAGTGCTGGCGACCGGCACCATCTGCACGTCGTTGAAGCTCGCCGAGAGCCAGTTGCGGCACTGGGCGAAGACCTCGGGCTTGGAGGCCACCACCTTGACCTCCTCCGGCGGACAGTTGGCCAGCAGGTTGTGGTGAATCTCCACGAGCACCTCGGCACAGATGTGCACGCTGGCGTCGATGAACGAATCAAGCGTGTCGATTACCCCACCGCCCAGGCTGTTTTCGACGGGCACCACGCCCAGGTCGCAATGGCCTCGGGCTACTTCCTCGAAGACCGCGCGGATGTCAGCCAGCGGGTGATACTCCACCGACCCGCCGAACTTCCGCTCCGCCGCCAGGTGGGAAAAACTGCCCTCCGGGCCTAAAAAACCTATGCGAAGCGGCTTTTCCAGGGCGAACGAACCGCTCATCAGCTCGCGGTAGATTGCCTGGAGCGTCTTTGGCGGCAGCGGCCCGGCATTCAGCTCGGCGATTCGCTGGAGCACGGCGTGTTCCCTGTCCGGCGCATAAATCGGCCCGCCCTCGGCCAGCTTGGCCTTGCCGACCTGCACGACCACCTCGGCCCGCTCGTTGAGCAGCTCGACGATCCGCTTGTCAAGCTCGTCGATCCGCTTCCGCAGGGCGGTAAGTTTGTCGGAAGTTTTCTTCTTCGCCGCAGCCATAGTCCAACCGTTCGTTAAGTGGGCGCATAAGCACACCACCGGTCTACAGGCCGTTTTTTGTACTCGCAGCCGCAGCGCCGGTCAAGGTCTTTTGACAATGGGATATCGAGCTGATGCCGCCCAGCTTACAATGCGCGGTAGATGTCGCGCCGGTGACGCACGTAATGAACGATAATTTCCCTGGACGGTGAATTGACCTCATATACTATCCGATATTCACCAACCCGAATGCGATACAAGCCCTTGCTGCCCGACAGTTTGATCGCCCCCCAGCAAGGGGTTCGCCACCAGAGCGTCGATCCGCTTCATTACGCGCCCGACGACCCCTCGAGGCAGACGCCGCAGGTCTTTCTCGACGGACGGCTTGAAGATAATGTTATAGGATTCCATCTTCTCTTCAGCCGCCGCTTCATCGCTTCCATGTCGATAGGCTTTTCTTCGCGGCGCTCCGCCACTACCGCCAGGTCGTGCAGGTCCTCCAGAAGATGTTCATATCGTTCAACGGGAAGAATCACCGCAGTTCTGCTGCCGTTATTATCAACCAAGTATTATTCACGCTCTGTCTTCATCGCGACACCCTTTCTCCCACGACAATCGCGATTATACCACCGCCTGCAAGGTGAGCAAGGCGCAAAAAAGACCGGCCGCGGTGGCCCCCTACATCGCGGCCGACTCTGTTCTTATGATGCCTCCCCCGAAGACGACAGCCCACCTGTGGGACGTTTTCACTATCCCATCGGTTGGGATTCGCTATTCGGTTTTTCTCATCTTCATACGCGCCTCCGTTTCCGACGAATCAGCGCCAGACCGCCCATCGCCAGCAGAGACATCGTCCCCGGCTCGGGAACGGCGGTTGAAGTGAGGACGGCCTCGAACCCACTCTGTGCGTTGTCGGCAATGTTGCTGTAGAGGGCGTTGAAGGGCGCGTCAGCAGGGGACCTACTTCCCCAGCCGGTGTCGTCGAAGTAAACGCCCTGGGTATCGTCACGGAAAAACGGTGTGTCATCGCCGTTGACGTTTCCGAACCACATCCGAATCGTGTCGTTGATGTTCACGTGGGCGTCATTCTCATCCCACATCCCGTTGGCGTTGGTGTCCTCGTACAAATCGACAGTGATGCTGAAGTTGCCTATGTCCGCCCCACCGTTCCGTATGTACTTGCTGGAATCGGTGGTCCAGAACTGAATACAGGCGCCTTCTTCCGGCCTGTACGGCTCGCGGACTTCGCGCCAGTTCCAGCCATCGGTAGCCGTTGCACTCACAGGCGCATCGGTCTTGGCCACCCACGTCTCACCCCAAGTGGCCGCGCCGGACCATCCCAGGAACCAATTGTTGAAACACGCTATAGGTGCCAGACCTGGCAATTCATCAATTTTGATGTCGTTATCAGCAACTATGCCTCCCCCTCGAGCCGCAGCAGGAGCCTCAAAGCAAATTCACCGGGTCGGCGTCGGCGATGACTTCGGCGGGATTATCCTTGAGCATTTCCGCCATTCGAGGCGTGAGGTACTGCTGCACCAGGCCGGGGCGGGCCGCGATGAGAAGGATCTGGAAGCGGAACCGGTTGCGGACTTTCTTTACGCCGGCCGGCTGGGGGCCTAGCATCTTGACCTCGCCGGCGGGAAGCACCCGCTGAAGATACCGGCCTAACTGATTCGCTCCGCGCTCGGCCCGGCTGACGTCCTCGTGGCGGATGATAAAGCGGACAATGCGCGAATACGGCGGCAGGTTGGTCTCTTTGCGCATCGGGAGCTCGCAAGCGGCGAAGCCGTCGGTGTCATGCCCGGCGGCCAACTGGATGGCCGGCTCGTCGGGTATGAGCGTCTGGACGACAACCTCGCCGGGCAGGTCCGCCCTGCCGGCCCGGCCCGCCACCTGGACGATCAACTGAAACGTCCGTTCAGCCGCCCGGAAGTCGGGAATGGCCAGCGACGTATCGGCCGAGACCACGCCCACCAGCGAGACGCGTGGAAAGTCCAGACCCTTGGCCACCATCTGCGTGCCCAGCAGTATGTCCACCTCGCCGGCGGCGAACGCGCCGAAAACCTTCTGAAACTGTTTCGGGCTGGTCATCGTGTCGCTGTCCATGCGGGCCACGCCGGCGGCGGGAAACTTCCGCGACAATTCGCTTTCAATCCGCTGGATGCCCCAGCCGAACAGCAGCAGCTTGCCCCGGCAGGCAGGGCACCGCTCCGGCAGCGCGACGGCGTGCTGGCAATAGTGGCAGACGGCCATCTCCGTGGCACGATGAAACACCATCGTGCGCGTGCAGTTCTCGCATGAAAGAATCCACCTGCACTTCGGACAGAACACGTAGCTGGCGTAGCCGCGGCGGTTCATCAGCAGGATCACCTGCTCGCCGCGGTCCAGCGCGGCGGCCATCTTGAGCGTGAGCGTTCGGCCGAGCAGCTCGATTCGCCCCGGCTGAAGCTCTTTCCGCAGCGAGACGATTTGCAGCTTCGGCATGGGCAGGTTGCGGATGCGGTGCGGCAGGCGGAGCACGTCGTATCGTCCCTGGTCGGCATTGTGCAGCGATTCCAGCGACGGCGTAGCCGAGCCGAGCAGTATAGGCACGCCGGCGAGTTTGGCGCGCATGACGGCTACGTCCCGGCCGTGATAGCGAGGGGCGGTGTCCTGCTTGTAGCTCGGCTCGTGCTCCTCGTCCACGATGATGAGTCCCAGCCTTCGCGCCGGCGCGAAGACGGCGCTTCTCGGGCCTACGACGACGCCGGCGTGGCCGGAGCGGGTCTGCTGGTAGTAGAACGACCTTTGCGCGTCGGTCAGGCCGCTGTGCAGCACAGCGACCCGCGGCAGACGCTGGACAAGCCGCTGGAGCGTCTGCGTAGCCAGGGCGATTTCCGGCACCAGCAGGATCGCCTGTCGGCCTGCGGCGATGACCCGCCTAATGGCGCGGATGTAGACCTCTGTCTTGCCGCTGCCGGTAACGCCGTACAAAAGCGTCGCGGAAAAACCACCTTCAAGTTTGCCCGCCAGGTCGCCGAGGACGGCCTGTTGGTCTGCGTTCAGCTCGAATGGGTCGGTTTGGGTCTTTTCGGTCAGCTCCGGAAGCTGCACCTTGCGGCTTTCCATGCGGACCAGGCCGTGAGCGACCAGCCGCTTGACGCTGTCGCGCGACGCGGCGCTGTGGCGGAGCAACTCCTTGAGACTGAGCGGCTCGACGCCCTGCTTGCGGGCCTCGTACAACTCATCCAGCACGCGTTTCTGCCGGGCGCCCAGCTTCGCCGGCCAGTCGCTCTTCCGGCCCGTCAGAAACACCACCGTCTCGGTGCGTTCGGCGTGCCGGCCTACCGCAGAGGGCACCATCGCCGCCAACGTCTGGCCGAGCGGGGTCATGTAGTAGTGGCTTAGCCACTCGCCGAGCTTCCAGAGCGGCTGGTCGAACTGCGTTTCCGAATCAAGCAGCTCCGCAACTGCCTTGAGTTCATGCCGCCCCGGCCTGCGGAGCGTATCGACGACGAACGCCAGCTTTTTGCGATTGCCCGGCCCGAATGGAACGCGAACGCGCTGGCCGAGACCCGGCTCGCCCAGTTCATCAGGCCAAAGGTAATCGAACGTCCGCCACAGGTTGGCGTTGACCACCACGCCGACAACGCGCCCGCCCGCTGCGGCGGGCGCGGATGTGCCTTCTTCCTCGAAAAGTCGCGCCATGAAACAATAGTAATGCGCCCGGGCCGGAATTGCCAATCCACCTCGCCCGGCCTGCAAAGCACGGTTGCTATTGCGACGCCGCGACGGTATTCTCGCGGCCTGCAATACTTGACGGCAGCTTTCCCGGAGAAAACGACATGACGGACAAGCCGGCTGAAAAGCCAGTCTCGACTGTGGACGAGGCGAAGGTTTCACAGAGTAATATCCTCGTCGTCGATGACAACACGCAGAACCTCGAACTGCTGGTGGCGTATCTGGATTCGCTGGGATGCAAGGTCTACACCGCCACCAACGGCGTCGACGCCCTCCAGAAGGTCCAGGATGAGAACCCCGACCTCATACTGCTGGACATCATGATGCCTCGCATGAGCGGTTTCGAGGTCTGCCGGAAGCTCAAAACCGACCCGCAGATGCGCGACATTCCAATCATCATGGTTACGGCCCTGAACGAGCTGAGCGACATCGAACGCGCGGTGGAATCCGGCACGGACGATTTCATTACCAAGCCGGTCAACCGCCTGGAACTTATCACCCGCGTCCGAAGCCTGCTGCGGGTCCGTCATCTTAAGAACGAACTGGACAGGACACTGGCGTATCTCAACGAGGTGGAAACCAGCAGCAGGCGGGCGGGTCAATAGCTGTCGCAATCCCCACGACGAATCTAAGGACGTGCCATGAAACCTCCGAAGGAGCTTACCGTAGCCGCACTCGTGGCGATGGTTTTGTTGCTCGGTTGCGAATCGCCCGTTAAGTTGTCGTCTGTTAAGCCGCCGTCTGTTAAGCCGTCGGCCGCAGGCCGGCGCACACCGCCGCTCGATGTTTCCGAGCGCGTCGTTACCGACGACGGCGTGGTCGTGGCGAAGCTTGCCAACGGCCTGACCGTTGCCATCAAGCCTATGCGGACCTCGCCGGTGGTGTGCGTTCGGGCATACGTTCGGGCCGGAGGGCTGTACGAACGCGAGTGGCTGGGCTGCGGGCTGAGCCATCTCGTCGAGCACCTCGTCGCCAAGGGCGCCGCCCATGAGACGGCGGCCGGGCAGGCCCGGCAGACCTCCAATCGCATCGCCGACATCGGCGGGCAGTCGAACGCCTACACCTCGCTGGACTCCACGTGTTACTACATTTCCGCAGCGGCCGACAAAACAACGGAATGCGTCGACCTGATAGCCGACTGGCTGGCCAGGGCGGCGATTACCCGGGAAGATTTCGAGCGAGAACACGGCGTAGTGCAGCGCGAGCTGGAGATGGGCAAGGACTCGCCCAACCGGCAGATGTGGTACGCCCATACAGCCGGAGCTTTCAGCCAACACCCGGCGGCTGTGCCGGTCATAGGCTGGGCTGCGCCGTTGGCGAAGATCACCCGCGCGGACGTACTGGCCTACCACCGGCGGATGTACGTTCCGCAGAACATGGTATTCTGCGTGGTCGGCGACGTGGACGCCGAGGCCGTTCTGGCTCGAATACGCCGGGCGTTCGCGGGCTTCGCGCCGGGGCGAGCGCCGGATTTGTCCCTGCCGGAAGTCAGGCCGATCACAGGCATACGGCGCGCGGTGCGATCCTGCCGGAGCCTGAAAAACACAATGCAGCGAATGAGTTTCCAGACGGTGCCGCTGTCGCACGAAGACCTCTACGCACTGGACGTGCTTTCCTACGTGCTCAGCAGCGGCCGGGCCAGCTGGCTGGTCCGAAAAATCAAACGCGAAAAACGGCTGGCGACCTCGATCAGCACCACCTCCTGGACGCCGGGCTGGGGAAAGGGCCTCTTTACGGTCGCCTTCCGCTCCGAGCCGGATAAAGCCGACGCCGCCGAGCAGGCTATCCTCGATGAACTGCGGGCCGTGGCCGAAAAAGGCATAGGCGAAGCTGAACTCGACCGCGCCAAACGCCAGAAGGTCGCCGACTACGTACACTCGCAGCAAACGGCCGAGTCCGTCGCCGCGACGCTCGCAACCGACTACATGAGCACCGGCGACGTGATGTTCTCCAAAAACTACACCGAACGCATCCAGGCTGTAACCGCCGGGCAGGTTCGCAACGTTGCACGAAAATACTTCACGTTCGACCGCATGGTAATTACACGCATGGCGCCGAAGCTTGACCACGACCCGGCAGCCGGAGCCGGAAGCGCAAAGAAATATGACAAACAGACCTTCAAACTGAAAAACGGACTGCGCGTTATACTCCAGCCGGCGGATACGGGGCTGGTCTCGATGGCATACGTCGCCGGTGGCGGCGTCCTGACCGAGACGGAACGGACCAACGGCCTGTCGGCGCTGATGGCTGCACTGGCCACGCGAGGCACCGAAAACTACACGGCCGGGCAGATTGACGAGTTCTTCGACAATGCCGGAGGAAGCATCTCCGGCGACGGCGGCAATAACAGCCTCTATTGGCAGGCGACAGTGCTGCAAGACAGTTTCGACGAGGCGATCGAGATCTTCGCCGAAGTCATATCAAGGCCGACGTTCGACCAAAAAGAGCTGGAAATCCTCCGGCCGGTGCTGCTGGCCCGAATCAAACAGGGCGACGAGCACTGGTTCGGGCAGTTGCAAAAATTCTTCCGCGACAAGTTTTTCACGAACTCGCCCTACCGCCTGCTGCCGGTCGGCGACGAAAAGATTATCCGCACGGCCACCGTAGCGCAGGCAAAGGCATGGCACGACAGGTGGATTACCGGCGGCGACAGCGTGCTGGCCGTCTATGGCGAGTTCGACCTCGCCTGCACCCGCCGGGCCGTGGAGAAACTTTTCTCCGGCCTGCCCGCCGGACGCAAACCCGCGGACGCACTGCCCGCACCCGCGGCGCGCAAGGTCGCCGACGGCGGCGAGCTGCACGTGCTGAAAACCACCAACAAGCAGGCGGCGATTATGGTGGCTGTGCCGGGAATGACGATTGACAACCTTCAAGACCGCTTTGCCCTCGACGTGCTGGATACAATCATCAGCGGATATCGTTTGCCGGCCGGCTGGCTGCACAGCGAGCTGCGAGGCCGGCAGCTTGTCTACGTGGTGCACGCATACAATTGGCCTGGCCTGGCGCCGGGGGCGTTCATCACCCACGCCGCATGCCAGCCGGAAAAAGCCGGACAGGTCATTCGGATTATCAGAAAACATCTTCGCCGGGCTGCAAACTACAAACCCACGCAACGGGAAATCGACCGCGCCGTCGGTGCTATCCTGACGGCGAAGCTGCTGGAAAACCAGTCGATGGAGGCGCTGTCGATACAGGCTGCCCTGGACGAGCTGTACGGCCTGGGGCACGACTTCCACAATAAGCTTACCCGACACTACCGCGCCGTCAAACCGGCCGACGTGCTTCGGGTCGGCCGGAAATATCTCTCAGGCGGATTCGTGGTAACAGTTACAACGCCGCAACCGGAGATGCTGGATCAGAATTGAAAATTGCAATTTTCAATTTGCAATTCCCGGTTTAGAACACACCCCGGCATTGTTGCCCGATGAGAATAACGGTATTCTGGCACTCTACAGTTAAGGCGAACAGGAAATACGGAGAGCCAAACAGATGGAAAAAGACAATCTTCTCAACATGTCGGTAACGGACTTTATAGCCGCGACTGCTTCCAAGACGCCCACGCCCGGCGGCGGGTCGGTAGCCGGCGTGGTCGGGGCGCTGGGCGTAGCGCTGGGCGAGATGGCCCTGAATTTCACGCGAGGCAAAAAGAAGTTCGCCGAGCACGAGGAGCTTTACGCCCACCTTGGCGACCGGCTGGAACGGGCCAGGCGGATGTTCCAGGACCTTGTTGCCGATGACGTGGCTGCATATAAACTCTATCAGGCGACGATGCGCCAAGAGGACTCGCCCGAAAAGGACCAAGCCGTACAGTTGGCGACGGCTGCGGCCATCGACGTGCCGCGCGAGGCGACCAAGCTGGCGCTGGCGGTATTGGCGGACCTGCTGGAACTTTCGGCCAGGTGCAACCCGTACCTGATAACCGATCTGTTGGCCGCGGCGGTGCTTGCTGCGGCTGCTGCGAAGCTCAGCGATTTCAACGTCCGCATCAATATACCGCAGGTGGACGACAAAAAGGCTGCCGAGGAAATCCGCAAGTCTTCAGCCGACGACCTGGCGAAGGCGACCGAATTGCTGGAAACTATCGAACAGGCGACAAAGAAACTTCTATAGAATTGCTGTTTGGATTATTGGAACTTGGAATTTTTCAGTAATGGCTAAAGACTCTTCCTACAAAAACATCTCCGAGGTCAGCGGCGCGTGCTGCCGCTGTGGAGTGCGGTTCGAGCCGGGCCAGGAGCTTGTCGCCACACTGCGCGAAGCCGACGACCCCGACGAGGTTTTTTTGCGCGAGGACTACTGCCCTGCCTGCTGGCAGGCCAACGAGCAGTCTCAGGACCCGAACCTGTACGGCGTCTGGCGGTCGCTGGCGCCCCGGCCTGATGAAAAGAAAAAACTCTTCGTTGACGACGACCTGTTGATTAACTTTTTCGAGCGGCTAAGCAACGAAGAGCAGCCGATCAAGGTGAGTTTCCGGTTCGTCCTGGCACTGGTGCTGATGAGAAAGAAACTGCTGGTCTACGACGGCATGGTGCGCATGGACGACGGGACCGAGGTCTGGAAAATGCACTTCAAAGGCGACGGCAAAACCTGCGAAGTAACCAATCCGCAGATGGACGAGCAGAAAATCGCCGCCGTCAGCGGACAACTCAGCGAGATACTCAACCAGGACATCGAGGACGAATCGGAATGAGGCACCCGTACGGCCTGATATTGGCGGCTGCGCTGTCATGGGGCGTCGCCGGATGCGAGCGCTGCCCTGAAACGTTCGTGTCGCTGGACCAGCTTGTCTGTGAATACAACGCCAACGCCGCGGCCGTACCACGTCTATGGGCGCGGGCCAATATCGCCGTAACGATGGCCGACGAAAAGGGGCGAACCTTCAAGTGGGGTTCAACCAGCCCGCTGGCCAGCCCAAACGGGCTTTTGCTGATGCAAAAAGGCGATAACCCGCTCGGCCCGCACGATTTCGTGCTGATCGGCCGAGAGGCCGGCTCGAAGCTGTTCCAGACCGGCAGCAGCATCGCCGACGGCGTGTATTACCTCTGGCTGCGCCTCGGCGACCGTGGCGGGGCGTGGTGGGGCCGACAGGAACTCGCCGCGGCGCCCGGCGTTGACGCCCTGCCAATCGACCCGAACCAGATACTGGCCCTGCTTGGCGTCTTCGAGCTGCCGACCGACTTTACGCACCCGCCGACAGTTGCGCTGGCGATGTCCAGCGACCCCTGCGCGTACGTCGTAACCTACCTCGACCGCCAGCCGATTACCAACCGCCTGCTGTTCAGGCGTGAGGTTTACTTCCACTGGTCCGACAGCAAGCCGCGTCGGCCTTACAAGGTGAACCTGTTCGCCGCCGACGGTCGGCGCGTAATGACGGCGTATCTGAAAAACTACAAGTCCATCGCCGCCGAGGATGCAGACTGCGCCGCCGTAATGCCGAGTGACATTCGGATCGAGTGGATCCGCTGGCCCGGGCTGGACAGCCCGGTTCGCAGCCTCCGGCTGGTCATTTCGGAGATGACCACAGCCCCGAAAGGCAACCCCCCCGCCGCCGCCCGTTTTTGGGACAACCTGCCGGGCGGACTCGACCAGACGCAGGTCGACAGCGGCCTGACGAAGAAAGGCAACCCGGAGTGAACCGCCGACGCACCATGCCAATTATCGCAGTCGTAGTCCTTTGCACACTGACGGCCGGGACGTTTGGCAAAGGCGCGCCCGCGCGAACGCTGTCGCTGGCAGGCAACAGCCGGGGAATCTGGCTTGTCAGGACCGCGGCGAAGAATAATCAAACGTTCGACGTCGTCGCCAAGGCCGCCGGTCATAAATGGAAATGGATCGCCCGCGAGATATCAGGCCAACCCGCCGCAATAGCGGCGGCAGGCGGCAGGCTTCACGTCCTGTTCGCCCGCCCGACAGGCTATCTTACGTTCGGCTTAAGCGGCAACGACCAGGCCACCGGCCTGAACCCGCAACTGGACCGCTGGCCAGCTGACGCGGCGGTCCTGGCTGCCTGCGGCGCCTCGGGCCTTGCCGGGCGGGCTGGGCCCTGCCTCGTGGCGATAGTGCCCCGAACAGCCGCAGAAGCCGCGCCTCCGGTAACCGCCGAGGATACGGACCGGTCCGCCCGATTAGTCCGGCTGGGCGTCTTTCAGAACGCATCGGGACAGTGGGAGCACCTGACCGACCTGGACGGCGTGCACCTGACAGACGACGGCCGTGTCTTCGCCGCAGCGCTCGGCGACGCACTTTACATATTCATCGCCGGTGGCGACCCGGCCGATAATCGCCTTGCCGCCTGGCTAAACGGCGCCTGGCAGGACGTGCCGCTGCCTCGTCAACTCAGGTCGCATCGGGTGTTGGGCATGTTGGCGGTCGGCGGCAGAGTCGGGCTTGTCCTGGCCACACCAGGCCAAAACCCGGACCGGCTGACAGGAACGATCGCAACGCTGACGCCGGAGAAAATGAGCTTCGACTTCCAGCCCATCATGACGGCCAAACAAGAGCCGGCCGACTGGAAGCAGGCGGCCGCCCCGCTCGTCACCCGCCTGGGCGAGCGGATAGCCCTGGTGTGGCCGGAAGCCGATGATTTGTACCTGGCCTGCTGCGACCTGACCGGCAGGCTCGACCCGGCCCGGCGGCTGGAAGTTTTCGACAGGAAGCCGGCTAGCGGTTTCGCCTACAAACTTCAGGAATACGTCCAGTGGGGTGCGCTGGCGGCCTTGTTGATACCGATGTTATTTCTTCGGCGGCGAACGCTTCCCATGCCGTTCGCTCTGCCGGTCAACATAATTCCGGGCAGCCTGCCGAAGCGGGCACTGGCCGGTGCCATCGACCTGTTGCTGTTCGTGGCGATCTCCTCGACGACGATGCTGCTGTTGCAGCCTGAGGCCGTGGAAGAACTGCGCAAAATTGCCGAGCAAAGGCTATCGGTCCGCCAGACCATGGAGCTTATCCGCCAGAGTGAGCTGGCCGGGAGGCTGATAATCGCGTCCATCGCGGCCAGGCTGATGTACGTGGCGTACTGCATCGTCATGGAGTATCGCCTGGGCGCAACGCTCGGCAAGATGCTGATGTCGCTGCGCGTGGTCGGCGACGCGGGCAAACGTCCCGATTTCCGCGGCGTGTTTCTGAGAAATGTTACGAAGATTATGGAGTTTTCCTGGCCGCTGCTGCCGCTGCTGCTGATAGTGCCAATCCTCAGCCGCAGACGGCAGCGGATCGGCGACATGATAGCCAGAACCGCCGTAGTCGAAACCGTCGAACGTCCCGTCCCGCCGCAGCCGCCCAGCCAGGACGACGAAAACAACCCGCCGCCGGAACCTCCAGGTTAAACTGACCGATTTTGCCGCGTATTTTGTTGCAATTTCCTGCTTTTTCAGCCCTATCAGCCGCCGACGGAATCGCAAGTCCCGGCCGGATAAGGTGTTACGGTTTTAGGCTTGTAAAACAGGCTGCGAAAACCAGTTACAAGCAGGAAATGCACACAAAAAAAATAGCAATTTCCTCTTGCCAAAATGCGGAAGTCGTGGTATAAGTTCAGCATAAGTTCAGAAGGGCGTGTCGTGTCCCGCTCAAACACGGCGCTTTGTAAGAAGAGAGGCTCGAAAACTAGGAGTGCTCAAGAAGGCTCATGGTAAACAGTGGAGGAGGACAATCTGCTTACCTTGCGGAACGCTCGCCGCAAGAGGCGGAACTCGCCGACAACGTTGTGTTGGTGGGCGGGAGCGCACTATTCCAGCAGGTACTCCGAACCGCAGACGCAGTGGCTTTGCATGATTGCGTCGTCCTGTTGGAAGGCGAATCCGGCACAGGCAAGGAGTTGCTGGCCCGCCGCATACATATGCGGTCCAACCGCATAAACGGTCCGTTCATTCCCGTCAACTGTCCCGGCCTCGGTGAAAGCCTCTTTGAAAGCCAGTTCTACGGCCACATGAAGGGTGCGTTTACCGGTGCGTCGAATGATACAATGGGTGCCGTCCGTGCCGCTGAAGGCGGGACGCTCCTGCTGGACGAGGTCGGCGAACTGGCCTTCCACCTACAGTCGAAACTCCTCCGGCTGATCCAGGAACGCGAAGTTACCCCTGTCGGTGCCGCCAAGCCTATTCCGGTGAACGTCCGGTTCATCGCCTCGACCAATCGAAGCCTGGCTAAGTCCATTGCGGAAGGGACGTTCCGCAAAGACCTGTATCACCGTCTGAACATCGTGCGGATTCAAATTCAGCCCCTTCGCGACAGGCCGGAAGACATCGAGCCCCTCCTGGACTACTACCTCGATTATCACGCCCGTCACTACAACATGCCTATCCGGCGTCTGAGCACGCCGCTTCGCAGGACGTTGCGGCAGTACGCCTGGCCGGGCAACGTGCGGGAACTGTGCGGGTACGTGGAGCGATTATATGCCGCCGACGTGCCGCCTATGCCGCCGGCGTATGACGTCTGGGAGGATGGATACGCAAGTTATGCCGAACCCCAGCCTCTCAAGACCGCGCCGGATCGTATGCCGCTGACCGATTCGGTGCCGCTGGGACTCACGCTGGCCGAGGCCGAAGCACACGCGATCCGCCGGGCACTGGAACTGAGCGACTACAATCGTTCCGCCGCCTCAAGAATGTTGCAAATCCATCGCAGCACGCTGCTGCGGAAGATACGCTCGCTGGGGCTGGAATAGGCCTGCACCACCCCGCTGCCGCCACAATCCCTAACGCGATTCATGTTTTATCATTCCTGCAACCGATACCGGTAGAGACGTAAGGGCAACCATCGCTTGTGGCTGTCCGTCGCACGGTGCAATTTGCGACAGCCGGCGCCCCAACCAGCAACAGCCGCCGACGCATTCCGCTACAGGCGCACTGCAAGCCGCGAACAAACACAGGAGAGCCTAAAAAAATCATGTCCTCTTATCCCTTGCCTGCAAAGAAGATACGAGAAACACGAACTCCCACCCACTGTCCCGGCACGGCAGTTGCCAATAAGTATAGCGAGCCTGATGTTTCGAGGGAGTTTATTGAAGTGAGTGAGAGGGAGCAATATGGGCTTCCGGCGCTGAGGCCGGTAGTCAGTCGTCCGTGTATTGTAATGGTTTGCACGGACAGAGGTGAAGCCGAGCAGGTAGCTTGGTGTTTATCAGAACTGAATAAGGGATACATGGTCGCGTACCGGCGGGCGGAGGATTTGATGCGGAATGCCCCGACCGGAAAAGTGGCCCTTGTAATACTTGCCACAAGCGAGGATGCAGTGAGGACGGGAAGGATACTGAAATGGCTGCACAACCGCTGGCACCGCTGTCCGGTTACCGTTGTGGGTAACTCCGGCTGTGGAGGCCATGAGTTGGCTGCACGTATTGGTGGCGCGAACTACCTGACGCGGCCAATCACAGCTCAACAGTGGTCGGCTATGCTGTCGCACGTGCTTGACGTGCGGCGTCAGGAAGAAGCGAGGGAGCGGCTCGAAGAGAGGCGTACCGCCGGCTTAGGCGGTGTTTTTTGACAAGTAGTAAAGTTTGATCGAGGAGCTAATGCGAGTCTTCCACTTTGCAGTGCGGAAGGCAGTTAAAGAGGTTTTGCGATGAGCCTCATAGCTTATGGAGCCTCGACAACGCGACGATCGGACGTAAGCGGAGATGAGCGCCTGCTTACGCTGTGCCTGACTCCTCCTGAAGGCATGATCGTCTGAGGTTCCATGTGGTAGAGGTTTTGAGACGCCTTGCGAGACCAGTGGAGATGAGCGCCCACTGGATATGACTCCGGTTCCTCCTCCTCCGGAGTTTCGCAAGTAGAGCCTCACGATGAGAGGGGCCTCTACCAAGGCGAAGGGCGATGACGGTGCCTTGAGCAAGCAGCGTCACGCCCTCTTTTTTTGCGCGCACCGAACTGGAAATCGCGTCCAGCCGCGATTATTATCATGCCTAATCCACTGGAAATTGATCTGCCATCCTAACCGGGAACCGAAAAATGACAAAGTATGCCCTCGGATTGGATTACGGCACAAACTCTGTCCGAACGCTGCTGGTCAACACCGCAAACGGGCGGGAAGTGGCCACCGCCGTATGGAATTACGCACACGGCGACCAGGGCGTCATTCTTACCGGCGAGACGAACCTCGCCCGCCAGCATCCGGCGGACTACCTCACCGGTGCGGAGATTAGTATCCGGAAGGCACTGGCCCAGGCCGGGCGAACGGTTCGCGGCTTTAAGCCGGCCGACGTAATCGGCATCGGCGTTGACACTACAGGCTCGACCCCCCTGCCGGTGGACAAGGCCGGGCGGGCGCTCGCCTTCGACCGGCGATTCGCAAAAAATCCCTCGGCCATGGCCTGGCTGTGGAAAGACCACACCGCCGTCGCCGAGGCTGAGCAGATTACCGCCCGCGCCCGCAAAACCCGGCCTCGCTACCTGGCCAAGTGCGGCGGGACGTACAGCAGCGAGTGGTTTTTCAGCAAGGTCCTGCACTGTCTGCGAACCGCGCCGAAGGTTTTCGACGCGGCCTACAGTTGGGTCGAAATCGCCGATTGGATACCCGCCATGCTGACCGGCACCGAATCGCCCGGCACGATGACCGCCTGCGTCTGCGCCGCCGGCCACAAGGCGATGTACAACGACGCATGGGGCGGCTACCCCGACAAGCGGTTCCTGGCCGCCTTCGATCCGAAGCTCAGCCGTCTGCGCGACAGGCTCCAGACCAGAACATACGCCATCGACAAGGCCGTCGGCGGCCTTACCGACCGGTGGGCCAGGCGAACGAAACTGCCGGCGGGCATTCCCGTAGCCGCCGGCGCGTTCGACGCACACCTGGGTGCCGTCGGCGCGGGTATTCGGCCGGGCACGCTGGTCAAGATTATCGGCACCAGCACGTGCGACATGATGGTCGCACCGATGGGCAAAAAGCTCGCCGATATCCCGGGGCTGTGCGGCATCGTGCCGGGCAGCATACTGCCGGGCTACTTCGGCCTGGAGGCGGGCCAGTCCGCCGTCGGCGATATCTTCAACTGGTTCGTCAATTACATCCGGCCCGGAGGCATCGCTGCCGGCTCGCACGAGCAGCTCACCAAGGCCGCCGCCAGGCTGCGGGCCGGCGAATCGGGCCTGCTGGCGCTGGACTGGAACAACGGCAACCGCACCATCCTGGTCGATCAGCGTCTGACAGGCCTGCTGCTGGGCCAGACGCTCTACACCAGGCCGGCTGAGATATACCGGGCACTAATCGAGGCCACCGCCTTCGGGGCCTTGACCATTATCAACCGGTTCGAGCAGTACGGCGTGAAGGTCCGCCAGGTTGTAAACTGCGGCGGCATAGCCGAGAAGAACCCGCTGGTAATGCAGCTTTACGCCGACGTTACGGGCAGGCCGATGAAGATCTCCCGCTCCGCACAAACCTGTGCGCTCGGGGCAGCCATCGCCGGTGCGGTCGCAGCCGGCAAAAAGGCCGGAGGACACAACAGCTTCACCGCCGCCCAAAAGGCCATGACTGGCCTGAAAACCAAAATATACAAGCCCGACGCAAAGGCACACGCCGTTTACAAGCATCTCTACAAACTCTACAAACAACTCCACGACGCATTCGGAACGAACAAGTGGAAAGGCAACCTGTACGGCGTTATGAAAAAACTGCTGGAAATCCAAAACAAGGCAAGGAAATAGGGATCTGCCTCCCACGGCGGACGGAACGATGCTTGAAGAACTTAAAAAGCAGGTCTGCGAGGCGAACTTGCAGTTGGTCGCCGACGGTCTGGTCATCCGGACCTGGGGCAACGTAAGCGGTATCGACCGCGACGCCGGCTGCATGGTTATCAAGCCTTCCGGCGTGCCGTACGCGGAGATGAAACCCGGGCACATGGTGGCCGTATCGCTGGCCAGCGGCCAGACGGTCGAGGGAGAGCTTAATCCCAGCAGCGACACGCTTACGCACCTGGAGCTTTACCGGGCGTTTAACCAAATCGGCGGTGTTTCTCACACGCACAGTTTGTTCGCCACGGCCTGGGCGCAGGCGCGGAAGGAAATTCCCCCGCTTGGCACGACGCACGCGGATAATTTTTATGGCCCGGTCCTCTGTACCAGGCGGATGCTGCCGGCTGAAATCGCCGGCGACTACGAAACCAACACCGGCAAGGTCATTGTCGAGCGGTTCGCCGAGCTGGACGCGATGCTGGTTCCGGCCGTGCTGGTAAACAGCCACGGGCCGTTCACGTGGGGAAAAACTCCGCACGAAGCAGCCGAAAACGCCTTCGTCCTGGAATACCTGGCCCGCCTGGCAAGCGAAACGCTTAGCCTCAAGCCGAAATCACCTGCGATTCAGCAACAGTTGCTTGATAAACACTTCCTCCGCAAGCACGGACCTGATGCAACCTACGGGCAGAAGTAAGCCCGCTCGCTTCCGCTCGCGGCTAGTTTTCGGCGAAATCACGTTCGCATGGTGTTCAACTAGCCGCGACCGGAAGCGAGCGGGATTCGTGCTTCACTAAAACTTACTCACGTGGCATTATGTTTGTTTAGGGACTCTTAGCACTGGCAAAGCCGGAAAAGCTCCTTACAATAACCCGTCGGGCCAGGGAGCGAACTCATGGCAGGTTTGGGCGTAAATATCGATCACGTGGCGACTGTCCGCCAGGCGAGGCGCACGGTGGAGCCGGATCCGATTCTGGCAGCCGCCGAAGCCGTTCTCGGCGGCGCCGACTGCATCACGTTCCACCTGCGCGTCGACCGCCGGCACATCAACGACCGCGACGCCAGGCTGCTGAAGCAAACCGTCCGCGCCAAGCTGAACATGGAAATGTCCATGGACGCCGAGATCGTTGACATTGCCCTGGACCTCAAGCCCGACCAGGCTACGCTCGTGCCGGAAAAACGGCAGGAGGTTACCACCGAGGGCGGCCTGGACGCCGTCGCCCACGCCGCGAGGCTGGCTGAAGTTACCGCGGCGCTGCAAAAGGCGGGCATCGTCGTCAGCGCGTTCATTGATCCGGAGCTGAAGCAGATTCAGGCTTCAAAGCAGGCCGGCTGCGACGCCGTCGAGATACACACCGGGCGATACGCCAACGCCTTCCTGCTGCACGGCGGCCAGCAGCGGGCCGAAAAGGTCAAAACCGCACTGGAAGAAATTCATACCGGACTTACCGCCGGGCTGGACGCCGGGCTGACCGTACACGGCGGCCACGGGCTGACCTATCAAAACATAGCGCCCGTCGCGGCCATGGAAGGCTTCGACGAGTTCAACATAGGCCATTCCATAATCGCCCGGGCCGTTTTCACGGGCCTGCGCGAGGCGGTGGCCGAAATGAAACGGCTGACAAGATAAACAGAAAGGTTTTGGATATGACAGAACGGCTGAAATTGCAGGGTTCGATGGTGGCCTTGGTTACGCCGTTTACCGGCGACGAGGTGGACTTCGACGCCTTCGGCAGACTGATAGATTTCCAGTTGGAAAACGGCACGCAGGGGCTTGTGCCATGCGGCACGACGGGCGAAAGCCCAACGCTCAGCCACGCCGAGCATGACAAGGTAATCGAGTTCACGGTCGAGCGCGCCGCCGGGCGGGCGGTCGTCATCGCCGGAACGGGCAGCAACTCCACAGCCGAGGCGTTGCGGCTGACCAAACACGCCAAAGACGCCGGCGCCGACGCATGTCTCGTGGTCAACCCCTACTACAACAAACCCACGCAGCACGGCATGTTCGAGCACATCCAGCGGCTGGCCGAGGCCGGACTGCCCATCGTGCTGTACAACATTCCCGGCAGGACGGGCATCGAGATATCCGCCGAGACGGTCGTAAAGATGTACAACGAGATCGATCAGGTCGTCGCGGTAAAGGAAGCCACCGGCAAGCTGGACATGGCCAGTGCCGTCGCGGCAGCATGTAATATCACCATCCTCTCAGGCGACGACTCGCTGACGCTGCCCATCTGCTCGGTCGGCGGTTCGGGCGTTATCAGCGTACTGGCGAACATACTGCCCGCCGAGATTCGCAAGCTGTGCGATGCAATGCTCGCCGGCGATATGGCCGCGGCATGCAAGCAGCACCTGAAGCTCTTCGGGCTGTTCAAGGGCATGTTCGTCGAGACCAACCCTATACCCGTCAAGGCCGCGATGGCCATGGCCGGCATGATCGAAAACAGGCTCCGGCTGCCGCTAAGCCCCCTGAGCGAAAAATACCGCCAGCCGCTGGCGAAACTGCTTCAGCCGTTCGGCGTTAAGACAAAGGGCTTTTAACGGCACCGCTCGCTTAGCGCCCCGCCTACCCCTGCCTGCCCTACCTGCCGGCCTTGCTCCGCAAGGGGCAGGCGGGCCGGTCAGGTAGGCAGGTGTGGACGATTTTTCTTCTT
>JAXIHJ010000099.1:0-13492 GCA_034189755.1 Planctomycetota bacterium
TCGGGGTCTATCTTAATGGTAAGCATCCGCGGCGCGAACCGGCTGATGTTCTCTCGCGGCGCAGGCAGGACCTTCTGGATTTCCTCCAGCAGATGCAGCCTCGCCTGACGGGCCTGGGCCAGCACGTCGGCCATCCTGTCCTGAGGCAGAAAGCGGGCCTTCATGTCCAACTGGATGCCCGTAATGCCCTTTTCCGTGCCGGCGACCTTGAAGTCCATATCGCCGTGGAAGTCTTCTTCGCCGACGATGTCGGTCAGCAGCACGTACTTCTCATCGTTGCTGACCATGCCGATGCTGATACCGGCGACGGGGCGGGCAATCGGCACGCCGGCATCCATCATCGCCAGCGTCGCGCCGCAGACCGTCGCCATCGACGTCGAGCCGTTCGATTCCAGCATGTCGGCTACCACACGAACGGTGTAAGGGAAATTCTCTGACGTGGGCATGACCACCTGGAGGCTTTTTTCCGCCAGGGCGCCGTGGCCGATCTCCCGCCTGCCAGGCCCGCGTATCGGACGAATCTCGCCAACGCAGAAGGGCGGGAAGTTGTAGTGCAGCATGAAGGGCTTTTTGTATTCTTCCAGAAGGCCGTCGATAATCTGTTGGTCGCGCGGCGTGCCCAGCGTGGCCGTTACGAGCGCCTGTGTTTCGCCGCGGCTGAAAATCGCCGAGCCGTGCGTGCGAGGCAGCACGCCCACCTCGATGCCCAGCGGGCGAATCTCATCCATCGCCCGCCCGTCGGGACGGGTGCCGGCCAGAATCAACTCGCGCTGAATCTTGCCTTCTGTCTTGTAAAATGCCTCTTTTACCTGTGCGGGGCTGTATGCCGGTTCTTCCTCGGCGCCTTCGGGGCAAAGCTCGCCCAGCAGCTCCTCGCGGACGGCCGAGATCGCCTCGCCTCGCTCGACCTTGGCCTTAATCTGCTTGGCCTGGCTGATACGCTCACCGTATTTTTCCCCTACGAGTGTTATAAGCTCATCGGGTATCGGCGCAGGTTCGTATTTCTTCTTTACGTCCACCTGGCCGGCGAGTTCGTTAACCATCTCGATGATCGTTTTGCAGACATCGAACCCCTTGCCGATACCGTCGGCGACAATCTCGTCGGGCACTTCCCTGCCCGTTAGCTCGATCATGTTGACGCCTTCGGCCGGGCCGACCACCACCAGGTCCATCTCGCTGTTTTCCAGGTCGGTATGCGTGGGGTTGATTGCGAATTCACCGTTTACGTAACCGACGCGGGCCACACCGACCGGTCCCTGGTACGGGGTTGGACTGATAGCCAGCGCCGCCGACGCACCGATCATTGCCAGCATGTCCGGGTCGTTCTCGTTGTCGGTGCTGAGCACCAGGCACTGGACCTGAACTTCGTCCTTGAAATCCTTGGGGAACAGCGGCCGGTTAGGCCGGTCGATCATCCGCATCGTGAGGATTTCCTTCGTGGAAGGCCTGCCCTCACGTTTGAAGAAGCCGCCAGGCACCTTGCCGGCGGCATACTGGTTCTCGCGATAATCCACGTAAAGCGGGAAATAATCGATTTCCCGTATCGGCGGGGCCGTCAACACCGTGGACAGCACGACGGTATCGCCGTACTGGACCCATACCGCACCATGGGCCTGGCAGGCGACCCTGCCTGTCTCCAGGGACAACGTCCGTCCTGCAATTTCTCGTTCAACTTTCACTACTGTCATCTCTTGTCAATCCTTCCTGGCTGCACTGCGCAGCCATCCTTTATTATGCCTACATCCATCTGGTCGTTTCCACAGACTAACAGCCTTTACCAGCCCGGCGCATACACAATGCTTTTGAGGCTACCGGGCCTTTTGGCTGCGGAAATCCACGCGCCGTGCGAAAACTACTTTCGCAGCCCTAACTTGCCAATAATCTGCGCGTAGCGTTCAGGGGCGGTGTTGGAAAGGTACTTTAGCAGGCTGCTTCTTTTGCCCACCATCTTCAGCAGTCCCCGGCGAGAGGCGTGGTCCTTCTTGTGCGTCTTCAGATGCTCGGTCAGATGGTTAATCCGCGCCGTCAACAGCGCGATTTGCACTTCCGACGAACCAGTGTCGTACTCATGCCTACGATGTTCAGCTACGATGCCCTTCTTGATCTCTACGGTGTTACTCATGCTCTCACTTACCCGCCCACCACCGGGCCACACGCCCTTACCATCGGCAGGCCAACCTGCCGTCCCTATCTACCTTTACCTGTATGCCCGGTTAGTCTAGTAGCAATGACTCCGGGAAACAAGCCCGTTTTGTCGAAAAGAACTTTTTACTTTCAATGTTTGTCGGAGTCATCCCAGCAGCTTCTGGACTGCTTCGATCAGCTTTTCCATCCGGAATGGTTTATTGAGATACGCATCGACCCCCAAGCTGTCGGCGTATGTCTTATGCCGAGTGCCCTGGTTGCCCGTGATCATAATAATCCGTGGCGGGTCGGTGCGGTCCTTGCCTCGCTTGAGCTTCTCGGTTACCAGAAAGCCACTGCGCTTGGGCAGCATCAGGTCCAGCACGACCAGGTCGGGGTTGTGCTGTTCGGCCTGTGCGACGGCGTCGTTGCCGTCGGTGGCGACCAGTATTTCCGGCTCCATGGGCCCCAGGGCAGCCTGCATGGAGGTCAGGATGTCGCGGTCGTCATCGACGAGCAGAATCTTCTTGCCGGCTAATTCACCTGCCACGGGTCTTGGCTCCTTTATTACTCGCCTTCACGCCGAAGGAAACATGCATGAGGGTCGAATCGAACCATGATATCGGCGATGCGGCTATGTGTCAATGGTCTTGACCGGCTGGCCAACGCCGCCTAAAGTTGAACATTGTGCCTCGTCGTCGTTGCGACGACGGCTAAACGGGTAGGCTGTGGCGAGCAAAGATGAACGATAAAGATCGCATCGAAGAGCTTCGGCGGGAGCTTCGGCGGCACGACCGCCTGTACTATGTCGAAGCTGCCCCGAAAATCTCCGACCGCCGATACGACGCACTCGTAGCTGAGCTTAAGCGCCTGGAGAAAAGGCATCCGAAACTGATTACGCCGGATTCGCCCACACAACGTGTCGGAGGCGAACCTGCCGCAGGCTTCCAGACCATTACGCATTCGGCACCGATGCTCAGTATCGACAATACCTATAACGAACAGGAGGTGCGGAAGTTCGACGACCGTGTTCGAAAAGTACTGGGCGGGGTGGTTTTTCATTACATCGTCGATCCGAAAATTGACGGCGTGGCGATTTCGCTTCGTTACGAAGCCGGCAAGCTTGCACTGGCCGCCACGCGGGGCGACGGCCGGCGGGGCGACGATGTTACGGCGAACGTTCGGACCATCCGGGCCGTTCCGCTTAGGCTGGAAGGCAAGGGCATCCCCGATGTGGTGGAGGTCCGCGGCGAGGTGTATTGGCCGTTGAGCGGTTTCATCGCCTTCAACGCCGCCCGCGCCGCAGCCGGTCTGGAGACACTCGCTAATCCGCGCAACGGCACAGCCGGAGCGCTCAAGCAGCTTGACCCACGAATCGTCGCCGAGCGGGAATTGTCGTTTGTCGCACACGGCTTTGGCCGGATGTCCGCACGCATCGCCGACCGTGCCTGCCTGATTATGGAGCGGTTCGCAGAATGGGGCGTGCCGGTCGGTCGGTTCAGGTCCGTCTGCGATAACATCGACGGAGCGCTGGAGACAATCCGTAACTGGCTGACGAAGCGCAACGAGGTGGACTACGAAACCGACGGCATGGTGGTTAAGGTGGACGAGCTTGCCCTGCGTGAGCAACTCGGTGCGACCAGTAAGTATCCACGCTGGTGCATCGCATATAAGTATGCCGCCCAGCGGGCCGAAACGGTGCTGCGGGAGGTGAGCTTCCAGGTAGGCAGGCTGGGTACGATTACGCCGGTGGCACATTTTGACCCGGTGCAGCTCACCGGCACAACCGTCTCCAACGCCTCACTGCATAACTTTGACCAGATCGAGCGCCTGGACGTGCGAGTGGGCGACACAATTCTTGTGGAAAAAGCCGGTGAGATTATCCCGCAGGTGGTGCAGGTGCAGCATGATAAACGCCCGCCGGGCGCTCGCTCGATCCGCCAGCCGAAGAAATGCCCGGTATGTGAAGGCGAGGTGGTCCGTGACGAAGGCGGCGTATACCTGCGGTGCACCAATCCTGAGTGTCCGGCTACGTTGAAAGACGCTCTGCTCCATTTTGGCATGCGGAACCAGATGGACATCGAGAACCTGGGCCCGGCGATTATCGACCAGCTTGTCGACGCCGGCCTGGTGAAGCATTTCGCCGACCTGTACAGCCTTAAGAAAGATGACCTTCTTGCCCTGGAACGCATGGCCGAGAAGTCCGCGACGAACCTGCTGGACGCGATTGAAACCAGTAAGGGCCGCGGCTTGGCTCGCCTGCTGAGCGGCCTGGGCGTTCGCCACGTGGGCGACAGGGCGGCACAGGTGCTCGCCGAGCACTTCGGCGACGTTGATAAGATTGCCGCCGCGCCTATCGAGGCACTTACGGAGATTGACGAGATCGGACCGGTCATCGCGGAAAGCGTTCATCGGTTTTTCGCAGGCAAGGCCGGCTGTGAGACAATCCGCCGATTGAAGGACGCAGGCGTGAAACTAATCGCTGAAAGGCAAGCCACGACAGGCGCCCGCCCGCTTGCGGGAAAGACGGTGGTCGTTACCGGCACCTTGGAAGGTTTTTCTCGCCAAGAGGCTGAGCAGGCCGTCAAAAACGCCGGCGGAAGGGCGGCTTCAAGCGTCTCGACGGGCACCGACTTTGTCGTGGTCGGCAAATCGCCCGGTACAAAGGCTAAAAAAGCCCAATCACTGGGGGTGGAAACCATCGGCGAAGTGGAGTTCATTCACCGGCTGGGGCGGGAAAAATAAGGCTCGCCGACTTGCGAGCCTATGGTATGAGAACAAGTTGTCCACTGATTACGCGTACATATTTCGTCAGCACATCGCCGCGAAACTCAACACGATGAACAGAACGATCTTGAGCTTTCTTCGAACTTGCTCGCTAGACACGTTTTACCACCTCCACGGGCAGTTTTTACATATACTCTAGTAATATACTATATTATATCACATCACGCTACAGCGCGAAGGGGAAAAATCGGCAAAAACGAGGTGTCGGCTAATCGGCAAATCGGCCGCTACGTATGGTAATCGGCGTTGATAGTTACATACCGGCGGGACAGGTCGCAGGTCAGGGCGGTGAAGCAGCCTTTGCCCAGTCGCAGGTCGCAGAGGATGTTGATTTTTTTACCTGCCATGTATTTGGCGACCTTTTTCAGATTGAACTTTTGGCCGCGACCGCCGGCGAAAACCGTGGTGCCGCCGATTTTGACGGAGAGCTTTTCCGGAACGACTTTCGCAGCCGACTTGCCGAGCGCCATAACAATCCGCCCCCAGTTCGGGTCACCTCCGTGGATGGCGCACTTTAGAAGCGGCGAGTTGGCGACGGACTTTGCAGCGGCTACGGCTTCGCTTGCGTTCCGTGCGCCGCGGACGGTTATCTCGACTAGCTTGTTCGCCCCCTCGCCATCGGCGACAACCGCGCAGGCCAGGCGGCGGCAGAGTTCCGCCAGCGCAACGGCGAACTTCTGATAGGATGCCGTCCGATGGGTAATGTTCTTGTTGCCGGCGGCGCCGGAGGCCAGCACGACCACCGTATCAGACGTGCTGGTGTCCGAGTCGATAGTGATGGTGTTGAAGCTCGCCGTCGCCGCGGCGGTCAGCGCCTTGTGCAGCGCCGCCGGCGCTACGGCGGCATCGGTGGTGATGATGGCTATCATCGTCGCCATCGAAGGTGCGACCATGCCGGAACCTTTGACGATACCGGCGATGGCAATATTCTTGCCGCCGATGTTCACCCGCACGACGGCGTGCTTCTGGCGTGTATCGGTCGTCATTATTGCGTTGAGGACGGCCGAATCTTTTTTCGTTCCAAGCTGCTTGGCCGCCGCGTCGATGCCGGCGCGAACCTTAGCCATTTCCAGCCGGTGGCCAATAACGCCCGTGGAGGCGACAAGCACCTTCTCGGTGTCGCATCCCAGTTGTTGGGCCGTCTGGCGGGCCATGGCCCCGGCGTCTTTCAAGCCGGCCTTTCCCGTGCAGGCGTTGGAGCAGCCGGAGTTAACAACAATGCCGCGGACACGACCGTAGCCACGGGGCAGCAGCTTGCGGCACCAGAGCACAGGCGCGCCGACGACCTGATTCTGCGTCGTCAGGACAGCCGCTGCGGCGTCGCGCTCGGCGGCGATAATGGCCAGGTCCTTCTTGCCGCTTTGCTTTATCCCGCAGGCAACCCCGGCTGCGGCAAAGCCGGCCGGCAGCGTGATGTGACGGGTGATGGACATTACATTCTTCCCAATCCGAAATCAGTATAGTCCGGTAGTCTCATCGAGGCCGAACATCAGGTTCATATTCTGGATGGCCTGCGTGGCGGCGCCCTTCAGCAAGTTGTCCAGCGCGCCGAAGAGTATCACGCGGCCTTTGGCGATTTGTGCGCCCACGTCGCAGAAGTTCGTATAGCTGACGTATTTCGTCGCCGGCAGCACGTCGGTTCGCACGCGGACGAACGGCGCGTCGGCATAGGCCGCCTGAAGAACCTCCACAAGTTGCTCGCTCGTTACGTCGCGGCTCGGCGCAGCGTAAATGGTCGAAAGGATACCGCGATCCATGGGGCACAGGTGCGGTTGAAACAGCGAGTCTACCTCCCGGCCGGTGATATCGGCGAGCACCTGTTCGATCTCCGGCATGTGACGGTGGCTGCCCACGCCGTAAGGCTCGAAGTTTTCGTTCCGCTGTGGAAAGTGAGTCTTCGAGCTTGGCGACCGGCCGGCGCCGCTGACGCCGCTTATGGCGTTTACGACGATGCCTGTCGGCTCGATCAGCCCGGCCTTCAGCACCGGCGCAAGCGGCAGGATAGCGCTGGTGGGGTAGCAGCCGGGGTTGGCGACAAGCTCGGCTGAGGCGATCCGTTCGGCGAAGTATTCCGGCAGGCCGTACACCGCTTCAGCCAGGTGCGACGCATCGGTGTGCGGACAGTACCATTTTTCATACACAGCCTTATCGCCGAAACGGTAGTCAGCCGAGAAGTCAATCACCCGCAGGCCGGCCTTCCGCAGCGCCGGGACGTAGCTCATGGCTACCTTGTGCGGCACGCAGAGTATAGCCAACTCGGCATCGAGCGAGGTGAGCTTATCGGCCTGGAAAAGCTCCTGCGACAGGCCCGTCAGCCCGCTCAACATGGGATGAAACTGATGCATCGGGCCAAGCTCGTCTTTTGGGCCGTAGATGCCGATAATCTCGACGTTCGGATGCCGCCGCAGCCAGCGGATCGTCTCCAAGCCGGTATATCCACTGCCGCCAATCAAAATCGCGCGGATATTCTTGTCGGAATTTGTCATGAGCAGCTCCCACATCTCTCTGGTTATTGATGAAAAACCCCGGCACTGGTCCTCGCAAGCGCCGGGGTCTGAACTTCGTTCTCATGTTGCGGTTTATCTCTTGGAGAACTGGAACCGCTTGCGGGCGCCTTTCTGACCGTATTTCTTCCTTTCGCTCATTCGGGCATCGCGTGTCAGCAGGCCCTTGTCGCGGAGCGCAGCCTCAAGTTCCGGCAGTGCCTTGATGATCGCCCTTGCCATCCCAAGCGCAACCGCACCGGCCTGGCCGGTGCTTCCACCGCCGCCAACGTTGGCCCATACGTCCCAGGACCGTACCGCGCCGGCCGCAGACAGCGGAGCGAGAATCACCTGGCGGTCTTTTTCGTGGTGAAAGTAGTCATCCACTTGGCGCTTGTTGATGAGTATCTGTCCTGTTCCCGGCCGGATCCGCACGCGAGCGACCGATTTTTTCCGCCGTCCGGTACCCCAGATGTAATGGGTGCCCTCCGGCAGCGGTGGGGCGGTCAGAGACTCTTGCTTTGGGAAGGATGTTTCCGCCTTGGCCTGCTCGGCTGCGGGCGGCTCAGTTGCCGTCTCGGCCGACGAAGCCTTTGGTGTGGGTTCGTCCGGCTGTGCCTGTACTTTTTCGTTTTCTTCTGCCATAGATACTTATTTCCTCTGAAGACTTATTTAAGCGTCAATGGTTCCGGCTGCTGGGCCTGGTGCGGATGCTCGCCGCCGGCGTACACCTTCAGTTTCTGCAACATAGCGGTGCCGAGCTTTGTCTTCGGCAGCATTCTTCTGACGGCCTCCCGCAGAACCTTCGCCGGATTCGAAGCTAGCATCTCGGCGAGGGTCTTGACGTTCCTGCCGCCGGGATAGCCGCTGTATCGCTGGTAGATGCGATCGGTCAGCTTGGCGCTGCCGGTTACCCTGACCTTCTCGGCGTTGACGACAATCACGAAATCGCCTGTATCCACATGAGGGGTGTATTCCGGCCGGTGCTTGCCCATCAGGATTGTAGCAATTTGGGTTGCTGCACGGCCCAGCACCTTGCCGGAAACATCCGCCACATACCACTTGGCGACGACTTCACTTTTCTTGGCCATATACGTCTTCATTACTTATTCCACCTGCCGGCTGAAAGAAATTCTCGATAACGAATCGTCCAGTATGACGTGCGAGGTGGACATGTCAACCCCATTCTCCCTGTGGATACAAGGTTGTATCGCCGAGCCGTAGCCATTCGGAAGCCTTACCCGTTGCCAACAACCCTTGCGGATTCCGACCGAAATGCTATAGTTATGGCTGCTAGGCTAGTACGCAGGAGGCTTACGACCATAATGCTTGCTGCCGGACATAGTGCGTTGAACAGCAGCGTGCTGGTGCTCAATAAGCACTACGCCGCAGTCAGGGTCGTTTCGGCCCGGCGGGCGTTCTGCATGCTCTTTAAGCAGATTGCCGAGATAGTCTCCGTTGAGCAGCAGGAGTGGCTTGGCTACGACTTTGAGTCCTGGCGAGAGGTCAGCGAGTACAAGGCCAGATACGAGCGGGAGCATCACGAATGGATTCACTGCGTCCGCTTTGAGCTAGCCGTGCCGCGTATTATCCGGCTGCTGTTCTATGATCGCCTGCCGCGACGGGCGGTAAAGTTTAATCGCCGCAACATCTTTGCCCGTGACCGAAATCGCTGCCAGTATTGCGGCCACAAGTTTCCGACCTCGGAACTCAGTCTTGATCATGTCATTCCACGCAGCCAAGGCGGACAGGCCAATTGGGCCAACGTTGTCTGCTGCTGCGTCCAGTGCAATGTCCGCAAGGGCGGGCGAACCCCCTGGCGGGCCGGCATGAGAATCATAACCGAACCCGTCAAGCCCAAACGCTCGCCGGTTGTCGCGCTTCAACTGACCAGTGAAAAATATGCCTCGTGGAAGCAGTTCCTCGATGCAGCCTACTGGAACGTCGAGCTGCGAGATTAGGACCTGAAGCCCAATTGCTGTTGGCCGAGCCGAAAAGCTTGCCCTATCTACCTGCGCCGCAGTCTGGTCCCCGTCTCGCCGCAGTGTGGATTTGGCTTGCTTGTATTACTGTGTAAACTGATGATAATACTTCTATCTGAACGAAACTTTTATGGATTTTGCGGGCGTAATTCAGTGGTAGAATGCCAGCTTCCCAAGCTGGACGTCGTGGGTTCGAATCCCATCGCCCGCTTTTCAGACCAGAACGCCTCCCGGTGACAACAGCCGCCAGGAGGCGTCTTTGTTGCGCAGTCCCAAAGCGCTATGGCCCTTGTCGCCGACGTGCTGACAGCCGGCTGGCCCTGCGATTCTGCCACGACGTGCCAGCCGTCGCCTCCCCCGGCCTGCAATCCGTGCAAGGATTCGTACAAGCGCTCGTACCCACGTGCAAGCTTTCGTGCAGGGATTGGGGCGTCAAGGCCTGGCCGAAGCTGAAGACATCGGATGCATGACATGCTAGACTCGTGGCGAACATGGACCATGGCCACGACATGAATGGGAGCGGCGCGCCTCCGCAATCGACACTCGTTCAGCCTCCCACTGACGTTCTGTCGGAGGTCATTCCACATAGGGTCCGGGAGGACTGGCGAGCCAACCCGACCGAAGAATTGCTTCAAAGGCTTGGCTTTCTTTGCGCCTGCGGCCCCAGGCCATCGGATAGGCTTGCGGCGATGCGAATGATGCACGGTCGTGCGGTAAGGGCGGCTTGGGAGGCGTACGTTTACTGTGCCTACGCTTGCGGATTCTTCACCGGTTCCAAGGAAGCAGACCTTCACGCAAGGCTTGCCAGCAGAAACCCTGCAAATTTTCGTTCCGCCATGGCAGAGTGCATGACCTGCTGGTTCTTGGCTGGTCGCTTGCGCTTGCCCGTTCGCGATGACGCATCTGGTCGCGGGGCGAAGATGCTCGACATGCTAACCGTGATTGATCTGCAAGATGTTGGGGTGGAAGTGAAGGCTCCGTATCGAGAACGTTCACCAGAGGGGCAAGCTTGGTGTGGCCACGATGGCGACCTCATCGAGAAATCCTTAGACACGGCCAACAAGCAATTTGCAGATGATGTTCCCAACATCCTCGTGTTGGCACCGAAACTCCGGACACCGGTATCCACGTTTCGAGTGCAACTGGTATCAGCCTTATATGGCGAGGAGCAGATCACCTGCCCCATTGACACACGAACTGGCGGGCCTGCTGGCCCCGTCACGACGAAGTTCTTTCCAGAGGGTAGACTCCTCCGGAGGCGTCAGCCGAACGGGGCCTTGATCAAGCCGACCGGCTTTCCAGGTTTCACAAGAGTCAGCGTTGTTGTTGTGATTGAGGAAAAAATGCGAGAGTGGCATCCCCATCCCATCACGACACTGTGGCACGAGACAACGACAGATGCTAGCGATGGTGCCTTGCACGATGCCTGGGCTGTCCAAGAGGCTCGGCACTACAGCTGCGACAACCACTGCTGGGTCGACCATGCAATCCTTGTTGCCCACAACCCCTACGCTCGCTGGCCGCTAAGCCCTGACATCTTTCGTGACTATGTGCAGTTCATGGCTGTGGGTCATGGTTACGGCTGGAGCGACGGTGAATCACTCTACGGACGTCTTCACCCGGGCATAGTCGCCAACGGAGCGGCCTGTCTGTCGGCTGAGAAGGTAGGAAGTGCATCGACCGCAGCGCCGACGTCCAGCAGCACCGGATCGGTGTAGATGTTCATGGTCAGGTCCAGCGACGAGTGTCGCATTGCGGCCATAGCCACGCGGGGCGTCACGCCCGCCTTGCTCAGGTGCGTGCCGAGCGGAGCAAGCAGGCCCCGGACCTCGGCATTGTTGTGGCTGTTGCCGCCTCGCGTTGCCCATTGGTATCTTTGTCTGCGCGTCATCTGCTGCCAGGGAGAACAAGAGAAAGCCATCTCCGGACTTGGGTCCATCGTGAATTTCGATCGGGTCACCCGACGACCGAGAATGCTGGCGATCGCCACTTCAAGCTCCCGCTTCGAGGCGTCGAACACCTCGCAGATCGTGTCTGTACGAAGGCTGCGCTATCCCCTCCACGGACTTCGTGTGCACTTCGGAGCCCATGATCACTGCGACGTCGGACTGTTCAGCCATTGTTGACTCATCTTGCCTCCGTGAGGCCTTGGTAACCTTCGGCCAGTCCACGATTCGCCTTGACGACGTCTGCCATGAAGCTGCGCTCTTGAGGTTCCGTTTTTCGAAGCCGATTTATCCTATCCTGGGAGAGGAAGGTGAATGCAGGGATGAAGGTGTCTGCCGGTACGTTCACATTCTCGACAACGGCGCGGGATGCAACGAATACGCCCCGATCACATCTGGAGTTGAAGACGACCGCTCCAAACCCGATGAAGCCTTCCTCGCCGATTCTGCACGGTCCGTGAACGATCGCGCCGTGAGCCAAGGAGGTCCGTGGCTCGATCGTGACTTCTGTGCCCGCCAAGGCATGAATGATCACACCATCCTGAACATTGCATTCATCCCCGATGATGATTGGGCACACATGGCCATCGTCATCTGCCTCATCGGCGCGAATGACCGCATTGGGCCCGATATATACGTACGGGCCGATCTTCACATGCCCGATTACCTGGGCTGTTGAGTCCACGTAGGCGGTAGGATGGATCACCGGCCTGTCGCCGCAGGGATTCGGTCGTATGGACTCATGCAGTACAGTGCTCATAGGCCTATCTCCTTTATTGCCGAAGATCTCCCGTTCGTCGTGCCTCAATGATCAACCTTGTGCGATCCGGTCTTTCAGGACTTGGTAGCCAAGGTGGGCCAACAGGTGATCCAGAAGAACGAGGGCCGTATAATTCTCCGCCACCGGCTCTCTCATGCCTGCCGGAGCGCCTGTGGCGACGACTTCCACCACTCCGCCGGAGGAGTCTGCCAGTTGCTTCTCTGCTGGAGTCGGCACGCCCCGGAGTCGGACCAAGCTTATGTCACCAAGAAGGTAGGAGCGGGTCTCTTCGGGGCCGCGCCCCATGTATTCGCGCTCGAACTTGATGATGGCCTCGCTGATCTCGGCCTCGATTTGTCCTTTAGTCTTCATGCAAAGCCCTGCAAAGAACCTATCTGCCGCAACGCGGCCCCGCCTGCGTGCCGGATGATCCGGATGTTATCATGACCGGCTTCGTTCGACAACGACGTCGCAGTAATGACTCGTCATCCGGCCCCGTTACGCCGCTCCGGCATCCGACACCGAATCGCCCTTCGCCGTCGACCGGTCGCCACCACGTAGACGCACCATCCGCACGCCGGAATGAGCGTCAATACGACCAAGAGCGACGACGAGGCCCGGGCCCTCTCGCCGACCCAGGCTAAGGCAACTCCCACGGGAACGGAACCCAAGATGAGCGATAGCATGAACCGCCCGAAGTGCATCTTTGCCAGGCCCGCCAGGATCGTCATGACCTCGGGGACCACCGGCAACGCCCTCGATGCGATGATACCGGCGGCACCCCAGGAATCGAAGAAGCGTTGCATGTGGGCAAGTTCACTTTCGCTGGCAAGGAATCGAGCCGCCTTGAGACCCAGCACCCGAGACAATCCGTACGCGCACAGTCCGGCAAGGATCGACCCCGTCGTCGCAATGAGTCCACCTACAATTGTCCCATACAGAGTTCCCATGGCTGCCATTATGGGAGGCACTGGGATCGGCAGGAACAGGTCGCAGACGATCAGGCCGATGCCGACCATCCATGCATAAGGCCGAACGGATATCAGCCATTGCCGGTAGCTCTCGGAGGCAAAGTACGCATCCATCTGCTCGTGCCAGATGAAGTAGGGTCCCAGCAGGACAAACACAATCGCCAGGATTACCAGTGCCAGCTTACTTTGGGACGTCATCCACGAACTCCTTGGAAGGCCATCTCGTCATGAATCCTGAATGCCACGTTATCGCAGGCCAAGGCAAAGGGCAACTCACAGGTTACCCGGCTGCCATACCCGACAGGCGATGGGTCAGGGCTTTTTTGTTCGCGTCGTTCGCGGCTTGTTGAAACCGTAATCCGTAATTCGTAATCCGCCCTTCGACCCCGGCGCGCCGGGACTGCGGCGGGCAAGCGTGGACGATTTTCTTCTTTTTTTT